>NZ_JBFADU010000021.1:0-107896 GCF_040641575.1 Streptomyces sp. NPDC020807
GGGCGCCCGGGTTTGGGGACGGGGGGGGGTGGGGTGAAGGCCCCGCGCAGCGGCCCGCACCCCACCCGCGGCCCCCACCCGCCCCCCGGCCCCCCCCGCACGTCACCACCAGCGCGGGACGACGTCTTCCCGGACCGCCGTCCCGTACCGGCCCCGGCCGGAGGCCCCCGCGGCGGTCTCCGGGCCGGGGCGCACCCGCGTCAGGGAAAGCACCCCGCGAGAAGGGACCGTCATGCTCGACCACCTCATCACCGGCGCCACCGTCGTGGACGGCACCGGCGCCCCCGCCTTCGTCGCCGACGTCGGGATCAGGGACGGGCGGATCGCCGTCGTCGCCGAGCCAGGGACCGTGCGGGAGGAGGCCCGGTCCACCGAGGACGCGACCGGGCTCGTCCTCACGCCCGGGTTCGTCGACCCGCACACCCACTACGACGCCCAGTTGTTCTGGGACCCGTACGCCACCCCCTCCATGAACCACGGCGTGACCACCGTCGCCGGCGGCAACTGCGGGTTCACGCTCGCCCCGCTGCACCCGGACCGTCCCGAGGACGCCGACTACACGCGCCGGATGATGTCGAAGGTCGAGGGCATGGCCCTCAAGGCCCTGGAGGAGGGCGTCGACTGGAGCTGGTCGTCGTTCGCCGAGTACCTCGACGCCCTGGAGGGGCGGATCGCCGTCAACGCCGGGTTCATGGTCGGCCACTGCGCCCTGCGGCGGTACGTCATGGGGGAGGCCGCCACGAGCGGCGAGGCGACCGACGAGCAGCTCGCGCGGATGGTCGCGCTGCTCAAGGAGGCGATGGAGGCCGGCGCCTGGGGCCTCTCCACCACCCAGTCCTCGACCCACTCCGACGGCGACGGCGTCCCCGTCGCCTCCCGCCACGCCGGCCCCGCCGAACTCGTCGCCCTCTCCCGGGCCGTCGGCGAGCACGAGGGCACCCAGATCGAGGCCATCCTCGCCGGCTGTCTCGACCAGTTCTCGGACGACGAGATCGAGCTGTTCGTCGAGATGACCGTCGCCGCCGGCCGCCCCCTCAACTGGAACGTCCTCACCGTCGACGCCGCCGTCCCCGAGCGCGTCCCCCGCCAGCTCACCGCATCCGAGCGCGCCCGGAAGGCCGGCGGCCGGATCGTCGCCCTCACGATGCCGATCCTGACGCCCATGAACATGTCCCTCGGGACCTTCTGCGCGCTCAACCTGATCCCCGGCTGGGGAGAGGTGCTCGGGCTCCCGGTCCCCGAGCGGATCGCGAAGCTCCGCGACCCCGGCGTCCGCGCCGAGATGCTCCGCCGCGCCGACTCCAAGGAGGCCGGCGTCTTCCGGCGCCTCGCGCACTTCGGGCGGTACGTCATCGGGGACACGTACAGCGAGGAGAACGAGGGGCTCACGGGGCGGGTCGTCGGCGACATCGCCGCCGAGCGCGGCCAGGACCCCTTCCAGACCCTCGTCGAGATCTGCGCCAACGACGGCCTCCGCACCGTCCTGTGGCCGATGCCCAGCGACAACGACCCCGCCTCGTGGGCCCTCCGCAAGGAGACCTGGGAGCACGAGGACGTCCTGCTCGGCGGCTCCGACGCGGGCGCGCACCTGGACCGGATGTGCGGGGCCCCGTACACGACCCGCTTCCTCGGCGACTGCCTGCGCGGCCGGAAGCTGGTGCCGGTCGAGCGCGCGGTGAAGATGCTGACCGACGACCCCGCCCGGCTCTTCGGGCTCCGTGAGCGCGGCCGGATCGAGGAGGGCTTCCACGCCGACCTCGTCCTCTTCGACCCCGAGCGGATCGAGGCGGGCCCGGCGACGCTCGTGCACGACCTGCCGGGCGACAGCCCGCGCCTCGACTCGCGCGCGATCGGGATCGTCTCGGTCCGGGTCAACGGGGTGGAGACGGTGAGGGACGACCAGGTGACCGGCGCGATACCCGGCAAGGTGCTGCGCTCGGGCCGCGACACGAGGACGGTGGCGACACGATGAGCGACGAGAGCGTCAGGACCGAGAAGCTGTTCATCGGCGGGCGGTGGGTCGAGCCCGACGGCGGGCACTACGAGGTGATCGACCCGGCGAGCGAGGAGCTCGTCGGGCTCGCGCCGGAGGCCTCCCGCGCCCAGGTGTACGAGGCGGCGGCCGCCGCCCGCGAGGCCTTCGCCACCTGGTCCCGTACCCGGCCGGAGGAGCGCGCCGCGATCCTCGACCGCGCCGCCGACCTCATGGCCCGCGACGCCGAGGAGAACGTCCGGCTCGCCCAGGCGGAGACGGGCGCCACCACGGGCATCGCCCGCGGCATGCAGGTCGCGATCGGCTCCTCCCGTTTCCGGCGGTACGCGCGCGGCGCGATGGAGCCGGTGGAGGAGGCCCTGCCCCCGCAGATCAACGAGGCCGGGCCCATGGGCAGGGCCGGGGTGATGGGCGCGGTGGCGGTACGGCGCCCGGTAGGCGTCGTCACCTGCATCACCTCGTACAACAACCCGTGGGCCAACCCGGCCGGCAAGATCGCCCCGGCGCTCGCGATGGGCAACACGGTCGTCGTGAAGCCCGCCCCGCAGGACCCGCTGTCCGTCTTCGCCATGACGAGGGCGCTGGAGGAGGCGGGTGTCCCGGCCGGGGTCGTCAACGTCGTCACCGGTTCCGCGCAGGCCGTGGGCGAGGCGGCCGTCGACTCCCCGGACGTCGACATGGTCTCCTTCACCGGTTCCACCGCCGTCGGCCAGGCGATCGGCGAGGTCTGCGGCCGTTCGCTCAAGCGGCAGCTGATGGAGCTGGGCGGGAAGGGCGCGGCGCTCGTCTTCGACGACGCCGACCTCGACTCGGCGACGATGGGGATCGGGACGACGTTCTCCTTCTACAGCGGCCAGATCTGTACGGCTCCGACGCGGGTCCTCGCCCAGCGCGGGATCTACGAGCAGCTGATCGAGAAGCTCACCGGCTACCTCGCGTTCATGAAGGTCGGCGACCCGGCCGAGCGGGGCACGGTGGTCGGCCCGGTGATCTCGGCGGCGCACCGCGACCGCGTGGAGGCGTACGTCGAGCTGGGGAGGAAGGAGGGGGCGCGGGTCGTCGCGGGCGGCGAGCGCCCCGACCTCGCGAAGGGGTTCTACGTGGCCCCGACGCTCCTCGCCGACTGCACCAACGAGATGCGGGTGGTGCGGGAGGAGATCTTCGGTCCCGTCGTGGTGGTCGTGCCCTTCGACGACGAGGAGGAGGGGATCGCGCTCGCCAACGACAGCGACTACGGCCTCATCGACTACGTGTGGTCGGGCGACGTGGCCCGCGCCTTCCGTGTCGCCGCCCGGCTGCGGGCGGGCGGGGTGGGCGTGAACACGATCGGACGGAACATGGAGGCGCCGTTCGGCGGGTTCAAGAAGAGCGGTGTCGGGCGGGACGTCGGCTCGTACGCGCTCCACGCGTACAGCGAGCTCCAGGCGGTCGTCTGGCCGGGGTGACGACCCTCCGGTGGCCGTCTCCTGAATCACACGGGAAATTTTCAAACCGGACATTTGGGGTGTTGCTGCGGTTCCCGCATATCGGACGCGGGCCGACCGACCTACCAGTTGGTCGGTCCCGCCCGGTCGTCGATCTTTCAATCATTGGCCATAGGGTCTTTGGACCCTTCCAATGCAAGGCGATGATCGATCATCTGAGCGGAGCGGGGTCCTCCGGATGTGGAAACCGCAGCATTTAACGTCCTGTTCATGACTCAGGTGGATGCCCGGCACCAGGCCGGAGACACGGTAAGGGGCGTCAGCGCCCCCGGCGCCGGCGCGGACGACGCGCACGGCGTGCGTACGAAGGGCCTCGGCGGGAACTCCGTCGGTCTCCTCGGCAGCGCCGTCATCGGTATCTCGACCGTCGCCCCGGTCTACTGCCTGACCTCCACGCTCGGCTCCACGGCCGGCGAGGTCGGCCTCCAGATGCCCGCCGTCTTCCTCGCGGGCTTCCTCCCGATGCTCCTCGTCGCCTTCGCGTACCGGGAGCTCAACAAGGTCATGCCCGACTGCGGCACCTCCTTCACGTGGACCGTGAAGGCCTTCGGCCCGAAGATCGGCTGGATGTGCGGCTGGGGTCTGGTGATCGCCACGATCATCGTGCTCTCCAACCTCGCCGGCGTCGCGACCTCGTACTTCTGGCTCCTCGCGGGCGAGATCACCGGCAGCGACTCCGTCGCCGCCCTGGACGACAACAAGGCCGTCCACATCATCACCTGCCTCACGCTCATCGCCGCCGCGACCGCGATCAGCTACCGCGGCATGACCGCGACCAAGAGCGTCCAGTACACCCTGGTCGGCCTCCAGCTCCTCGTCCTCGGCATCTTCGTGGCGATGGCCCTGTCGAAGGCCGGCGACTTCGAGACCTCCGTCTCCTTCTCCTGGTCCTGGATGAACCCCTTCGCGGTCCAGTCCTTCGCGGCCTTCACCGCCGGCCTCTCCCTCTCGATCTTCATGTACTGGGGCTGGGACACCTGCATGACCGCCAACGAGGAGACGGTCGGCAGCGCCAAGACGCCCGGCCGCGCCGCCCTCATCGCGATGGTCGTGCTCGTCGGCTCGTACCTCGCCACCGGCGTCGCCGCGCAGATGGTCGTCGGCTCGGGCGAGGAGGGCCTCGGCCTCGCGAACCCGGAGACCTCCGACAACGTCTTCGCCGCCCTCGCCGGCCCGGTCATGGGCCCCACGCTCGGCATCCTGCTCTTCGTCGCCGTCCTCGCCTCCGCCGCCGCGAGCCTCCAGACGACCTTCATCCCGGTCGCCCGCACGGTCCTCGCGATGTCCACCTACGAGGCGCTGCCGAAGTCCTTCACCAAGGTCCACCCGGTCTTCAAGACCCCCGGCAAGGCCACGGTCGTCGCGGGCGTCGCCACCGGCGTCTTCTACACGGTCATGACCCTGGTCAGCGAGAACGTCCTGGTCGACACGATCTACGCGCTCGGCCTGATGATCTGCTTCTA
The DNA here is from genome assembly GCF_040641575.1 of Streptomyces sp. NPDC020807. Lineage (NCBI taxonomy): Bacteria > Bacillati > Actinomycetota > Actinomycetes > Kitasatosporales > Streptomycetaceae > Streptomyces > Streptomyces sp. NPDC020807. The sequence continues at coordinate 4,941 of NZ_JBFADU010000021.1, forward strand.
CTACGCGATCACGGCCTTCGCCTGCGTCTGGTACTTCCGCGGCGAGCTCTTCCGCACCGGCCGCGACTTCGCCTACAAGGGCCTCATGCCCTTCCTCGGCGGCCTGATGCTGACCGGCGTCTTCGGCAAGACCCTCTACGACATGTGGGACCCGGCCTACGGCTCCGGCTCCTCCGTCTTCGGCGTCGGCTCGGTCTTCGTGATCGGCGTCGGCCTGCTGCTCCTGGGCTTCGTGATCATGCTGGTCATGCAGCGCAAGAGCCCGGCGTTCTTCCGCGGCGAGGTCCTCACGAAGGAGACCCCGTCCCTGGTGGTCGCCGACTGACGCCCGCGTGAGGCGTCCCTGAGTCGCGAGGGCGGCGGGCCCGTGGGGGGTCCCGTCGCCCTCGCTTTTCCGTCGTCCCGTCCGGAATCAGTGGTGGCCGGGGAGCAGCTTCTCGACGGCCGCGTTGGCGGGCGGGAGGTCGGGGGTGCCGGCGGGCTTGGCCTTGGGGGTCAGGACGCCGCTGAGCGGGACGACGGAGGGAAGGTTCATGCCGCCCGTGTCGGCGGCGGCGGTCCCGGCGGTGGCGCCGGCGGCGCCCGCGGCGGCGAAGACGGTCAGGGCGGCGGCGGTGAGGATCCTCTTCATGCCCGTCGTAACGCGGACCGCGCGGATCCGGTTACGAGCGGCGGTCCGGGGGGTCCCTAGGATGCGGGCATGATCACGTGGTCGATGCGCCCGGCACGGGCCGAGGACGTCGAGGACATCGCCGAGCTGCGCGCGGTGGTGATGAAGGACGACCTGGTCAGGCTGGGCGTCTACGACGAGCAGCAGGTCCGGCAGCGGATGCGGAACCGTTTCCGCCCCGCCCACATGCGGATCATCGAGGTCGAGGGCGACTTCGTGGGCTGCGTCGCCCTCATACCCAACGCCGACGTGCCGCTCGTCGGGCACGGCCACGAGGTCGGCGAGGGCGACGGCTACTGGCTGGAGAGCTTCTACCTGGCCCCCGGGACCCAGGGCCGCGGCCTCGGCACGGCGGTGCTCCGCACCCTCCTCGACCGGGCGGACGCGGACGGCGTCCCCGTCCGCCTCCAGTCCCTGCGGGGCAGTGCGGCGGTGCGCCTCTACGAGCGCGAGGGGTTCACGACGACATCGGTGACCGAGTACGACGTGTGGATGATCCGGCAGCCCCGGCCGCAGCCGCAGTCCCGGCCGCAGCCGCGGCCGTAGGCCCGGCGGTCGTGGCTCCGTTCCCCGCGTACCCCCGTATCGCGGGGAACGGACGCCCGCCTCAGACGAAGTAGAGGTCGTTCGGGTTGGCGTACTGCCAGCCCGTGCCGCAGTTCCTCGCCCCGGCCCAGCCCTTGCCCTGGCCCGTGTTGGGGTAGTACTGGAGCGCGTCGCCGTTCTTCTGGACGAGGTCGGCCTGGCCGTCACCGGTGATGTCCGCGAACCACACGTCGTTCGGGTCCACGTTCTCCCAGCCCGAACCGGTGTAGTGGTCGTACCCGCCCGGCCAGGGGAAGCCGCCGCCGGTGCCGTGGGTGTTGGGCGAGACGAAGAAGCTCGTGCCGGTGTGCTCGATCAGCTCGGCGTCCCCGTCCGCGTCGAGGTCGGCGAAGTGGATGCGGTTCGGGTCGTCGACGTTCAGGACACCGAGGGAGATCGCCGCGCCCCAGGAGTCGCCGCTCCCCCGGTTCGGGTAGTACTGCAGGTACGAGCCGACCTTCTGGATCAGGTCGGCCCTGTCGTCGCCGTTGATGTCCGCGAACCACACGTCGGCCGCGTTCACGCCGCTCCACCCCGACGTCCCGGTCGAGAAGGTGCCCACGTACGGCGTGCTGGTCCAGCCCGCCTCGGTGTTGTACCAGCCGCGGAAGCCGTCGCCGTACTTCTGGAGGCGGTCCTTGTAGCCGTCGCCGTCCATGTCGGCGAAGTAGACCCGGCGGCCGTCGACGCCGCCCCACCCCTGGCCGGCGTCGAAGGTCGTGCTCGCGCCCCAGGGCCAGCCCCAGGTGTGTCCGGCCGTGTTCCTGTAGGCGTAGAACCGGTCGCCGCCCTTGGCGACCATCTCGACCCGGCCGTCGCCGGTGAGGTCCGGACGGCCCGCGATGGCGGTGGCGCCCGCGACGGCCGCCCGGGCCGTCGTCGCGGTGCCGGAGACACCCAGCAGGGGTGCGGCCACGGCGACCGCGAGGATCAGGGCTCGTACGCGCTTGCCCGGTGCGTTCGTGGACGGTGCTCTCATGGGGTCCCCCCGGAGTTCTGCGTCGGAGGCGCTGACCGCGCCGGGAAGACCATCCGCCCGCGGGCGGATGGCGCGCCACGATTTCGTCACCGCTTAATCGGGACGGGACGGGGCGGGGCGCGGGCGCTACGCTGCCCGACGTGATCGAGATCCTGTTCGGACCGGACGACCTGACGCGGATCCGATTCGCCCGGTCCCCCCTGGAGGAACTGGTCCACAGCGTGCCCGTGCTCGCGGGCACGCGCCGCCTCCCGATGCACGGCCCCTGGCTCGCCATGGCCCGGCCCCGGACCACCGGCCTCGACCTCGGTGTCCTCCTCGCCCTCGCCCGGGGGCCGCGGATCGTCCCGGACTTCCTCGCGCCCTCGCCCGCGGCGATGACCGGCGACGTGGCCGACGAGCTCGACGACATCGCCGCCACGCCCGCCGACGTCGTCCGCGCCTCCCTGGAGGAGCTCCGGACCCCGCAGGGGCTGCCCGCCGAGCTCCGCCCCCTCCACGACGACCCCGGGCGGGAGCTGCCCCGGCTCGTGGACACCATGGCCGCGTACTGGCGAGCCGCCGTCGAACCGGTCTGGCCACGGCTGCGGGCCCTGTGCGACGCCGATGTGGCCCATCGGGCCCGGCAGCTGACGGTGGGCGGCCTCGACAAGGTCTTCGCGGACCTGCACCCCGAGGTCCGGTTCTCCGCGCCGAACCGACTGCTCGTGGACAAGCCGCACGACGCGGTGCGCACGCCGGCCGGCAAGGGGCTGCTGCTGGTGCCGTGCGTGTTCGCCTGGCCCCGGCTCCTGGTCCTGCACAACGAGCCCTACCAGCCCGCCCTGACGTACGCGCCGCGCGGCATCGGCCAGTTGTGGGCCGACCGGGACGACCTGGCGAGCCCGGCGGACGGAGCGCTCGTCCAGCCGCTCGGCGAGCTGATGGGGCGCAGCCGCGCGGCCCTGCTCGCGCAGCTCGACCTCCCGCTCACGACGACGCAGCTCGCTTCCTACCTCGGCGTCAGCGCCCCGGCCGTCAGCCAGCACCTCGCCGTGCTGCGACGCTGCCGCCTGGTCACCTCCGAGCGCGCCGGACGGTGGGTGCTCCACCAGCGCACCCCGCTCGCCGCCGAGCTCCTCGGGCAGCCCACGGTTCCGTGAGAAGGGCGAGGGCCAGGGCACAGGGCCCGCCGGACACTCCCTAGCCCTCCGCGATCAGGGCCGTCGCGACCGTGCGGAAGCCGAGGCGGCCGTACAGCCTCGCCACCGTCTCGTCCGTCGCCGTCAGGAACACCGTCTCCGTGCCGCGCGCGCGGGCGTCCGCCGCGAGGGCGGCCGTGACGGCGAGGCCCAGGCCGCGCCGCCGCGCCTCCGGGACCGTGCCGACGCCGACGACCTCCGTCACCGCGCCGACCGGCTGGTGCTGCCCGGCGGCCAGGGCCCGGCCCGTGGGGTCGTACGCCGCCGCGAGCCGGGTGAGACCGGCCGTCAGCCGCTCGGCGATCCGCTCGGTCGTGCCGGGCCCCGGGTCCGCGCCGAAGGCGGCGTACGGGGCGGCGACGGCGCTCTCCAGGGCCGGGTCGTCCGCCTCGACCATCCGTACGGCGAAGCCCCCGGGGGCCGGTACGGGCACGCCCTCGCCCTCCAGGACCATCAGCGGGTGCTCGTGGACGGTCAGTCCGGTCGCCTCCACCGCGGCCCGCAGCCCCGGCGTGGTCTCCGCGACCCACTCGAACGCCTCCGGCACCCCGAGCTCGCGCTGCCGGGCCCGTACGCGCTCCACGGCCTCGACCGGCACCTCGCCGGTGTGCCCGAGGGCGGGGCGGGCGTAGTACGGCCAGCCGTCGCCCGACTGGACGAAGAGGGTGAGGGGGCCGTGGGACTCGGCGCGGGCGGAGGAGCGGGGGACGGCGTCGTAGTACGCCTCGATACGGTTCAGCACGGGCACACGGTAGGTGGGCGGGCCCGGCGCCGCAGCCGGATACCGGGGTGGGTGACGTGCTCGCCGCACTCCCGTCGTACCTCTCGGAATTCCCGCCCCGACCCCCTACCGTGCCCCCATGCGGATCTCGACCACGATCTTCCTGACCGACGAGACCATCACCCCCGTGCGGCTCGCGCGCGAGCTCGAACAGCGCGGCTTCGCCGGGCTCTACCTCCCCGAGCACACCCACATCCCCGTCTCCGGCGCGACGCCCCACCCGGCGGGCGGCCCGACGCCCCGGGAGTACGGGCGGATGCTCGACCCGTACGTGGCCCTCGGCCAGGCCGCCGCCGTCACCGAGCGGCTCGGCATCGGCACCGGCGTCTCGCTGCCCGCCGAGCACGACCCGATCACCCTCGCCAAGCAGATCGCGACCCTCGACCACCTCTCCCGCGGCCGCTTCACCCTCGGCGTCGGCTACGGCTGGAACGTCGAGGAGGCCGCCGACCACGGCGTCGACTGGCCCACCCGGCGGGCCGTCACCCACGACCGCCTCGCCCTCATGCGGGCCCTGTGGGCGTCGGAGCCCACGGCGTACGACGGAGGCGCGCACGGCCGCTCCGTCAGCGCCTCGCACGCCTGGCCCAAGCCCTGGACCGGCGGCGCGCCCCGGATCCTCCTCGGCGGCGCGGCCGGGCCGAAGCTCTTCGCCCGCATCGCCGAGGGTGCCGACGGCTGGATGCCGATCGGCGGCCGGGGCCTGTCGGAGTCCCTCCCGGTGCTGCGGGAGGCCTGGGAGGCGGCCGGGCGCGATCCGAAGAGCCTCCAGGTCGTCCCGTACGCCGTCCTCCCGAACCCGGGAAAGCTCGCCCACTACGCGGAACTCGGCTGCGAGGAGGTCGTCCTCCAGCTGCCGCCGGGGGACGAACGGGAGGTCCTGGAGACCCTCGACGCGTTCGGCGCGTACCTGTGAGGGAACGACTTCGGCCGTCCCCCGGGGACCCCTCCGCACCCGGACCTACCCGCTCGTATCCTCGGTCCATGACGGATCACCAGGCAGAACGCCCCGCAGGCCCCTCCGCGGAACGTCCCACCGAGAACGCCATGCGCCGCGCCCTGAAGCGGGCGAGGGACGGCGTCGCGCTCGACGTGGGCGAGGCGGCCGTGCTGTTGCGGGCGCGCGGGGACGACCTGGCGGATCTCGTCGCGTCGGCGGGGCGGGTGCGGGACGCCGGCCTGGAGGCGGCCGGGCGGCCCGGCGTCATCACGTACTCGAAGAGCGTGTTCATACCGCTCACGCGGCTCTGCCGGGACAAGTGCCACTACTGCACCTTCGTGACCGTCCCCGGCAAGCTGCGCCGGGACGGGCACGGGATGTTCATGTCGCCCGACGAGGTGCTCGACATCGCCCGGAAGGGGGCCGCGCTCGGGTGCAAGGAGGCCCTCATCACCCTCGGCGACAAGCCCGAGGACCGGTGGCCCGAGGCCCGGGAGTGGCTCGACGCGCACGGGTACGACGACACCCTCGCGTACGTACGGGCCATGGCGATCCGCATCCTGGAGGAGACCGGCCTCCTGCCGCACCTCAACCCCGGCGTCCTGTCCTGGACCGACTTCCAGCGGCTCAAGCCCGTCGCGCCCTCCATGGGCATGATGCTGGAGACCACCGCCACCCGCCTCTGGTCCGAGCCCGGCGGCCCCCACCACGGCTCCCCGGACAAGGAACCGGCCGTCCGGCTCCGGGTCCTGGAGGACGCGGGCCGCTCCTCCGTGCCCTTCACCTCCGGGCTGCTGCTCGGCATCGGCGAGACCCTGGAGGAGCGGGCCGAGTCGCTGTTCGCGCTGCGGCGCGTGGCGCGCGCGTACCACTCGATCCAGGAACTGATCATCCAGAACTTCCGCGCCAAGCCGGACACGGCGATGCGCGGCATGCCCGACGCCGAGCTCGACGACCTCGTCGCGACCGTCGCCGTCGCCCGGCTCATCATGGGGCCCTCCGCCTGCCTCCAGGCCCCGCCGAACCTCGTCGACGCGGAGTACGAGCGGCTGATCGCCGCCGGCATCGACGACTGGGGCGGGGTCTCGCCGCTCACCATCGACCACGTCAACCCCGAGCGCCCCTGGCCGGCGATCGAGGAGCTGGCGGCGCGGTCCGCCGCCGCCGGGTTCGAGCTGCGCGAACGCCTCTGCGTCTACCCCGAGTTCGTCACCCGGGGCGAACCCTGGCTCGACCCCCGGCTCCTCCCGCACGTCCGCGCCCTCGCCGACCCGGAGACGGGCCTCGCCCGCCCCGACGCCGAGGTGAGGGGCCTGCCCTGGCAGGAGCCCGACGAGGCCTTCACCGCCGCCGGGCGGACGGACCTGCACGCGACCATCGACACCACCGGCCGGACGTCCGACCGCAGGGACGACTTCGACGAGGTGTACGGGGACTGGGAGTCGCTCCGGGAGGCCGCCGCACCCGGCATGGTGCCCGAGCGCATCGACACCGACGTCCGCGAGGCCCTCGCCGTCGCCGCCGACGACCCGACGCGGCTGACCGACGCCCAGGCGCTCGCCCTCCTGCACGCCGACGGTCCGGCCCTCGACGCCCTGACCCGTGTCGCCGACGACGTCCGCCGGGCGGCGGTCGGCGACGACGTGACGTACATCGTCACGCGGAACATCAACTTCACCAACGTCTGCTACACCGGCTGCCGTTTCTGCGCCTTCGCCCAGCGCCGCACCGACGCCGACGCCTACACCCTCTCCCTGGACCAGGTCGCCGACCGCGCCGCCCAGGCCTGGGACGTCGGCGCCGTCGAGGTCTGCATGCAGGGCGGCATCCACCCCGACCTGCCCGGCACCGCCTACTTCGACATCGCTCGGGCGGTGAAGGCCCGCGTCCCCGGCATGCACGTGCACGCCTTCTCCCCGATGGAGGTCGTCAACGGCGCCTCCCGCACCGGCCTGTCGATCCGGGAGTGGCTGACCGCCGCGAAGGAGGCCGGTCTCGACTCCATCCCGGGCACGGCCGCCGAGATCCTCGACGACGAGGTCCGCTGGGTCCTCACCAAGGGCAAGCTGCCCACCGCCACCTGGATCGAGGTCGTCACGACCGCCCACGAGCTGGGCATCCGCTCGTCCTCGACGATGATGTACGGGCACGTGGACCAGCCCCGGCACTGGCTCGGCCACTTCCGCACGCTCTCCCGCATCCAGCAGGAGACCGGTGGTTTCACGGAGTTCGTGACGCTCCCCTTCATCCACACCAACGCGCCGGTCTACCTCGCGGGCATCGCCCGCCCCGGCCCGTCGCTCCGCGACAACCGCGCCGTCATCGCCATGGCCCGGCTCCTCCTCCACCCCCACATCCCGAACATCCAGACCAGCTGGGTGAAGCTCGGAACGGAGGGCGCGGCGGAGATGCTGCGGTCCGGCGCCAACGACCTCGGCGGGACGCTGATGGAGGAGACCATCTCCCGCATGGCCGGGTCGAGTTACGGCTCGTACCGCTCCATCCGCGACCTGGAGGCGATCGCCGAGGCGGCGGGGCGGCCGGCGAAGCCGCGGACGACGCTGTACGGGGAGGTGCCGGAGGAGCGGCAGCGGGTGGCGCGCGCCTCCGACGGCCATCTGCCGGAGCTTCTCCCGGTACTCGGGGACTGAGTGCATGATGCGTCCATGACGCAGATGATCAAAGGTGGGAACCTGCCGCTGAGCGGCGAGCCGATGCGCGTGGCCGTGGTCCGCCGGTTCGGCGGACCGGGGGATCCGCAGGTCGACGCGGCGGCGCTGCTCGTCGCCGCCGACGGCACGGTCAGGAGCGGGGACGACCTGGTCTTCTACAACCAGCCGGAGCACGCGGGAAGCGGCGTCCGGCTGGCGGGCTCCGCCCACGGGGAGGGCGGGGTCCTCGCGGACTGGCTGGAGATCGACCCCGGCCGCGTGGAGCCGTCCGTGGAGCGGGTCGTGGTCGCGGCCTCGTGCGACGACGCCACGTTCGGGGAGGTCACCGACCTCTACCTGCGGGCGGTGAGCGCGACGACCGGCGAGCAGCTCGCGCTGTACGAGGTCGAGGACGCGACGACGGAGACCGCGATCCTGCTGGGGGAGTTCTACCGCCGGGGCGGGGGGTGGAAGTTCCGTGCGGTGGGGCAGGGGTACGACTCCGGACTGCCGGGACTGGCGAAGGACTTCGGGTTCTCGGTGCCGGGGGAGACGGATGCGGCCGACGAGGTTCCGGAGGTGACGGACTCGGCCGACGAGGTTCCGGAGACGGAGACGGAGACGGAGACGGGGACGGCGCCGGAGGCGGTGACGGAGGCGGAGGCGGTGACGGAGGCGGAGGTCGCTCCCCCTTCGGCGCCCGTGTCCGTACCGGCGCAGGCCCCCGCCTTCGCCTTCGCGCGGTGCAACGACCTTCCCGAGCAGATGGGTCCCGAGTTCACTCCCGTCGAGTTCTCGGGCCGGGGGAGGGAGGTCGTCGACACCGGCCTCGACCTCACCAAGGGCTTCGTGGTCGTCGACCTGGTGAAGGAGGGGGGCCGGTACGTCGAGGTCGTCACGCTGACGATCCGCGGGCGCCGATGGCGGGACGTTCTGACGAGCCGCCCCGCTCATACGCACGGGGTGGGCGTCTTCGCGCACGACGGCCAGGCACCGCCGCGCCTGCGGGTCGACACCGACGACCGGACCGCGTGGACGATCAGGCTCCGGCCGGTGTCGACCCTGCGTCCCTTCGAGGGGCCGGGGCCCGTGGAGGGGTACGGGCCGGACGTCCTGGCGTACACCGGTGACGAGACCGACGTCCGGTACCGGTTCGAGGGCGACGAGGACAAGGAGGGGTACTTCGGCGTGCAGATCCACCGGCGCGGCGGCCACTGGCAGCACCAGTTCAGCCGGCGGGACCGGGGGCGCGGCAGCGGGGACCTTCCCCGGGGCCCCCGGCTGCTCGTGGTCCAGGCCGACGGCGGCTGGTCCATGGAGCCCAGGCGGCCGGGTATCGCGGGCTTCTGGACCCGTCGCTAGCGGGCGTCAGCCGACGAGCAGGTCCCTCTCCAACTCCTTCAGCGCGTGGTTGTCGATGCCGAGGCCGTCGCGCAGGTACGCGCGGAAGGAGCCGTACTCCTCCTCGACCTCGTCGAAGCCCGCGTCGAGGTACGCGGTACGGGCGGTCGCGCCGCTCACCATGGAGCGGTTGCCCTCGACCATCATCGCCTCGGCCTCGGCGGGGCTCTTCGGCATCGTCGTGAAGGTGCCGGCGCCGGCGAGGACGTCGGCGACGACGTGCGCGGCACCGGCGGGCACCCGGTCGGGGGCCGAGGCGCTCTCGGACGCCGTCACGGGGTCCATGCCGCAGATGCTGGGAGCCGTGGTCGAACCTCGGGTGAACTGCGGTCAAAAGCGGCCTGAAGGGCGTCGGATCACATAACGTTCCGGGCCCCGAACGCCCCTACCCGGTCGATTACAGTGCGGCGGAGGGACCCGGGGGCCGGGGGATCCGGGAACCGGGTCCGGAGACCGGAGACCCGGAACCGAGGGAACCGCCAGCGAACCGCCGACCGGGGGAGGGCACGTCGTGGCGACGACAGCCGCAGCCGTGTGGGGCCGCGCAGAACAGCAGGACTTCCGCGCACGCGTACGGGGATGCCTCCTCGGCACGGCGGTCGGCGACGCACTCGGGACGGGCGACGAGGCCTTCGGCCGACGCGGCGCCGTCACCTCCGCCACGCAGATGAGCCTCTTCACCGTCGACGGCCTCATCCGCGCCCAGGTCCGCCGCGACACCGGCGCCTGGCACCCGCCCACCGACATCCACCGCGCCCACCTCCGCTGGGCCGCCACCCAGCGCGACTGGGGACCCGACGAGCGCCGCAAGGACAACGGCTGGCTCGCCCGCGAGGAGTGGCTGTACGCCCGCAGGAACCCGCCCCGCGCCTGCCTCACCGGCCTCGGCGACGAGCGCATCGGCACCCTCGCCGCCCCCAAGAACCCCGAGGCCGCCGACTCCGGCGCCCTCGCCCGCTCGGCGCCCTTCGGGCTCCTCGTCGGCTGGGAGCCGCAGCTCGTCTGCCAGCTCGCCGTGGAGTGCGCGGCGCAGACCCACGGCGCCCCCGCCGCGACCCTCGCCGCCGGCGCCCTCGCCGTCACCGTGCACGGTGTCGCGCGCGGCGGCTCCGTGGAGGCGGCGGTGGCCCGCGCCCTGGAGCTGCTCGCCGGGCGCCCCGGCCACGAGCCGGTCACCGAGGCGCTCACGGCGGCCGTCGGAGCCGTACGGGAAGGGGTGCCGGACGCCGGGCGCGTCACGGGCCTCGGGGCGGGGGAGGACCGCGCCGAGGCGCAGCTCGCGACGGCCGTCTACTGCGCGCTGGTCGCCGAGGACGTGCGGCACGGCCTGCGGCTCGCCACGGTCCACGACGGGCCCGCGTCGGTGACGGGCGCGGTCGCGGGCGCGCTGCTCGGCGCCCTGCACGGAGAGACGGCCCTCCCGCCGGCTTGGCTGGCCGAACTGGAGGGCCGGGCGACGGTCCTGGAGCTCGCGGACGACTTCTCGATGGAGATGACCCAGGGCGCGGCCCTGCACACGGCCACCGAGTCCTCACCGGGCTGGCTGTCCCGCTACCCGAGGGCTTGAGCGGCCACGGCCCGAACGCTCGGGCCCCGGTCGCCCGGGGGCCCGAGCCCCGCCGCCCCAGGGCGAGCCCCACTGGCCGGGGGCCTCTGGGCGGACCGGCTCCCGCGCGCGTCAGCGCATCAGTTCGCCCGCGTTGACCAGCAGCGACTGGCCCGTGATGGCCCGGGCCCGGTCGGAGGCGAGGAAGGCCGCCGCCTCCGCCACGTCCCCGTCCGTCGCGAGCTCCGGCAGTGCCATCCGGTCCGTGAGCCGGGCCAGGACCTCGGCCTCCGGCACGCCCTCGGTGTGCGCGGCGAACTGGACGAACGCCTGGACCGGCGGCCCCCACATCCACCCCGGGAGGACGGTGTTGACCCGGATCCGGTGCGGGCCGAGCTCGCGCGCGAGCGAGTACATGGCCGAGGTCAGCGCCCCCTTCGAGGCCGCGTACGCCGCCTGTCGCACCTCCGAGGGCGCGGCGACGGCCGACTGCGTGCCCACGATGACGACGGACCCGCCCCGCTCCTTGAGCGCCGGGAGGCAGGCGCGGGTCATCCGCAGGGTGCCGAGGAGGTTGACGTCGAGGACGCCCTGCCAGGCCGTGAAGTCGGCGTCCTCCAGGCCGCCGAAGTAGGAATCCCAGGCGGCGACGTGGACGACGGCGTCGATCCCGCCGAACCGCTCGACCGCGAGCGCGGCGAGCGCCTCGCACTGCCCCTCGTCCGTGATGTCCGTGGCCCGGTACGCGGTGTGCGTCCCGTCCGGGTCGATCTCGGCGGCCGACTTGACGAGGTTCGCCCCGGTCCGCGCGCCGAGCACCGCGTTGCCCCCGTCCCGTACGACCGTCTCCGCGATCCGGTGCCCGAGCCCGGCCCCGACCCCCGACACGACGACCGTCTTGCCCCGCAGCAGCATCCGGAACCTCCTCGACCCTGGTCCTGCATCTGGCGCATGCATCTGACGGTCCGTCAGAGTAGGTCCCTGTCCCCGACTTGGGAAGGGAAGAGGAGACACATGAGCGGTACGAGCGAGGGTCCGGAGGCCTACGCGCGGCTGGCGTCCACCGGGCCGTACGGCGTGCGCCCCGGTCACGCGCTGATCACCATGGTCGAGCCGCACCCGGGCCACGAGTACGCGTACAACCGCTGGTACGAGGACGACCACTACTACGCGGGCGCCATGGCCATGCCCTGGATGTACGCGGGACGGCGCTGGGTCGCCACCCGCGAGCTCCAGGAGCTGCGCCGCCCCGAGAAGTCCGCCGTCGCACAGCCGGTCACCGCCGGCTGCTACCTCTCCACGTACTGGATCACCGAGGGCCGCTACGACGAGCACATGAAGTGGACCGTCGGCATCAACAAGCGGCTCAACCTCGACGCCCGCGTCCACCAGGAGCGCACGCACGTCTTCACGGCCTTCCAGGACCACACGGCGACCGTCTACCGCGACGGGGCCGCCGGGCCGCGCGACTTCCACGCCCTCGACCACCCCTACGCCGGGCTGATCCTCCAGGTCGTCGACGCCGAGGGACCCGAGGCGCGCGACGCGCTGCTCGACCGGCTGCGCTCGCGCGAGCTGCCCGGACTGCTCGCCGGTTCACCGGCGGCGATGGTGACGGTCTTCCGGCCGACGCCGCTGCCGGGGGACCGCATGACGTACGTGAAACAGGTCGAGGGCGTCGACACCCGCCTGACGCTGCTCTGGTTCCTGGAGCGCGACCCCCGGGAGTGCTGGACGGAGCACTTCGCCGGCCTGGAGACCCTGGGGGCCGGGACCGGGGGCCGGGTGGAGCTGGTGGCGCCGTTCATCCCGACCGTGCCGGGCACGGACCGGTACGTCGACCAGCTGCGCTGACGGGACGCCGGGCGTACGTACGGAAAAGGCTGAGCCCTCTCGGCCAGGACGGCGATCCGGACGAGAGGGCTCTTCGGGTACTTCGGTGCTGCGGGTGCTGCGGGTGCTGCGGGTGCTGCGGGTGCTGCGGGTACTTCGGCACTGCGGGGGCGCGGGGCTCAGAGCGCCCCGTTGCTCACCTCGCCGACGAAGGCGTTCCAGGAGCCGGGTCCGAAAGACAGGGACGGGCCCTCGGGGGCCTTGGAGTCACGCACGGCGATGGCCGCCACGACCGGGGACTTCACCTCGACGCAGGCGCCGTTCCCGCCGGAGTAGGAAGACTTCGTCCACGTGTCCGTAACACCCTGAAAGATCGCCATGATGCTCAACTCCGGTTCTGACCAGTGAGTGTGTGTCGCGACGGCGTTTTCTCGCCGACGTGATCGACGCTACTCGCCGGTCCCCTCCGGCGGGACCGGCGTTCACACGACCGGGTGGCATATTCCAGCTGGGCTTCCGTGGGAGCGATCGCGGGGTGTACGGTGCCCGCCCCGCGACGGACGGTCAGCCCTTCGCGTACAGCTCCGCGCGCTCCGCGATCAGCTCGCGCGTCGCCTCCGGGCTCAGCGCCTGGGCCCTGAGGTGCTCGTACATGACGGAGTACTTGTGCACGTCCTGGGTCTTCTCCAGGTACAGGTCGCTCGTGACCCCCTCGATGTAGACCACGCTGGAGTCCGAGGTGTCGGGGAACTCCAGGATCGAGTACTGGCCACTGATCCCCGGGTGCGCGCCCATCTCGAAGGGGATCACCTGCACCGTGACGTGCGGCAGGTGCGACTGCTCCGTCAGGTACTCCAGCTGCTCGATCATCAACTGCCTGCTGCCGACGATCCGGTGCAGCGCGCCCTCGTCGATGACCGCCCACAGCCGCAGCGGCCGCTCGTCGTCCCGGATGCGCTCCTGGCGGCGGGTGCGCACCGTGACGCGCTTCTCGATGTCCGCCTGCGTCGTCTCCGGCATCGCGCCGGAGATCACGGCCTCCGCGTACGCCGGGGTCTGGAGCAGGCCGGGGATGATCTGCGACTCGTACATCCGCAGGCTCTCGGCCTCGGTCTCCAGGCCGATGTAGACGCTGTACGGGATGTCGCCGAAGGCGTGCCACCAGCCCTGCTGGCGCGAGTCCTTGGCCATCTGCATGAGCGAGTCGACCATGCGCTCGTCCTCGACCTCGTACACGCCACACAGGTCGCGGACGTCGCGCTGGCTGATGGACCGGCGGCCGTTCTCGAGGCGGCTGATCTTGGACTGGGAGACGAGGAGGCGCTCGGCGACCTGCTCGGCCGTCATGTTCTTCGCCTCCCGGAGCTTGCGCAGCTCCTGGCCCAATCGGCGTCGCCTGACGGTGGGGTTGACGTTGGACGCCACGGAAACTGCACCTCCGGCTGTGTGCCTGCGTAGCTGTGTGTATCTACTGCTTGGCAGACTGCCACCAAAGGCGAGGTGCGCGCTGGGAAACCGGAACAACGCACGTGTGCGGGACGGCCGTCACGGCCGCCCCGCACCGCCGTGCGGCTCCCGGGTGGGTCGGTACTGGTGGGCCCGGGGCGCGACGCCCTGGGCCCGTTGCCCGGCGGCTCAGTGAACCGCCGCGCGGGCCATGCTGCCGCGAGGCTGCGCCGGAACGCCCGCCGCGGTCGCGCGGCGCGGCTGTGCCGCCGCGCCGTTCTGGACGTCCATCACGGCGTGCGCCACGAGGCCGCCCATCGGGTCGTGCCGGATCAGGTCGCGCAGCCGGGACCGCGACGACCTGCCTTCGTTGCCGGGGTACAGGTGCTTGCCGAGACCGACCGCGTGGGCCAGTGCGGCGAGCGCCGCGGTCCGCGGGTCCGGCGGTACGCCGGTGCGGATCGCACTGTCCAGCCGGGCCCTGATCTCCCGGCTGATCGCCGTGTCCGTCGCCTGGTAGCGAGTCGTCGGCAACACCCCGCACATCTGGCCCTCCACGGCATGCACCATGCCGCATCGCTCCAGATGCGAGAGATACGTCTGACGGAGCCCCAGTCGGGGTCCGCCGATCCAGTGGACGGCCCGGACCGGGCTGCCGCGCCTGCGCAACAGCTCCAGTGCGGAGTCCAAGGTCGGATCTCCGGTCGGCCGTGGCATCACCACGGCGATACGATCCCCGTCTGGGGCTATCCGTCCTGCCAGAGCCAGTTCCACTAGCTGTGCTCCGGCCAGGCCGAGGTCGAGCGACTGCGGCTGCGCTGTGGTACCCGTGGTCGGGTCCAGAGCGAGCAGCAGAAGCTCCTCCGGAATAGTTCTGCGGCTCCTGCCCATCCATGCCTCCCCGCGTGGATGAGTGACAGGGTGACCCCTCTCACATTCATCTGTCGAGAGTGCCTGGGTGGTTCATCCGGGAACCAGTAGGTATGTCGTTCTCGTCTAGCACGGGAGCCAAGTGGTCCACACGGGACACTGGTAGACGGTTCGGACGTACGCATGACGCATGGAGGAGGCACGGTGGCGGGCGAGTCCCCCGACAGGGCGGAGCAGCAGGGGTCGTCGGACGAGACGACGGCCTCGGGCGGCGGTACGTCATCCTCGTCGGTTCAGGTGGATCAGCCGACGGCCGTGTTCAAGACCCTGGCGCCGCGCGCGTCGGACGACGCGCCGAAGCGGGAGTCCGAGGGCGGGAAGCCCGAGGGTGGGGACCCCGAGCCCGAGGGTGAGCGTCTGAAGGCCGCCGTGGCGGCCTGGGTCGCGTCGGCGGCGGACGAGGAGCCCGCGCCGGCCGACGGGGAGCCGGAGGAGGGCGAGGAGCCCGAGGAGGCCCCCGACGCCGACGAGGCCGCCGAGGACCCGGACGAGGAGTCCGCGCACGACGCGGAGGAGGCGGACCGCGAGGCCGAGGGCGACGCGGACGAGGAGCCGGTCGAGGACGCGGCCGGGACCGCCGTGGCCGCCGCGGACGCGACCGGGGAGAAGGCGTCCGCAGCCGAGTCCTGGTTCGCGGCGCGGAAGCCGTCCGCGGGTGCGGCCGAGTCGTCCGCTCCCGCCGCCGTTCCCGCCGCTGCCGCCGACGCCGAGGCGAAGTCCGAGCCCGAGCCCGAGTCCGCGCACCGGCCCGAGCCCGAGTCCGCGCCCCGGCCTGAGGCCGACTCCGCGTCCGACTCCGTCGTCGACGACACGCGGGACGACGAGCCCGTCGACCAGCCGACGGCCATGTTCAAGATCGTGCGTCCGCCGGCCGAGCCCGTCGTGGACCAGCCGACGACCGCCCTGAAGCTCCCGGCCGACCTGCGCGCACCGGAGTCCGACAGCGAGCGCACCAGCACCTTCGTGCCGCTCCGCCCGGACATCCCGGCGGAGCGGAAGGCCGAGCAGGCGGCTCAGGCGGCTCAGGCGGCTCAGGCGGGCCAGGGCCAGGCGGCCCAGGCGGCTCAGGCGGGCCAGGGCCAGGCGGCCCAGGCGGCTCAGGCGGGCCGCCCGCAGGCGTACCGGGCCCCGAAGAGCCCCGAGGCCCCGAAGACCGCCCGGGCCCCGCAGGGCCCCCCGGCGCCCGAGGCCCGCAAGGCGCCGGCCCCCGCCCCCGTACCCCCGGCGCAGCAGGCGGCCTCTTCGGCCTCCCCGGCCTCTCCCGCCGGCCCGGGCGTTCCCGGTTCCCCGGCCGAGGCCGAGCGGACCCGGCAGCAGCCGCTGCCGCCGCTCCCGCCCCTCGACCTCCTGGCGGAGCTCACGAACACCCCGCCGCCGAAGCCGAACGCGCTGCGGACGACGCTGCGCCGGATCCGGATCTGGACCCCGCTGCTCGTCCTGCTCCTGATCATCTTTGCGATCGTGCAGATGGTCAGGCCGCTGCCGGAGCCCGTCCTGAGCCTCACCGCGTCGCCGACCTACACCTTCGAGGGCGGCGAGCTCGCCATGCCGTGGCCCACCGAGGGCCAGGGCGCGGTCGAGGTCGAGGGCGTCGGTTCCATGGGCCTGTACGGCCCGCAGAAGCCGGCCCCGATCGCGAGCGTCACGAAGACGATGACGGCGTACGTGATCCTCCGCGACCACCCGATCAAGGGGAAGGAGCAGGGCCCCGAGATCACGATCGACAAGAAGGCCGCCGACCAGGCGAAGGCGACCCACGAGTCGACCGCGCAGGTCAAGGAGGGTCAGACCTACACGGAGAAGGAGCTCCTGGAGCTCCTGATGATCCCGTCGGCGAACAACGTGGCCCGGCTGCTCGCCCGCTGGGACGCCGGTTCCGAGGCCGCGTTCGTCGAGAAGATGAACGCCGCCGCGAAGGACCTGGGGATGACCCAGTCCACGTACACCGACCCGTCCGGTCTGCTCGACACCACCATGTCGACTCCGCAGGACCAGCTGAAGCTGGCGAAGGCGGTCATGCAGTACGACGTGTTCCGCGAGATCGTGAACATGCCGAACATGACGGTGGACGGCATCGAGGGCCGGATCGAGAACAACAACAACATCCTGCTCGAACCGGGTGTGAGCGGCATCAAGACCGGCTCCTCCACCCCCGCCGGCGGCAACCTGCTCTGGTCGGCGAACACGGTCGTCGACGGCCAGAACCGCCGCATCCTCGGCATCGTCATGGGGGCGAAGGACGCCAAGCTCCTCAACGACAAGCTCCAGCTGGCCATCGACAACAGCCTCAAGCTGATCCAGCAGGCCCAGAAGGACGTCACCTCGGCGGCCGTCGTGAAGAAGGACCAGGTCCTCGGGTACGTGGACGACGGCCTCGGCGGCCGGACGCCGGTCGTGGCGACGAAGGAGCTCAAGGCGATCGGCTGGCCCGGCCTCCAGGTGAAGCTGGACCTGACGGACGGCGGCAGGGCCGTCCCGCACACCGGCAAGGCGGGCGACGTCGTCGGCACGGTGTCGATCGGCGAGGGCGCGGGCAGGGTCAGCGCCCCGGTGGCCCTCCAGAAGGACCTGGTGGAGCCCGGATTCGACAAGAAGCTCACGCGCGTGGGCTGAGCGCGACCGCTTCGGCCGGGCGCCCGGGACCGACGTCCGGGGCGCCCGGCTGTTAGCGTTTCCGGGCAGTACGGGGAGTCCTGGGGGCGGGGAGCCCCGGCAGTACGGACGACACGACCGGAGCAGTACGGGAAAGGGCCACAGTGACCACCGCTGAGCCGAAGCGAGCGGATCGCACCGACGGCGAGGACCACCATCATGACGTCGACACCGCTCCCCGCCGCGTAGTGCTCCCGGCACAGCGCCAGGAGGCGGCGGCCCCCGCGAAGGCGCCCCTCACCCCGGCCCCGCGCCGCAAGCGCCGCTACACGGTCCTGGCGGCCACGGGCGTCGCCGCGGTCACCCACGTCCTGTGGTTCTTCTTCTTCGCGAACAGTGGCGGGGACCTGGCGGCGCAGGACGCGTGGGCGGAGTTCGTCGGACGGCACCCGGACTCGGCGTACAACCTCGCCTGGTACGGCGGGATGCACCCGGTCTCGTACAGCGTCGTCTCGCCCTACCTGATGTCGCTGCTCGGCGTCCGCTCCACGATGATGGTCGCGGGGACGCTGTCGGCGGCGCTGACCTCGCTGATCCTGGTGCGGGTGCCGGCGGTCCGCAACCCGATGGCCTGCTCGCTCGCGGCCGTCTTCGCCTTCCTCTGCAACGCGCTGTCCGGCCGGGTCACCTTCGGCCTCGGCATGATGTTCGCGCTGGGCGCGGTCGCCGCCGTCTTCTGCTGGCCGCACCGCTGGCGGCGCAAGCGCTGGGCGAAGGCGGTGGTCGCGGCCCCGCTGGCGGGCCTGGCGACGGCGTGCAGCCCGGTGGCGGGGCTCTTCCTGGGCATCATGGCGGGGGCGCTCTTCCTGAACAAGCGGCGCCCCGGCGCGTACGCCCTGGGCCTGGCGCCGGTAGCGGTGGTCGCCCTCTCCTCCTGGCTCTTCCCCTTCTCGGGCACCCAGCCGATGGCCTTCGCCTCGACGGCCCTCCCCCTCCTCTTCGGAATCCTGGTCTTCGTCCTCGTCCCGAAGGACTGGCGCACGGTCCGCACGGCGGCGGCCGTCTACACCTTCGGCACGCTCCTGACCTGGCTGATCGACTCGCAGATCGGCTCGAACATCTCGCGCCTGCCGATGCTCTTCGCGGGCGTCGTGCTGCTCGCGGCGCTCCCGTACACGGCCCCGCGCTCGCGCCGCTGGTACGCGCTGCTGCTGGCCTTCGCGGGCCTGAACTTCTGGATCGGCTTCAAGGGCGTCGACGACGTCATCCGCACGGCCCCGGACGCCTCCTGGGCGCGCGAGCTGGCGCCGCTGGTCAACCAGCTCCAGGTACGGGACGCGGGCAAGGCGCGGGTCGAGGTCGTGCCGGCCTCCAGCCACCGCGAGTCCTCCGCCCTCAGCCCGTACATCAACCTGGCGCGCGGCTGGAACCGCCAGGCGGACATGGAGCGGAACCCGCTCTTCTACGACGACACCCTCAACGCGGTGAACTACAACCAGTGGCTCCACCGCTGGGCCGTCCACTACGTGGTCCTGCCGACCGGCGCCCCCGACTCGGGCGCGGCCCGCGAGGCGGAGCTCGTCGAGGGCGGACTGCCGTACCTGAAGCAGGTCTGGTCGGACGAGAACTGGCGCCTGTACGAGGTCCAGGCCCCGACCCCCCTCGCGGACCCGCCCGCCGAGGTCCTCAGCGCGGAGGAGAACGAGGTCGTCATCCGCGTCGACCGCCCCGGCCGCGTCCAGATCCGCGTCCCGTACTCGCCCTGGCTGGCCCTGATGGACGAGAACGGCGGCAAGATCGAGGCCCCCCAGGAGACGGAGGCCTCGAAGCTGGCCCGCGAGAACTGGGAACCGGCCACGGACACGGACACCGAGCCCCCCAAGCTCTTCGCCAACGAGGAAGGCTGCCTCTTCAAGGCGGAAGCGGACACGGAAGGCGACGAGTGGACCGAACTCATCGCCCCGAAGGCAGGCGTCTACCGCCTGGCGGCCCCCTACAAACTCTCCCGCGGCACCCCGTGCCCGGACGAACTGCGCTGACACAGACACGAAAGGGCACCTACGGATCTCCGTAGGTGCCCTTCCTCCACGTGCCCCCGGCAGGATTCGAACCTGCGACACCCGCTTTAGGAGAGCGGGAGGGTAATCACTGGCGTGACCTGCGGATTCCCTACGTTGGGCGATGTCGGGAGGGACGCACCACAGCGAACCCCGATTCCCCGTGAGTCCCCGACCGTTCTGGCACGAGAGTGGCACGGCTGGGGCCTACCAACCCCCTCGATGCGAACTACGGGCACGAAGGTCGCTGACGCCTTGGGAGCTGGCCACGAAGGCTGCGGGGATGGCAGGGTGGCGTGCCGGTCGGCCTTCGCTGCTGTACGTTCCTGAGGTCTGCCACCGCGTGAAAGTAATGGCGATGCGCTCAGCCCGCCACTGCATGACCCGCCAGGTGCTCTGCCAGCACCCACGAGGGTGCGCCAGCGCAGATGTCGCCTACAAAGTTGAGAAGGCTAGTCATCCAGCCTCGAAAACGAGACTGCCGGTTAGCGACCATGGCCGTCACCTCTTCCTGCGTAGAAACAGACGTGTTGTCTGAGGTCGACCAGGGACGGTGACGTACAACGAACGCAAGCGTGCCAAGCAGCGCGGAACCCAGCAGTGCCGGGCTCAGCGCATCGCCAGTGCTAAGCATGCCACTGGACTGGCCGGAGGACACGCTCTTTAGCCACGGTGATAGCGGCACCGACGCGGAGCGACCACACCGGCCTCTGTCACATCGCGGCAGCAGCTGCTCCCCGCCCGCCCATTCCCGGTGGTGCGCTCGCCTCACGCTCCCGTCATCCGTGACGGCGGGGGTACGGCGCCTCGCTCAACTCAGTCCCGGTAGTCGGCCGGCCATGCCTAAGAGGCCACCCCTCCCTCGCCGCTGGCCGTCTTTTGGTCGCCCGTCTTGGCCGCAGTCGGCAGTGCTCGTGGCTACGCGTGCCATGTGACGGTTGCCGTGCTTGAAGGTCTGCTTTGGCTGCCCATCAACCCAAGCTGTCAGGCGTGCGGACGGCGCCCGGGCTGGAGCGGGGCGTCAGACAGGAGCGCAGGCCCGGGCGACGGGCCGCGCGCGCCGCGCCGTGCGCGGCGGGTGCCTTGATGAGGTAGAGAAACCTGTAACAGATCCCCGCTGGGCTACGCGGCCGGAGCGACAAAGCAGATGGCATCCATGAGTTGACCCTCGCCATACGGGTGGGCGGCTTCACCGATCTTGGTCCAGCCGAGCCGCTGGTACAGGCGGATTGCGGCGGCGTCCTTCGCCATCACGTCGAGCACCAGCCGGATACCTTGCTCCTGAGCCCAAGACGTTGCTGCCTGCATAAGTTGCGCGCCCAGGGCGTGCTGCCGGGCCTCCTGAAGGACGAAGAGCCGAGCCAACACCGCTACGTGCCGCTCGTCGTCCCCGCTCTGCTCAACCCACAGGGTCACCGCGTCCTCGCCTCTCGGGCGCATCACCGAGACGTGGCCGACGATCTTTCCGTCCAGGTCGCCCACCCAAGCGGCGCGCACATCCGCCGAGCGGATCCAGGCCTCTGGGTCAGTCACCCCTTCAACCGGATACCCGTCCGTTGCGTGCACGGCGACGAGCGCTGCGGCTGCGCCTTCCAGGTCGGCATCTTGGTACGGGCGAACAACTGCGTTTCCCACAGGGGCTCCTCGGCTATTCGACGGGCAGTTCGTACAGCAACCCGGTCTGGTCCCCTCGGTGCACGTACCGAGACACCTCGAACGGGACGCCTTCCTGGTCAAGGCTCGTGTGTAGAACCTCAAGAACCGGTACCCCCGGCAGGAGATCCAGCACAGCCGCTTCCTCGGGCGTCGGCATGCGCGTGCTGATCTCATCGCGTACACGGGTCATGACGTGGCCTAGCTCTTCGAGCCGCCCGTAGATTCCGTCCTTGCCCGTCTTTGGCTGCATGAGGAGCGTCCCCTCGGCCTCGTCCCAACGCAGGAACGTCGAGACGATCTGAACGGGCTCGGCGTCGGCGAAGTAGTGGTTCTCTCGGTGTACGACGCTCGCCTCCCCCGCCGGCACCCCGAGCCTGTCGGCGATGTCCCGGGGCGGGGTCTCGCGCTCGATGCTCACGACATCAATTCGGGGCACCTTCCCCTGCTTCTGAGCTTCCAGACGGAACGGGGTCAGGCCGGTCTCACGGTTCTTCCGCGAGTAGCGGTCACTGCCGAACCGGAAGAGCCGTTGGGGCTCTCGAACGAAGACACCGCTGCCGTGGCGCGCTGTCACGAGGCCTTGCTCCGCCAGGATCCGAATGGCCTCGCGAGCGGTGTTTCGTGCGGCCCCGTACTGCTCGGCCAGAGCCCGTTCGGATGGGAGCTTGTCCCCCGGCGAGAGTCGGCCAGCCTCGATCTCTGTGCGTAGTTCTTCCGCGATCCGCCTGCTCGCAGGCTGCTGCGGAGAGGTCCCGGGCGTTGTCATGCAGCCAGCATAGCAACTGGCTTAAGCCAGTGTCTTGACGCAGGATCAGGCGTCATGCTCAACTGGCTTAAGCCAGTAAGTGGCTCAAGCCAGTTGAATGCGCCGGGGCGGTGCCTACCGCCAAGCAACCACCACCCCGGCTCCCAACAAGGGAGCTTTCATCATGCCTGGTTCTGCTGTGCTCTACCGCCGGTCGGTGTCGGGTCGGGCCTGCCCGGCTTGCCTGGAGGGGCAGTGCTCCAATCCCGCTGAGTGCCTGTACTTCCTGACCTCGCGTCCGTGGGCCGACTGCTCCGCCTGTGAGGGGTCCGGCCGGTCGGACGAGGGCGCTGACCCGGCGATGGTCTTCTGCGAGTACTGCGGGGGTTCCGGCCTCAACGAGCACACCGTCCGTTCCGTCGCCCTGATCCAGGTCAGCGAGGGCGCCAAGCGGCGGCACGAGAGCCACGTCGCCCGCCTCACCGCCTGCGTGTCCCGGTCCACGGTTTCCGCGGTCGTGGCCGCGTGACGGTCTTCCCTGTTGCCCCGGAGGCCGTGGCCGGTGTCGCGGCCTCCCTGGGCACCGACCCCCTCGCCCTGGCCGACCTCCTGCGGGCCGTGAACGCCCCGGGCTTCGAGCGGTGGCAGGAGCAGGTTCGGCGGACGGGTGGCTGCTCGGACCCGATTCACCTGTCCGGCACGACCGTGACCCGCGACCGCCGCACCGGGGACGTCCTGTACTCGTACTCGACGGCCGATGAGCCGGGTGGCCGGTTACGGGTCGCGTGCGGCAACCGCCGGGCCTCCCGCTGCCCCTCCTGCGCCTGGACGTACGCCGGGGACACCTACCACCTGATCCGCGCCGGGATCACCGGCGACAGGGCCAAGAACATCCCCGCGACCGTCCGGAATCACCCCCGGGTCTTCGCCACCCTCACCGCCCCCTCCTTCGGCCCGGTCCACAACCGTCCCACCTCCGGCCAGTGCCGCTGCGGTACCGCCCATCCCGAGCACGCTCCCGCCCTCGGCACGGCCCTCGACCCGGCGCGGTACGACTACGCGGGCGCGGTGCTGTGGAACAACCACGCCGGGCACCTCTGGCAGCGCTTCACCATCTACCTCCGCCGCGAGATCGCCGCCCGGACCGGGCTCACGCAGACCGCTCTCAAGGAGGTCTGCCGGATCTCCTTCGGGAAGGTCGCCGAGTTCCAGAAACGCGGCGCCATCCACTTCCACGCCGTCATCCGCCTCGACGGCCCCGACGGACCCGACACCACCCCGCCCTCCTGGGCCTCGGTCGGCCTCCTCGACGACGCGATCCGCGCGGCTGCCGCCCGCGTCGCCGTCACGGTCCCCGCCGCCGGCGCCCACCCCGCCCGCACCCTGGCCTGGGGCACGCAGGTCGACGTCCAGCCGATCGGCGCCCTCGGCAAGGAAGAGCTCACCGAACAGGCCGTCGCCTCGTACGTGGCGAAGTACGCGACCAAGGCCGCCGAGACCACCGGCACGATCGACCGCCGCATCGGCGAGAAGGCGGAGCTGACCCGCCTCGACATCCCCGACCACACCCGGCGCCTGATCGAAGCCTGCTGGACCCTCGACCCCGTCTACCCCGACCGGATGCTCGCCCGCTGGTCCCACATGCTCGGCTTCCGCGGCCACTTCTCCACCAAATCCCGCGCCTACTCCACCACCCTCGGCGCACTCCGGCAGACCCGCGCCGACTACCGCGCGGCTCAAGAGCGACGTGAACGCGGCCTGCCGGACCCCGACAACGACGCGGAGGGTTCCACCCTCGTGATCGCCCACTGGACCTACGCCGGACACGGCCACACCCCGGGAGAGTCCTGGCTCGCCGCCAACATCGCCCGCGATATCAAGCACGTCCGCGAACTCAACCGCGAGATCCGTACCGAACTCGAAGCCACCGACATGGGGGAGTGGTGACCATGGACCGACTGCTGAGCGTTGACCAAGTAGCCGAGCTCCTCGGCACCACCGTGCGGTTCCCCCGGCGGCTCATCGAGGAGCGTCGGATCACCTTCGTGAAGGTCGGCCGCCACGTCCGCATCCCCGAGAGTGCCGTCACCGCCTTTATCGCCGCGAACACGGTTGAGCCGGTCACCTATGTCTTGAGGAGCGTGGCCTGATGGCGAACAGTAAGGGCAGGCGGAGTCGGTTCGGCAGTGTGCGACAACTCGCGTCCGGCCGCTGGCAGGCGCGCTACCGCGACCCGCTGTCGGGTGAGACCAGGCCGGCGCCGCACACCTTCGACACCAAGACTGACGCCCTCGTGTGGCTGACTACCATCGAGGCGGAGATCATCCGGGGTACCTATCAGGCTCCTGACGCGGGCATGGTCGCCTTCGGGGCGTACGCCGATGACTGGTTGAAGCACCGCAAGCTGGAGGACCGCACCCGGGAGCGGAGCGAGAGCGTGATTCGGGTGCACATCAAGCCGACCTTCGGCGGCGGAACGGTGGCTGCGATCACCACGCTCCGCGTCCGAGCCTGGCGGACCGCGCTGCTGGAAAGCGGCGTGGGTGAGCCGACCGTGGTCAAGGCGTACCAACTCCTCCGCGCGATCCTGAACACGGCCGTCGACGACGAGCTGATCCGCCGCAACCCGTGCCGGATCAAGGGCGCCGACCGCTACGACGTCCCGGAGCGGCCCATCCTCACCGTGGGCGAGGTGTACGCGGTGGCTGGTGCCATTCAGTCGCGCTACCGGGCGCTGGTTCTCCTTGCGGCCTTCACCACGCTCCGGTTCGGCGAGCTGGCGTCGTTGCGCCGCCGGGACCTCGACCTGACTCGTTGCGTGGTCATGGTCCGCCGGACCCAGGCCGAGCTGCAGAACGGCACGCTGGCCGACAAGGCTCCGAAGTCCGCTGCCGGTGTCCGGCCGGTCGCCTTCCCTGCCGAGCTCGTCCCCGAGCTGGTTCGCCACCTGGAGCACTTCGCCGGTACCGGGCAGGACGGGCATCTGTTCCAGGGGCCCCGTGGCGGTCTCCTGCGGCGGAGCAACTTCCGGGACGACTGGACCGCCGCCCGGGCCGCCGCCGGCGTCTCCGAGGACGTGCACTTCCACGATCTCCGCCACACCGGGAACACCCTCGCCTCCAGCGCCGGGGCCAGCACGCGCGAGCTCATGACGCGGATGGGTCACAGCACGACCCGGGCCGCGCTGATCTATCAGCACATGACGAGCGACCGTGATCAGCACATCGCGGGGAAGCTCGGCGAGATGATTCGGCAGGCCCGGAAGGGCAGCGATCCGGGGCCTTCTGGCACGTAGGTGGCACGGCCGTGATCATGCAGAAGGGCCAGCATCAGGGGAATGTACCCCTGAGCTGGCCCTCTGCGCTGTGCCCCCGGCAGGATTCGAACCTGCGACACCCGCTTTAGGAGAGCGGTGCTCTATCCCCTGAGCTACGAAGGCGCGCTGACAGCCTAGCGGATGGGGATCAGGGAGTTCGCGCCTGTTCTGCGCGAGGTGCGGGAGCGGGTCGGGTCCGGGGTGGGTTGACCCGTGGAAGCGTGGCGCATACCGTCGCCGTGCAACGTGGGTAAGCAAGCGCTTAGGAGGTCCCGGTGGAGCGTGCGGTGGAGCGGTTGACCGCCGACGGAGGGCCCTTCGCCGTCGCCGGCGGCGTGTACGTCTCCGGTCCCCAGACCCTACGGGAGTTCGTCGAGGTCGTGTGGGGGTACGGGGACCGGGTGTTCCTCGTCGCCGAGGACGCCACCTACACGTACCGGGAGTTCTTCGACGCGGCCTGCGGGCTCGCCCGGCAGCTTGTTCAGGAGTACGGGCTCCGGCCCGGTGACCGCGCCGTCGTCGCCATGCGGAACCTGCCCGAGTGGCACGTCGCCTTCTGGGCCGTCCAGCTCGCCGGCCTCGTCGCCGTGCCCCTCAACGCCTGGTGGACCGAGGACGAGTTCGCGTACGCCCTCGACGACTGCTCGCCCGCCGTGCTCCTCGTCGACGGGGAGCGGGTCGGGCGCGTGCGCGCGTGGGCCGTCGCCCACCGTGTGCCGGGGATCGTCTTCCAGGGGCACGAGGAGGAGAAGGAGGGGGAAGGGTTCCGGGCCTACGTTCCCGATCTCGACCCCTACCTCGGGCCTCCGCCGGTCGACGTCCTTCCCGACCACGACTCCACCATCATCTACACCTCCGGCACCACCGGCCGTCCCAAGGGTGCCGTCGCCACCCACCGGGCGCAGGTCGGGGCCGCCATGAACCCGGTGTACTTCGCCGCCTCCGCCGCCCTCGCCCGCGGTGACGTCCCCGGGACCGGGCCCACGCCCGTCTCCCTCACCACCTTTCCCTTCTTCCACGTCGCCGCCTTCACCTCCTTCTACGCCGTCATGGCCGCCGGCGGGACGCTCGTCATGATGCGGAAGTGGGACGCCGGGCGCGCCCTGGAGCTCATCCGGGAGCACTCCGTCACGCACTACGCGGGCGTCCCCACCACCGCCCTCCAGCTGCTCGCCGCCGCCCGGGAGAGCGGGGACGCCCTGGAGAGCCTCGTGCTGCTCTCCACCGGCGGTGCCGCCGCGCCTCCCGGCATCGTCGACGCCATCACCTCCGCCTACGGCGAGCGCGTCGAGCCCCGCAACGGCTACGGGCTCACCGAGACCTGCGGGGGCGTGCTGTCGAACGTCGGCGCCGAGTACCGCGCCCACCCGCGCAGCGCCGGGCGGCCCTCGCCCGTCACCGAGGTGCGCGTCGACCGGCCCGACGCGGACGGCGTGGGGGAGCTGTGGCTGCGCGGGCAGAGCCTGATCCGCGGGTACTGGGGGAACGAGGAGGCCACGCGTGCCGCCTTCTCCGACGACGGGTGGTTCCGGACCGGGGACCTCGCCCGCGTCGACGGGGAGGGGCGCGTCACCGTCGTCGACCGGCTCACCGACATGGTCGTCCGCGGCGGCGAGAACGTGTACTGCGTCGAGGTCGAGACCGCCCTGCACGAGCACCCGGACGTGCTCGACGCCGCCGTGCTCGGCGTTCCCCACCCGCTGCTCGGGGAGGAGGTCGTCGCCGTTGTGCGGGTCCGCGACCGGGCGGGCGCGGACGTCGAGGCGCTCCGCGCGCACGTCGGCGCGCGGCTCGCCGCCTTCAAGGTGCCGTCCCAGGTGGTCGTGCGGGAGGACGAGCTGCCCCGCAACGCGACCGGGAAGATCCTCAAGCGTGAGTTGCGGGCCGTCTTCGGCGGTACGTGACTCAGTTCCGCGTCACCCTGATCCGGTACGCCCCCGTCGGCTCCTCCGACAGGACGCTGATCCGGACGCCGTTCGCCCGGTCCGTGAACGTCTCGCCGGGGCGGTACGGCGCGTCCGACAGCTCCGCGTGGACGTTCGGCCGCCGGGTGCAGCCGCCGCTCGCGCGGTCGCTGTCCGAGACGGTCACCGGGCCGTGGCCGGTGTCGACGTCCGACTCGACCCGGTAGACGAGCACGCCCTGCTCGCAGACCGCCTCGTCGTTGCCCTCCTTGCTGCGCACCTCCACCGCGTACCCGGAGGTGCCCGACAGCGGGACGAAGGCGAGCTTGGGGCCGCCGGCGACGGCCAGGGGGGTGAGCGTGTAGTCGGTCGAGCCGGTCCGGGACGCGCAGCTGATCTGGTCGTTGTCGAGCCAGCCCAGCTTCCACTTGTGCCAGCCGAGCAGGTCGTTGTTGGCCCCCCAGTCCTCGGACATGATGTCCCAGTGCCCGACGGTGCCGCCGCCGTCCGCCGTGTAGAGGTCGGGCAGGCCGAAGACGTGGCCGTTCTCGTGGGGCAGGACCCGGTAGCCGGTCTCCGCGAAGCTGCCCGAGCCGTCGTCCTGGCGGCTGTAGACGAAGGACGTGTTCGCGAGCGGCACCCCGTCGGCGTAGGGGGCTTCGTCGTTCCCCGAGAAGGTCACCGACAGGACCGTGTCGAGGGCGGAGGGGCCCGCGTTCGGCGTCACGAGGACGTTCACGAGGTCGTACGCGCTGAAGTCCACCCGCGCGTCGGCCGCCTTCACGATGTCCTCGACGAAGGCGCGGTAGCCCGGCTCGTACGGTGAGCCGCGCTCGATCCCGTACGAGGAGAACGCCCGGGGCATCCGCAGCCAGTCCGTCACCGGGACCTCGGCCTGGTACTTCAGGCGTCCGTACGAGCTCGTGCGGAACCAGTCGGCGGTCTGCGGGAAGAACTCGCGGAAGCGGCTCGTCGCCGTGCCCTCCCCGGCGGCGTCCGGGAAGTCGACCATCAGGTTGAGGGCCCTGACGCGGCCCGTGGAGCGGACGTACCCGGGGGCCGTGGGCAGCCCCTCCGACATCTGCACGCCCATCGTGGTGGCGATCCGGCACGGCCCGAGCTGCGCGCCGCTCGGCGCCGCGGCCACGGGGCCGGCCGACGCGGGAACGGGGTCGGGCAGCGTCGTGCTCGCGGAGGCGAGCAGTGCGAGGGAGAAGGCCGCGGTCGTCGCCAGGGCGACGGGTCTGCGTATCCGTCGGCGGGGGTGCTGCATCCGGGCGCCTCTCCGGTGGGGGGCAGGGCGGGGCGGCAGGACCGGTACGAAGATCGGCGCCGTGCGATCAGCCTGGGGCGCGCGGGGCGGGCGCGCGCGTCGAGAGGGACCGATCGTGTGGACACGCCCGGATTCCGCGCGGCGTGTCGCGGCCATTCTGTGTGACCTACGTCACATGGCGAGGGGGAAATAAGTGGGGACGCCATCCCCGTTTGAACCTGTGTTCGCCGAAGTGGGGACTTCTTCCCCGGATGATTCGGATGGGTTCGACTCAGTGGAGGTAGTGGCGTGAGCACCAGCTCGGACACCGCGCCCGTCCGTCGCGTCCCCCGGCCGCGCGCCGACGCCCTGCGCAACCGCGAGCGGATCGTCTCCGCGGCCCGGGAGATGTTCGTCGAGTTCGGCCCCCAGGTGCCGTACGACGAGGTCGCGCGCCGCGCCGGCGTCGGGAACGCCACGCTCTACCGGAACTTCCCCGAGCGCGCCGACCTCGTCCGCGAGGTCGTCCTCTCCCTCATGGCCGGCGTCACCGAGCTCGCCGAGCGCGCCGCCGAGGAGGAGGCCGACACCTTCGCCGCCCTCCGCCGCTTCACCCACGCCGCCGCCGACGCCCGCATCGGCGCCCTGTGCCCGATGCTCGACGGCGCCTTCGACAAGGACCACCCGGACCTGGTCGCCGAGCGCGACCGCCTCGAAGAGGCCGTCCAGGGCCTCGTCGGGAGCGCGCAGGCGGCCGGGCGGCTCCGCGCCGACGTCGGCGTCGGCGACCTGATGATCGCCGTCTCCCAGCTGACCCGGCCGCTCCCGGGCACCGCCTGCCTCGACTTCGACCAGTTCGTCCACCGTCACCTCCAGCTGTTCCTCGACGGCCTGGAGGCGCCCGCCCGCTCCGTGCTGCCAGGGGCTCCCGCGACCCTGGAGGACCTGAGACGCGACGCGTCCTGCGAGCGGTGACGCCGCGCACCCAGCTTCGACACCCCCTTACTTACGTCCCTTTTTCGCCTGTACGCACCAAGAGGTGGCTACCCCCATGTCAAAAACTCCTGCCGTCCAGTCCGGAGCCGGAGCCGGCGCCGCGACCGAGCCCGACCCGGGCCGCTGGAAAGCCCTCGTCTTCATCGCGCTCGCCCAGCTGATGGTCGTCCTCGACGCGACGATCGTGAACATCGCCCTGCCCTCCGCCCAGCAGGACCTCGGCATCTCGGACGGCAACCGGCAGTGGGTCATCACCGCCTACGCCCTCGCCTTCGGCGGGCTCCTCCTCTTCGGCGGCCGCATCGCCGACCTGTGGGGCCGTAAGCGCACCTTCGTCGTCGGCCTCATCGGCTTCGCCGCCGCCTCCGCCCTCGGCGGTGCCGCCAACGGCGAGGCGATGATGCTCGGCGCCCGCGCGCTCCAGGGCGCCTTCGGCGCGCTGCTCGCGCCCGCCGCGCTCTCGCTGCTCGCTGTCACCTTCACCGACGCGAAGGAGCGCGCCAAGGCCTTCGGCATCTACGGCGCCATCGCCGGTGGTGGCGGTGCCGTCGGTCTGATCCTCGGCGGCTTCCTCACCGAGTACCTGAACTGGCGCTGGACCTTCTTCGTCAACATCCCGTTCGCGATCGTCGCCGCCATCGGCGCGTACCTCGTCATCCGCGAGCCCGCCGGCGGCCGCAACCGCTCCCCGCTCGACATCCCCGGCGTGATCCTGTCGACCACCGGTCTCGTCGCGCTCGTCTACGGCTTCACCCGCGCCGAGTCCGAGGGCTGGAGCGACGCCGGCACGATCGCCATGTTCGTCAGCTCCGCCGCCCTGCTCCTCGCGTTCGTGTTCGTCGAGGCCAAGGTCAAGCACCCGCTGCTGCCGCTGCGCGTGGTGACCGACCGCAACCGCGGCGGCGTCTACCTCTCGCTCGGCCTCGCCGTCATCGCGATGTTCGGC
Source organism: Streptomyces sp. NPDC020807 (assembly GCF_040641575.1). NCBI lineage: Bacteria > Bacillati > Actinomycetota > Actinomycetes > Kitasatosporales > Streptomycetaceae > Streptomyces > Streptomyces sp. NPDC020807. Next base: position 35,348 of record NZ_JBFADU010000021.1, read on the forward strand.
CTCTTCCTCTTCCTCACGTACTACCTGCAGGTCGTGAAGGGGTACTCGCCGGTCCAGACGGGCTTCGCGTTCATGCCCATGATCGTGGGCATGATCATCGGCTCGACCCAGATCGGTACGCGCCTGATGACCCGCGTCCCGCCGCGCCTGCTCATGGCGCCGGGCTTCCTCACCGCCGCCCTCGGCATGCTGCTCCTGACCCAGCTGGAGATCGGCAGCTCGTACGCCGGTCTGATCATGCCCGCGCAGCTGCTGCTCGGCCTCGGCATGGGTACGGCGTTCATGCCGGCGATGTCGCTCGCGACGCTCGGCGTGGACCCGCGCGACGCCGGTGTGGCCTCCGCGATGGTCAACACCTCGCAGCAGGTCGGCGGCGCCATCGGTACGGCCCTGCTGAACACGATCGCCGCCTCGGCGACGACCGCGTACCTCACCGACCACGCTGCCGGCGCGACCACCCCGGCCGCGCAGAAGCTGGTCCAGCTCCAGGGCATGGTCGAGGGCTACACGGCGGCCATCTGGTGGGCCGTCGGCATCCTGGCCCTCTCGGCGGCGATCGCCTTCGTCCTCATCACCACCGGGAAGCCGGGCGGCGGGGTCGTCGCCGGGTCCGGCGCGAAGGACGGCGACGAAGCGATGGTGCCGGTCATCGCGCACTGATCACCGCAGCGCAGGGCCTGCCCTGGTTCCGCGAGCGCCCGTACGGCGCTCAGCGGAGCCAGGGCAGGTCCGCGTCCGGGCCCGTCGGCTCCAGGCCCTCGGCCACCGTCCGCATGATCGCGCCGAGCTGGCCGACCTGTTCGGGTGAGAGGCGGTCGAAGAGGGCCTGGCGGACGGCGGAGACGTGGCCGGGGGCGGTGCGCCGCATGACCTCCACGCCCTCGTCCGTCAGCTGGGCGTACTGGCCGCGCCGGTCGGTCGGGCAGTCCTCGCGGCGGACCCAGCCGTTCTTCTCCAGGCGGGCGACGGCGTGGGAGAGCCGGGAGCGGGTGATCTTGGCGTGCTGCGCGAGCTCCGTCATGCGCAGGCGCAGGCCGGGGGCCTGGGAGAGCTGGACGAGCAGGCCGTAGTAGACGTGCGGCATCCCGGCGTCCCGCTGCAACTGGCGGTCGAGGTGGTCGTCGAGGAGCGTGGTGGCGTGCAGGTACGCGCGCCAGACGTGCTGTTCGTCGTCGCTGAGCCAGCGCGGCTCGGCCTGTCGTTCTCCCATGGTGTGCATCGTACGACCCATTCTTGAAAGTTGAACTACATGGCTCTAGGGTGGAGCTATTAGCTTGAAGTTTCAAGCGTTGAGCTGTCGCCGCGTGGCACGCGCCACCCGGGGACGAGACGCAGGAAGGCCGGTCGGACCATGGACGCCACGCTTGAGCGGATGCCCGCCCTCTACCTCTCGCACGGCGCCCCGCCGCTCGCCGACGACCCGGTCTGGCCCGGCCAGCTCGCCGCCTGGTCCGCGGAGCTGCCCCGCCCCCGGGCGATCCTGATGGTCTCCGCCCACTGGGAGGAGGCCCCGCTCGCCCTCGGCGCCACCGAGACCGTGCCGCTCGTCCACGACTTCTGGGGCTTCCCCGAGCACTACTACCGGGTCCGGTACGCGGCCCCCGGCGCCCCGCGGCTCGCCGAATCCGTGCGGAAGCTGCTGCGCGCGCCCGGCGTCCCCGTCCAGGACATCCCCGACCGGGGCCTCGACCACGGCGCCTACGTGCCGCTCGTCGAGATGTTCCCGGACGCCGACGTCCCCGTCCTCCAGATCTCCCTCCCCACCCTCGACCCGCGCCGCCTCATGGACATCGGCCGCAAGCTCGCGCCGCTGCGCGACGAGGGCGTGCTGATCGTCGGCAGCGGGTTCTTCACCCACAACCTGGCCGCGCTCCGGCACACCGGGCCCGGCGTCCCCGGCTGGTCGGCCGAGTTCGACGACTGGGGGCACCGCGCCCTGGAGGCCAAGGACGTGGACGCGCTCCTCGACTTCGAGCACAAGTCCCCGGCCGGCCGCCTCGCCCACCCGCGCACGGAACACTTCGCACCGCTCTTCGTCACCCTCGGCGCCGCGGACGCGGCCGGCGACCTCGACTCCGAGCGGTCGGTGATCGACGGCTTCTGGATGGGCCTCGCGAAGCGGTCCGTCCAGTTCGGCTGAGAGACAGGGGTACGCCGCCGCGCTAGAGCGCCGGTGGATTCAGCTCGATCGAGCGGACGGCGGCGGCCAGCGCGAGCGGGCCGCCGACGTCGAGGGCGGTGTCCGCGAACTTGATCGTGTGGTCGTCCCCGTGCGCCGCCGCCCGCGCGAAGACCTCCTCGGCGGTCGCGGACACGTCGCCGTGCGGGGCGGGGTCCCGCGGCGTGTAGGCGGCGGTCACCGCGGCCGACGCCGCCCAGGCCGCGCCCAGGCTCGGCACCCACAGCTCGCGGGGGAGCGCGGGCAGGGCGCGCAGGACGGCGTTCGGCGCCGTCGCCGCGTGCACGAGCATGATCGGCTCGCCGTGGCCGTGGGTCGCGTACCGGTGGGTCGCCGCCGCCACGAGCTCCGTGAGCATCGCCTTCGCCGCGTCCGGGCCGGGCGCCGCGCCCCACTCCGGGATCCCGGTCAGCTGCGCGAGCCGCGCCCGGATCCCGCCCGCCTGATCCGGAACAGGCGGTACGGCTCCGAGGGCCGCCGCCGCGCTCGGCGCCGCCGGCAGCGGCGCGAGCGGGGGCAGCGGCTGGTGGCGGGCCGCCCAGTAGCCGAGGGCGTGCGCCAGCTCGGCGCGCCGGGGCGCCGTCTCCTCGGTCGTCAGCAGGGTCCGTACGGCGTGGCCGGTGCGGATCACCGGATGCGTGGCGCCGCCCGCGATGCCTGGCAGCAGCCGGGGCCACCAGGTGGCGAGGACCTCCCGCCAGGGGTGCTCGTCGAGAGCGCGGGCGAAGAAGCGGGTCCAGTCGGTGATCCGGACCGGGTCGCCGAGCGCCTCGCGCCAGGTCGCGGCGGTGACCGGGGTGTGCGGGGCGGGGGCGTCCTCCAGCTTCGGCGCGTAGGCGTCGAGCCAGCGGTGGACGGCCGGGGCCTGGCCGTGGCGGACGAGGGCCTCGACGGCCATCGGCGCGTGGTTGGTGAGCCAGCCGTGGCGCTCGGGGCCGGTGGCGTGGAGGCGTTCGAGGGCTTCGTCGAGGGTGCCGGAGGCGTCACTGGGCATACGGGCACCGTAGGCAGGGGGACCGGCGGGCGGTAACGGGCCCGGGACCTAGTCCCCGGGTCCGAGAACCTCGGCCGGCCGGGCAACCAGAGCGGCTGGAGTGACGTCTGAGGAGGTGGCGGCGCGTGTGATCGCGGTCTCACCGACAGGGTGGTCGGAGACCCCGCGGGCGGCGCTTCCCGACCCGCCGTTCCCGGTCTGACCTGCGTCTCCGCGGGTTCCGGAGGCACGGCTCCGGGGGCGATGGGCGCGCAGGATACTGCATGATCGCGAAAATCCTGCGTCTCCTGGGAATTCTGTCCCGATTCCGGTCGTTGTTTCCGTCGGATGCAGGGCACCCGGAAGGGTGTCGCGACCTACTCAGCAAGGGAGCACGCATGGCAACCCGTGCCGTCGCCCGTCGTCAGACCTCCGCCACGAGCGGGGCGAGCCGGGCAAGCAGCGTTCGCGCCGTGGGCGGGGACATCGCCGACCGCGACCTGGTCGGCATGTACCTCGACGAGATCGCGCGCACACCCCTGCTCGACGCCGCCAAGGAGGTCGAGCTCTCCCAGACGATCGAGGCGGGCGTCTACGCCCAGCAGATCCTCGACGGCGCTGTGACATCAGCCGCTGCCGGGGCGGGGGAGACCGAGGCGGGCGGAGCGACCCGCGAGGAGCTGGAGGCGCTGGCCGCCGAGGGCGAGCGGGCGAAGGACCTCTTCATCAAGTCCAACCTGCGGCTCGTCGTCGCCGTCGCCCGACGCTACCCGCGCAGCGGACTGCCGCTGCTCGACCTGATCCAGGAGGGGAACGCGGGCCTGGTCCGCGCGGTCGAGAAGTTCGACTACGCGAAGGGCTTCAAGTTCTCCACGTACGCGACCTGGTGGATCCGCCAGGCCATCACCCGGTCGATCGCCGACCAGTCCCGGACGATCCGGCTCCCCGTCCACCTCGTGGAGGAGCTGGGCCGCATCCGGCGCGTGCAGCGCGAGTTCAACCGGGAGAACGGCCGGGAGCCGGAGCCCGCCGAGGTCGCGGCCGAGCTGGGCTCGACGCCCGAGCGCGTCACCGACGTCCTCGACTGGGCGCGCGACCCGGTCTCGCTCAACATGTCGGTGGACGACGAGGGCGAGACCCAGTTCGGCGACCTCCTGGAGGACACCTCGGCGATCTCGCCCGAGCAGTCCGTCCTCACGCTGCTGCGCAGCGAGGAGCTCGACGACCTCATCGCCAAGCTCGACCACCGGACCGCCTCCATCATCCGGATGCGGTACGGCATCGAGGACGGCCGCGAGCGGACCCTGACCGAGGTCGGCAAGGAGCACGGACTGACCCGCGAGCGGATCCGGCAGATCGAGAAGCACGCGCTGCTCGAACTGAAGAAGATGGCCCGCGACACGGGCTTCGACGCGGTGGCGTAGGACCTGTCCGGCGGATCAGGGTCGGACAGGCCCTGAGCCTCCCGCGCAGGATCCCGGAAGGGCCCGGCCGGCGGCCGGGCCCACGGGCTCATCCGGCCGTGTCCGGCAGCGCCCTCGCCAGTCGCCCCGACAGCTTTCGCACGTACGCCACCAGGGGCTCGGGGCCGTGGACCGTGAAGTCGACGTCCATCAGGGTCAGGCGGAGGGCCAGCCACTCCACGGAGTCCGTGACGCGCGCCCGCAGCAGGCAGCGGTCCGGGTCCGCCGGGTCCGCCGCCGGCACGAGATGGGCCGGAAGCCGACCCGCGACGGCCTCCGCCGGTGCGGCGAACTCCACGTCGAGGTCGAACTCGCTCTGCGTCCGCGCCATCCGCTGCGCCATGAACGTGGCCGCGTCCCCCGCGGGCAGCTCACGGGGCGTGAAGCGCGCCCCCGTGGCCAGCGGGTCGGTCACCCGGTCGACCCGGAAGGTCCGCCAGTCCTCGCGCCCGAGGTCGTACGCGACGAGGTACCAGCGGTGCCCCGTCGACACCAGCCGGTACGGCTCCACCAGTCGCTTCGTCTCGGTCCCGTCGCCCGCCCGGTAGCCGAAGCGCAGCTTCTCCCGGGCGGTCACCGCCCCCGCGAGGGCCGTCAGGGTCGCGGGCGTGACCGTGGCGCCGTCGCCCCTGGTCAGCGGGATCGTCGCGTTCTGCAGGATGGAGACCCGGTGCCGCAGCCGCGCCGGGAGGACCTGTTCCAGCTTGGCCAGGGCCCGTACGGAGGCCTCCTCGACGCCCTCGATGGCGTGGCCCGCCCCGGCGCGCAGGCCGACCGCGATGGCGACGGCCTCCTCGTCGTCGAGGAGCAGCGGGGGCATCGCCGTGCCGGCGACGAGCCGGTAGCCGCCGACGGCGCCGAGCGTCGCCTCGACCGGATAGCCGAGGTCGCGGAGCCGGTCGATGTCCCGGCGGATGGTGCGCGGGGAGACCGCGAGCCGTTCGGCGAGCTCGCTTCCGGGCCACTCGCGCGGGGTCTGGAGGAGCGAGAGCAGATTCAGGAGTCGTGCCGGGGTGTCCGTCATGTTTTCCAGGATGCGGCCCATCTAGGACATCAGCTGACCTAGATGACTTTTATCTTCTTCGTATGAGTGCACACGAAGCCGTCACGGACGCGGCCCCCGCCGAAGCGGCCCCCAAGGAGACCTCCGCCGACAAGCGGCGGTGGATCGCCCTCGCGATCGTCATGACCGCCGCCTTCATGGATCTGGTCGACGCCACGATCGTCAACATCGCGATCCCCAGCATCGAGCGCGATCTCCACGCCTCCTTCGGCGCCATCCAGTGGATCACCGCCGGATACGCGCTCGCGTTCGCGGCCGGTCTCATCACCGGCGGACGGCTCGGCGACATCTACGGCCGCAAGCGGCTCTTCCTCCTCGGCACCGCCGGCTTCACGCTCGCCTCGGCGCTCTGCGGCTTCGCCGCCAACTCCGAGATGCTGGTCGCCTCCCGCCTGCTCCAGGGCGCGGCGGCGGCGATGATGGTGCCGCAGGTCCTCTCGATCATCCACGTCACCTTCCCCGCGCACGAGCGCGGCAAGGTGTTCGGCATGTTCGGCGCGATCATCGGCCTCGGCGCGGTCTCGGGACCGCTGCTCGGCGCGCTCCTCACGGAGTGGAACATCGCGGGCCTCGAGTGGCGCCCGATCTTCCTGATCAACCTGCCGGTCGGCATCGCGGGCCTCGTCCTGGGCCGGAAGTTCATCACCGAGTCGAAGGCGCCGAAGGCGCTCCGCCTCGACATCGTCGGCATGCTGCTCGTGACGGCGGCGCTGCTCATGCTGATCTACCCGCTGACGCGCGGCCGTGAGCTCGACTGGCCGCTCTGGGGCCACCTGATGATGGCCGGCAGCCTCGTCGTCTTCGCCGCGCTCGTCGCCTACGAGAAGTACAAGACGAGGAAGGACGGCTCGCCGCTCGTCGAGCTGTCGCTGTTCAAGGTGAAGAGCTTCGCGGCCGGCATCGCTGTGCAGCTGACCTTCGGCATCGTGCTCGGCATCTTCTTCCTGGTCTGGACGCTCTACATGCAGATCGGGCTCGGCTGGAGCGCGCTGCGGGCGGGCCTCACCGGCGTCCCCTTCTCCATCGCGGTCTCCACGGCCGCCGGTCTCTCCGTGCAGAAGCTGGTCCCGCGCTTCGGCCGCAAGGTCCTCCAGGCGGGCGCGCTCACGATGATCGCGGGCATCCTGCTCTACTTCTTCGTGGCCGGGCGGTACGGGAACGGCATCGAGTCCTGGCAGATGATCCTGCCGCTGGTGGTCATGGGCCTCGGCATGGGCCTCATCGTCGCCCCGCTGACGGACGCGGTGCTCTCCGAGGTCCCGCGCGAGCACGCCGGTTCGGCCTCGGGCCTCATCAACACGACGGGCCAGATGGGCAACGCGATCGGCCTCGGCCTCGTCTCGGTCGTCTTCTTCGGCGTCATCGACGACCGGCACCTGGAGCGGGCGCAGTCCCCGTCGGCGGTCGGCGAGGCGTTCACCGACGCCTTCCAGAACTCGCTCGGCTGGGCGGCGGTCGTACTCGCCGGCATCTTCCTGGTGATGTTCGCGCTCCCCTCGAAGCCGAAGCAGCACCTGGAGGGCGGCGAGGGCGACGAGGGCGCCCCCGGGTCCGGTTCCGGGTCCGTGTCCGAGGCGGGGTCCGGGTCCGGGTCCGCCGGTAAGGAACCGGTGCTGACGCACTGATCCCGGCGGCGGGGTCGGAAGCGGAGAGAGGGGCGGTGCGCCCGCGGTGCGCACCGCCCCTCCGGCGAGTTCCGGCCCCCGGCCCGGACCAGGGCCCTCGCCTGAGGGACCGGATCCGGGCCGGGGGCCGGGAAGAGGGAGCGCGGGCCAGGGGGTGTCTCAGAGGACCCGGGAGCGGGACTCCATCGCCCTGCGGGCCGTCTCCTCGTCCTCGTACACCTCGCACATGTGGCGGCCGTCCGGGGTCGCCGTGTGCTCGACCTCCCAGAGGCTGACCTCGCTGCCGTCGAGCAGCAGGAACTGGTGCTCGTAGAGGGTGAAGCCGGCGTCCCGGCCGCCCTCGACCGCGCAGGCGCGCCCGAAGGACTGGGTGATGTGGTGCGCGAAGGCGAGCCGGAGGCGCCGGGCGGTCTCCTCGCCCGGCCGGTCCGCGTTCTCCGCGCGGCGCAGGACGCGGCGGGCGTGGTCGGCCGAGTTGTCCGGCACGTACATCCGCGGCTGGGCCGGTATGGGGCGGGCGAGGAGGGTGCTCAGGAGGGCGATGTCGTCCTCGTCGTCCTCGTCGAGCGGGCGGCCGTCGGCGCGCTCGACCGTCCAGCCCGTCATCGGCCCGACGGGCAGCCGGGAGGCCGCGAGCCTGGCCTCCGACTCCTCCCGGTACAGCTCGTGCTGGTCGGTGCCGTCCCGCCCGGCGTTGTGCGTGAGCTCCCAGAGGCTGACCGCGCTGCCGTCGGCGAGCAGGTACGTGTGCCGGTGGGTGCTGCGCCGGAGGGAGGCGCTGTGGTGGGAGGAGTGCAGGGCGGTGGAGTGTGCGAGCGCCGTCCCGAGGCGCTCGACGAGGGAGTCGGGCAGGTCGAAGGAGTTGAGCGCCCTGCCGAGGAGCTGTTCGAGGTGTGCCTCGGTCGTCTCGCTCGTCTCGCTCGTCTCGGGCGCCTCTGTCATCTCTGTCGTCTCGGTCGGAACGTGAGATTCCCGCGGATCATTCAAGAGGGTCTCCAGGCCAGGCCGTCGCCGCTTGTCACTTGGTGCTTGCACAACGTAGTGCCTGGGTCTGACATCGCGTCCGGCGTTCCGGAAAACGAGGACTCCGGGCGGGAGGTTCCCGTCGCACCAAAGCTGACTTGGGTTCAACTTCCCTTCCGTTACCGGGAGTACGACTCCGCTTCCGGCCCGTAGAGCTCGCGGTACGAGGGGAAGTCGCCGCCCGGACCGCGCTGCCCGCCCGGCGCCGCGAGCAGCGCCCTGACGATCGCGCGGGTCACCAGGTCGGCCCCGGCCGCCAGGATCTCGTTCAGCGCGAGCGGCCCCGGCCCCTCCGGGAGGTCGCGGCGGCCGGTGGAGACCGCGAAGACCGTGTCGCCGTCGTTCATGAGGTGCACCGGCCGCACGGCGCGCGCGATGCCGTCGTGCGCCGTCCCCGCGACCTTCCGCGCCTGCGCACGCGTCAGCACCGCGTCCGTCGCGACGACGGCGAGCGTCGTGTTCAGCGGGGGACGGGTGCTCGCCGTCCGGGCCTCCGCGAGGCGCCGTACCGCCGCCGCGTGCACGGCCTCCGCCGGGGCGCGGGGCACGCCGCCCTCGAAGAGGCTGCCGTACGGGACGCCGGTCGCCGGGTCGACCGCCGCACCGGCCGCGTTCAGGACCACGAGCGCGCCGACCGTGATCCCCGACTCCAGGACGGCGCTCGCCGTGCCCACCCCGCCCCGCAGCCCGCCGGCCACGGTCCCGGTGCCCGCGCCGACCGCGCCCGTCGCCACGCGCGCGTGGTCCCCGCTCGCGTACGCCGCCTCCACGGCCGCCCGGCCCGTCGCGGCGTCCGGCCGGGCGGCGAAGTCGCCGCCCCGCCCCAGGTCGAAGACGCACGCGGCGGGCACGACGGGCACCACGTGGGACGGTTCCGGACCCACCCGGACGCCCCGCCGCCGCTCTTCCAGCCAGCCCATGACACCGGCGGCGGAGTCGAGCCCGTACGCGCTGCCGCCGGTGAGGACGACGGCGTCGATCCGCTGGACCACGTTCCGGGGGTCGAGCGCGTCCGTCTCCCGCGTCCCCGGCCCGCCGCCCCGCACGTCCACGGCGGCGACCATCCCGCCCTCGGGCGCGAGCACGACGGTGGTCCCCGTCAGCGCCCCGACCTGCTCCACGCGCGCGTGCCCCACGCGTATCCCGGCGACGTCGGTGATCCCGTCGCGCCCACCCGCCTCGCTCACCCGTTCGGCCTGCGTCATGCCCCCTGCCTACCACGGCACGGCAGGCCCCGCCCGTGCCCGCCCCGCCCGTGCTCCCCCGTGCCCGTGCCCCCCCCCGTGCCCGTGCCCCCCGTGCCCGTGCCCGTACCCGTGCCCGCCCCACCCGCGCCCGAGTGCCAGGCGCCCGCCTCACCCCCGCCCGAGTGCCCGGCGCCCGCGTCGCCCGTGCCCGCCCCCGCGTCACCCCTTCCCCAGCAGCGCGCCCACCTCCGCGGCGACCCTCACGCCGTCCACGGGCCAGGTGGTGTCGACGACCACCGCCGGCCCGCCGACCCCCAACGGCCCGGGCCGCGCCGCCCACCCGGCGACCCGCTCCCGCAGCGCCTCGGGCGTCAGCTCCCGGTCGAGGTGCCCGGGATGCCGCTGACGGGACCGGAACCGCTCGGCCACGAGCGCGACGTCACACGCGCAGTGCACCTCGACGAGCCGCCCGCCGAGCGCGCGGAGCCGCGCGGGCGAGCTGTCCCGGTGCCACCAGTTGACGAGTACCGCCCGCCCCGCGTCGGCGGCCGTCGCGTACAGCACGTCGTCGGCGGCCCGGCTCAGCCGCCGCCGCCACTGCTGGTCGCCGACGCCGAGGGAGTCGTACAGGGCCTCCAGGACGACGTCCTTGTCGATCAGCGCGAGCCCGAGCTCCGCCGCGAGCCCCCGCGCCAGGGTCGTCTTCCCGCTGGCGGGCAGCCCGGACACCACCACGAACGCGTTCCCGCCCCGCTCCGTCACGCGAGCGCCTCGTCCGTGTCCCGGCCGCCCGTCCTGGCCGTCAGGGTCACGCCGGTCGCGACCGCCGCCGCGGCCACGAGTCCGGCGGCGAGGACCGCCCAGCGGCCCGCGAAGGTGCACAGGAGGATCGCGAGGGAGGCTCCGGGGAGGACGAGCTGCTGGGCGATGCCGACCTTGAAGTAGCGGGCGTGGAGCAGCCAGACGGAGAGCAGGAAGACGGCCGACGGGATGGTCACCGCGGCGGAGGCGGCGAGCCGCGAGATGTGGGCCTCGCCCACCGCCTGCTCGACGGCGATCTCCAGGCCCGCGCCGACGGCGGCGGCCGAGGTGAAGATGACGTAGTGGCCGTAGCCCCAGAGGAAGCCCTGGCGGCTCGACGTCAGCCGGTCGTGGGCCGGCACCACGAAGTAGATCCACCAGGCGGCGAAGACGATCAGGAGGCCGCCGGCGGCGATCGGCAGGAGCTCGTCGAGCGCGTCGTGCTCGACGATGCCGGACTTCACGGCGACGGTCGCGGCGGCGACGGTCTCGCCCAGCACGATGATCGTGAACAGGCCGTACCGCTCGGCGATGTGGTGCGGGTGCCAGGTGCTGGGCGCGTCCTTCTCCGCGTACACCGGCACGGCCATCTCGGCCAACGCCAGCACCAGGAAGACCCAGCCGCGGGCCGCCTCCGGGACGAGGAGCAGCGCCGCCCAGCCGATCTGCACGGCGACGACCCCGCCCGCGTACCGCCGGCACATCCTCCGCTCGGCCGGGTCGGTGGCGTGGCGGGAGGCGCGCAGCCACTGGAAGGCGAGCGCGAGCCGCATGACGACGTAGCCGATGTAGACGACGAGGAAGTCGTGCTCCTCGAAGGCCCGCGAGACGCCGGCGGCGAGGATGAGGACGCCCGCGATCTGGACGAGGGTGACGACCCGGTAGAGCACGTCGTCGTTGTCGTACGCGGAGGCGAACCACGTGAAGTTCATCCACGCCCACCAGATGGCGAAGAAGACCATCCAGTAGTTGATGACCCCCTCGCCCGTGTGGCCCTCCGCGACCGCGTGGACGAGCTCGGCGCCGACCTGGGCGACGGCGACGACGAAGCAGAGGTCGAAGAAGAGCTCCAGGGAGGTCGCGGTCCGGTGGGCCTCGTCCCGGGAGCGTGCGGTGAGGGGGAGGAACGGTGGCGTCGTTCGGGTCGTCATCGCCCCAGGAGAGCAGAGGGACGGGATGTTTTGGCGTAGGCGAACGCACGGACATGTGCGTGTACGCGCACAGCGGCCGCTCCCGGCGTCCTCGCGCCGTCCCCGGCGGCCCGCCCGGCTCCCGGCGTCCTCGCGCCGTCCCCGGCGGCCCGCCCGGCCCCCGGCCGCCCCCTACGCCGCCGCCCGCGCCCAGACCACCGGCGCCGCGGCCGCCCGCGCGTACCGCCCCGCCACCAGACCCGCCGTCCTCTGGTGGTCCGCGAGCGGCTCCCCGACCGCCCACACGTCAGGGACCTCGGCGAGCGCGCGCGTGAAGCGGCCCGGGGCCAGGAGGTGGGTGGCGACGGCGACGCGGCGGAAGCCGCAGGCGTGGAGCCGGGCGACCGCCTCGGCCGGGGCCGGCTCGCTCGCCGAGCAGTACGCGGCGGTCACCGGGACCGGAAGGAGCGTGCCGAGCTGCCGGACCGCCGTCAGGGTGCCCTCGTTGCCGCCGGGCCGCGAGGAGCCCGCGCCCGCGACGACGACCGCGTCGGCCGGGCCGCCCGCCGCCCGTTCGGCGGCCCGCAGCCGGTCGTACAGCGCGAGGGCCACCCCGTGCTCGCCGCTGAGCCCGCGCGTGACCGCGCAGTCGAAGTGGCGGGCGACGGACGGGATGTCGACCGTGCGGTGGTAGCCGTCGCCGAGCAGCAGCGGCACGACGACCGCGCCGGGCCGGTCCGCGAGGACGTACGGGAGGGAGGGCGTCTGGTGGTCGAGGTGGCCGACGGCGACCGGCGCGCCGGTCAGCCCCCGCACCGCGTCCGCGAGCCGTTCGACGGTCGCGCCCGCCTCGGGGACGGCGCTGCCGTGCACGGCGAGAACCAGGTCCCGCATCCTCGGGTCACCTCCAGACCGGACGGCGGGCCATCCGGCGGCGGTGTCGTACGCCGCCGGTGGCCTCGCTCCCTCCACGCTAGGCCCCGCCGCGGCCCGCGCGGCGCCGCCGTTGGACCCCGGGGACAGGGCCACAAGTCCCCGTTTCTCGGGCCCTTCACGCGCCGACACGCCGTGGCGGCCCCCCTACGGTCGAAGAGGAACGCCCAGCCCCCTCGCGACCCCCACGGAGACCGCCATGGCCGCCGCCCAGCGGACACAGTCCCTCGTCCTGATCGGCCACGGCATGGTCGGCCACCGGCTCCTGGAGGCCCTGGCCGAGCGCGGCGCGCTCGCGGACCCGGCCGTCCCCGACGGCCCCGGCTGGCAGGTCACCGTCCTCGCGGAGGAGGACGTCCCCGCGTACGACAGGGTCCACCTCTCCTCCGTCTTCAGCGGCACGGAGCCCAACCAACTGGGTCTCTCCACGCCCGAGTTCCTCGCCGGGCACGGCATCGACCTGCGGCTCGGCGACCCCGCCGAGCACATCGACACGACGGCCAGGACGGTCACGACGACCTCCGGCGCGGTCGTCGCCTACGACGCCCTCGTCCTCGCCACCGGCTCGTACCCCTTCGTGCCGCCGATCCCCGGCGCCGACGCGACCGGCTGCTTCACGTACCGCACGCTGTACGACGTCGACGCGCTCACCTCGTACGCCGAGGGTGCCCGCACCGGCGTCGTCATCGGCGGCGGACTCCTCGGTCTGGAGGCCGCGGGCGCGCTCCGTACCCTCGGACTCGCCACGCACGTCGTCGAGTTCGCGCCCCGGCTGATGCCGCTCCAGGTCGACGACGGCGGCGCGGCCGCGCTGCGCTCCACCATCGAGTCGATGGGCGTCGCCGTGCACACCGGCGTCGGCGCCGCCGAGGTCGAGACGGACGCCGACGGCAGGGCGACCCGGCTCAAGCTGTCGAGCGGCGAGCGGCTCCCCGCCGACGTCGTCGTCTTCTCCGCCGGGGTGCGCCCCCGGGACCGCCTCGCCCGCGAGGCGGGGCTCGCGGTCGGCGACCGCGGGGGAGTGGCGGTCGACGAGCGCTGCCGGACGACCGACCCGTACGTGTACGCGATCGGCGAGTGCGCGCAGACGGCCGACGGCCGGGTGTACGGGCTCGTCGCCCCCGGCTACCAGATGGCGGAGGCCGTCGCCGACCAGCTCGCGGGCGACGGGACGACCGTCTTCACCGGCGCCGACACCTCGACCAAGCTGAAGCTGATGGGCGCGGACGTGGCCTCCTTCGGCGACCCGTTCGCCGACGGCCGCGACGGCGGGCCTCGCGCCACCCAGATCGTCTTCTCGGACGGCCGCGAGGGCGTCTACAAGAAGCTGCTGCTCGGCCCCGACGGCCAGCTCCTCGGCGGCATCCTGGTCGGCGACGCGGAGGCGTACGGCTCCCTCAAGCCGCACGCGGGCACGGGCGCCAGGCTGCCCGCCCCGCCCGAGGCATTCCTGCTCCCGGCCGGCGGCGGCGCGGAGCCGCCCGGCGCGGACGCGCTCCCCGACGACGCCGTCGTCTGCTCCTGCCACAACGTGACCAAGGGCGCGGTGACGGCGGCGATCGCCGAGCACGGCCTGACCGACGTCGGCGGCGTCAAGCGGTGCACCAAGGCGGGCACGGGCTGCGGCGGCTGCGTGAACACCCTCCAGGCGGTCCTGGACGCGGCCGGCGTGGAGAAGGCGCGCGGCCTGTGCGAGCACTTCCCCGAGCTGTCCCGCCCCGAGATCTACGAGCTGATCCGCACCGAGCACATCCGCTCGTACACCGAACTCCTGGAGCGGTACGGCTCCGACAGCGCCCGCGCGGCGGCGGCCGGCGGCGTCTCCGGCTGCACGGTCTGCAAGCCGGTCGTCGCCAACGTCCTCGGCACGCTCGCGCCCGAGCTCGGCCTGACGCACGTCCTGGAGGGCGAGCAGGCCTCGCTCCAGGACTCCAACGACCTCTTCCTCGCCAACCTCCAGAAGGACGGCACGTACTCGGTCGTCCCGCGCGTCCCCGGCGGCGAGACCACGCCCGAGCAGCTCATCGCCATCGGCGAGGTGGCCCGCGACCACGGCCTCTACAGCAAGGTCACCGGCGCCCAGCGGATCGGCCTCTTCGGCGCTCGCAAGGAGGACCTGCCGGTCATCTGGCGGCGCCTGATCGACGCCGGCTTCGAGTCCGGGCAGGCGTACGGGAAGTCGCTGCGGGCGGTCAAGTCGTGCGTCGGCTCCCGCTTCTGCCGCTTCGGGCAGGGCGACTCGGTGCAGCTCGCGATCGACCTGGAGCTCCGCTACCGGGGCCTGCGCACCCCGCACAAGTTCAAGGGCGGCGTCTCCGGCTGCCTGCGCGAGTGCGCGGAGGCCCGCGGCAAGGACATCGGCGTCATCGCGACCGCCGGCGGCTGGAACCTGTACGTCTGCGGCAACGGCGGCACCACCCCGCGCCACGCCGAACTCCTCGCCTCCGACCTGTCGGCCGGTGAACTCTTCGCCCTCGTCGACCGGTTCCTCATGTACTACATCCGGACGGGGGAGCGCCTTGAGCGCACCTCGGCGTGGGTGGAGCGGATGGAGGGCGGGCTCGACCACCTGAAGGAGGTCCTGGTCGAGGACTCCCTCGGGATCTGCGCCGAGCTGGAGGCGCAGATGGAGCGGCACGTGGCCGCGTACCGCGACGAGTGGCAGGCCGTCCTCGACGACCCGGAGGCGCTGGCCCGCTTCGCACCGCACGTGGACGGGGTGGAGTTCCTGGAGCCGGGCCGCGGCCGGGCCGCCGTCCTCGCGGACGGGACCGAGGCGGCGCTGTTCCGGGACGGGGACGGGGCGGTGTACGCGGTGGGGAACCGGGACCCGTTCTCGGGCGCGGACGTGATCGCGAACGGGATCATGGGCAGCCGGGACGGGGTGCCGGTGGTGGCCTCGCCGATGCACAAGCAGGAGTTCGACCTGCGGACCGGGGCGTGCCTGGACGACCCGGAGGTGTCGCTCCCGGTGCTGCCGGTGCCTCCGGCCCGTCCGTGAGGGGACTCTCGGCCCGGCATCGCGGCGACCATCGGCACTCACGCACCCCTCATGCCGCGGCGCAGCCTGGAAGAGCAGGAAAAAGTCTGCGAATCAGTCTGCGAACAGCCCGCGAAAAGGCAGGGAAGCGCCATGAGTTCCGTAGTCCAGACCCAGGACGGCAGAAGGACGGGCGGCACCGCCCCGTCGTACGACACGGAGCAGTACCGCCCCGGCCGGCCCATCACCGACTGGGAGCCGGAGAACGAGCTCTTCTGGAAGTCGATCGGCAAGAAGGTCGCCACCCGCAACCTGTGGATCGCGGTCCCCGCCCTGCTCGTGGCGTTCGTCGTCTGGCAGGTGTGGTCGGTCACCGCGACCAACCTGAAGGACGTCGGCTTCGGCTTCTCCACCTCGCAGCTGTTCTGGCTGACCGCCATCCCCGGCCTGACCGGCGGCACGGCCCGGATCTTCTACACCTTCCTCGGCCCGATGGTCGGCCAGCGCCGCTTCACCGCGCTGTCGACGGTCGTCCTGATCGTGCCGCTGATCTGGCTCGGCATCGCGATCCAGGACCCGACCACCCCGTACGGCGTGATGGTCGCCATCGCGGCCCTCTGCGGCATCGGCGGCGCGAACTTCGCCTCCTCCCTCGCCAACATCGGCTTCTTCTTCCCCAAGGCGAAGAAGGGCAGCGCGACCGGCATCAACGGCGGTCTCGGCAACCTCGGCGTCTCGGTCGTCCAGCTGCTGACCCCGATCGTCATCACCTGGTCGACCATCGCGATCGGCTCGGCCCAGCACAAGGCCGACGGCACCCCGGTCTACCTGCAGAACGCCGCCTTCATCTGGGTCCCGGTCCTGCTCGTCCTCGCGGCCGTCGCCTGGTTCGGCCAGAACGACCTGAAGGTCGCCTCGACCCCGTTCAGCCAGCAGAAGGTCATCTTCAAGCGCAAGCACAACTGGCTGATGACCTGGCTGTACGTCGGCACCTTCGGCTCCTTCATCGGCTTCGCCGCCGCGCTGCCGATGCTCATCAAGACCACGTTCCCGGACTACTCCGTCGCCACCTACGCCTGGATGGGCCCGGCCGTCGGCGCCCTCGCCCGCTGGGGCGGCGGCTGGATCGCGGACAAGTGGGGCGGCGCCCGGGTCACGATCCTGTCCTTCGTGGGCATGGCCGTCTCCATCATCGGCGTGATCAACTTCCTGCCCTCGGGCGGTGACGGCGGCTCGTTCTACGGCTTCTTCTTCTGCTTCCTCGCCGCGTTCTTCTTCTCCGGCATCGGCAACGGCTCGACCTTCCGGCAGATCCCGGTCATCTTCCGCGGGACCCACCTCAAGGGCCTGGAGGAAGGCACCCCGGAGTACGCCAAGGCGCTGAAGCAGGCGGAAATGGAGTCCGGTGCCGTCACCGGCTTCACCTCGGCCATCGCGGCCTACGGCTTCTTCTTCATCCCGGCCCTCTTCGGCTCGGTGGCCGTGACCAGCGCGATGTGGGGATTCGTCGCCTTCTACGTCAGCTGCATGGTCGTGACCTGGTGGTTCTACGCCCGCAAGAGCGCCGAGGCGCCCAGCTGATCCCCAGCTGACCCCCGTACCACCACGCTCCCGGAAGGCCCCGCCGCGGCGGGGCCTTCCGGCGTTCCCGTAAAGGGACCAAAGGCCGTCGACCGGTGACCAATGCCGCCGCAAATGATCGATCAAAGGGAGTGAAATGGAGACAAGCAACGACGCGACCGAATGATTCGAAGAAGGCGGTGCGGGACGTGACTGCTACCCCGGCTGAGGCCACCGTGAACGAGCGGGCCTGGAAGAACTTCAAGGGCGGCCTGTGGCGCGACGCCATCGACGTCCGCGACTTCATCCAGCAGAACTACACCCCGTACGAGGGCGACGACACGTTCCTCGCCGGTCCCACCGAGCGGACCACCGCCGTGTGGAAGGCCATCACGGACAAGTTCCCCGAGGAGCGCGCGAAGGGCGTCCACGACGTCTCGTACGACGTCCCCTCGACGATCACCGCCCACGCCCCCGGCTACATCGACCGCGACAAGGACCTGATCGTCGGCCTCCAGACGGACGCCCCGCTGAAGCGCGCGATCATGCCGTACGGCGGCTGGCGCATGGTCGCCGGCGCCCTGGAGACGTACGGCTACCCGGTCTCCGAGGACCTGGAGAAGGTCTTCACCGAGTACCGCAAGACCCACAACGCCGGTGTCTTCGACGCGTACACCCCCGAGATCCGCGCCGCCCGCAAGGCCGGCATCGTCACCGGTCTCCCGGACGCCTACGGCCGCGGTCGCATCATCGGCGACTACCGCCGCGTCGCCCTCTACGGCGTCGACCGCCTCATCGAGGTGAAGAAGGAGGAGAAGGAGGAGCTCAACTCCCTCCCCGCCGGCAACCGCTCCCTCGAGGAGACGATCCGGCTGCGCGAGGAGCTCTCGGAGCAGATCCGCGCGCTCGGCGAGCTCAAGACGATGGCGAAGTCCTACGGCCACGACGTCTCCGGCCCGGCCACCACCGGCCGCGAGGCCATCCAGTGGCTGTACTTCGCCTACCTGGCGGCCGTGAAGGAGCAGAACGGCGCCGCGATGTCCCTCGGCCGGACGTCCACCTTCGTCGACGTCTACCTCCAGCGCGACATCGAGGCCGGTCTCCTCACCGAGGAGCAGGCCCAGGAGCTCGTCGACGACTTCATCATCAAGCTCCGCATCGTCCGCTTCCTGCGCACCCCCGAGTACGACGAGCTGTTCTCCGGCGACCCGACCTGGGTCACCGAGTCCATCGCCGGCATGGGCGAGGACGGCCGTCCGCTGGTCACCAAGACCTCCTTCCGCTACCTCCAGACCCTCTACAACCTCGGCCCGGCCCCCGAGCCGAACATGACGGTCTTCTGGTCGCCCCGGCTTCCCCAGGGCTTCAAGGAGTTCTGCGCGAAGGTCTCCATCGACACCTCCTCCGTGCAGTACGAGTCGGACGAGCTGATGCGCCCGCGCTTCGGCGACGACACCGCCATCGCCTGCTGCGTCTCCGCGATGCCGGTCGGCAAGCAGATGCAGTTCTTCGGCGCCCGCGTGAACCTCGCCAAGACCCTCCTGTACGCGATCAACGGCGGCCGCGACGAGAAGTCCGGCGCCCAGGTCGGCCCGTCCACCGGCGCCCTGACCGCCGAGGTCCTCGACTACGACGAGGTCATGGCGAAGTTCGACGAGCAGATGGAGTGGCTCGCGAACGTCTACGTCCACGCGCTGAACGTCATCCACTACATGCACGACCGGTACGCCTACGAGCGCATCGAGATGGCGCTCCACGACCGCGACGTGCGCCGCACCATGGCCTGCGGCATCGCCGGCCTCTCGGTCGCCGCCGACTCCCTCGCCGCCATCAAGTACGCCAAGGTCAGCCCCGTCCGCGACGAGACCGGCCTCGCGACCGACTACGTCATCGACGGCGAGTACCCCGCGTACGGCAACAACGACGAGCGCGTCGACGAGATCGCCGTCTGGCTGGTCGAGGAGTTCATGCGGAAGGTCCGCAAGCACCCCACGTACCGGAACGCCGAGCACACCCAGTCCGTCCTGACGATCACCTCGAACGTCGTCTACGGCAAGAAGACCGGCAACACCCCCGACGGCCGCCGCGCCGGCGAGCCCTTCTCCCCGGGCGCCAACCCGATGAACGGCCGCGACAGCCACGGCTACGTCGCCTCGGCGATGTCGGTCGCCAAGCTCCCGTACGAGGACGCGGAGGACGGCATCTCGCTGACCAACACCGTCACCCCCGACGGCCTGGGCCGCACCCCCGAGGAGCGGATCAAGAACCTCGCGGGCGTCCTCGACGGCTACATGGCCAGCGACGGCTTCCACATGAACGTCAACGTCCTCAACCGCGACGTGCTGATGGACGCCATGGAGCACCCGGAGAACTACCCGCAGCTGACCATCCGGGTCTCCGGATACGCGGTGAACTTCGTCCGGCTGACGCGCGAGCAGCAGCTCGACGTCCTGAACCGCACCTTCCACGGCTCGCTCTGAGCCCCTGACCCGCGCGACCCCGGGGCCCTGCCTCTTCACCCTCACCGGGCCCCGGGGCCGCGCGACCCCCTCGCCCCCTCTCCCTTCCCCCACACTCCTTGCCGGGAGGCCCGCCATGACGACACTCCTCGGACCCGACATCCCGGTCCGGCCCGCCACCCCGGCCGCCGCGGCGACCCAGCGCCCCTCCGAGGGCTCGGTCCACTCCTGGGACCTGTCGACCGGCGTCGACGGCCCCGGCACCCGCTTCGTCACCTTCCTCTCCGGCTGCCCGCTGACCTGCCTGTACTGCCACAACCCCGACACGATGAAGATGCGGAACGGCAAGCGCACCTCCGCCGACGACGTCGTCGCCGAGGCCCGCAAGTACGTCCGGTTCATCTCCGCCTCGGGCGGCGGCGCCACCGTCTCCGGCGGCGAACCCCTCCTCCAGCCGGTCTTCACCGGCGAACTGCTGCACCGCATGAAGCACGAGCTCGGCCTGCACACGGCCCTCGACACCTCGGGCTTCCTCGGCGCCCGCGCCACCGACGCCCTCCTGCGCGACACCGACCTGGTCCTCCTCGACATCAAGTCCTGGGACCCGGAGACGTACAAGAAGGTGACCGGCCGGCCGCTCCAGCCCACCCTGGACTTCGCCCGGCGCCTCGCCGACCTCGGCCAGGAGGTCCACGTCCGCTTCGTGCTCGTCCCGGGCCTCACCGACGACCCCGCCAACGTCGAGGGCGTCGCCGCCTTCGCCGCGGGCCTCGGCAACGTCTCCCGCGTCGACATCCTCCCGTTCCACAAGCTCGGCGAGGCGAAGTGGCAGGCCCTCGGCAAGCCGTTCACGCTGCACGACACCCCCTCCCCGACGCACGAGCAGGTCGCCGAGGCCCGTGAGCTCTTCCGCTCACACGGCCTGAACGCCGTGTGAGCGACGCGCTCACCCCAACGGCCCGCAAATCGGGACGAAGAGGGGTGTACCGCCTTACCGTGGCCGCGTGACCGAGCCACCGAAGACAGCCGAGCCGAGCCCCACCCCGGGAGACGCGGCACCAGCAGAACCCCCCGGCCGCGCGCCGCAGAGCCCCGCAGCCGTGCGCCGCCGTGCCACGCTCGTCGGCACCCTGGTCTCCGTCCTCCTGATCCTCGCGATCGTCTTCGGCAGCCGCCTGCTCCGCGACTTCGACTCGGCCCTCCTCCCGTACGCCGTGGCCACCGTCTTCCTCGCCTTCGGCGTCGCCTACCGCTACACCGTGTGGATCTCCGCCCCCGGCGCCCGGCGCCTCTTCAAGCAGGGCTGGCGCTCCTTCTTCTCCGCCGCGAACTTCCGCAAGGCCCCCACCGCCCTGCCGAAGATGATCGCCACCTACCTCGGCTTCCAGAAGTTCCTCGGCGCCCGCTCCCACGCCCGCTGGGCCGCCCACCAGCTCGTCTTCTGGGGCTGCCTGCTCGCCGCCGCGATCACCTTCCCCCTCACGTGGGGCTGGTTCACCTTCACCTCGTCCACCGGCTCGGGCCCCGGCTACGAGATGCGGATCTGGGGCTTCAAGGTCCTCGGCTTCGACTCGCTCAGCGTCTTCGGCTGGATCATGTTCCACGGCCTGGACATCGCCGCCGTCCTCGTCATCGCCGGCGCCTGCTACTTCCTGTGGCGCCGCATGAAGGACCGCGGTGCCATCACCGGCCAGCGCTTCGCCTACGACCTGATGCCGCTGATCTGCCTGATCGTCATCTCGGTCACGGGTCTCCTGCTGACCTTCTCGTCGATCTTCCTGCACGGCGGCGGATACGAGTTCCTCGCCGTCCTGCACATGGTCTCCGTGGTCTTCACCCTCATCTACATCCCCTTCGGGAAGTTCTTCCACATCGTCCAGCGGCCCGCCGCCGTCGGCATGCAGCTCTTCAAGTACACCTCCCGCCGCAAGGGCGAGGGCAAGGGCGAGGACGTCCTCGCCTGCCGCCGCTGCCACGAGCCCATCGACACCCCCGCCTACGTCGAGAACCTCCAGGGCACCATGCGCGACCTCGACCTCGGCTTCGACGAGTGGGCCGAGTACTGCCCCCGCTGCAAGCGCGTCCTGCGCGGAAACGCCTACCTCGACCACGTGAAGAAGGGCTTCAAGTGACCGCGACCGACCCCGCGACCACCCCCGGCCGGCCGGTGCCGCTCGACCCCTCCCTCGCCCCGCCCGGCACCCGCCAGTTCCGCGACGCCGGCGGCATCCCCGCCGACCGCTGGCACGCCGACCAGAACGGCGAGACCCTCGTCCCCACCCACTGCTGCTTCTGCGGCGTCCAGTGCGGCATGTACCTCCGCGTCGACCGCGGCGGCAAGGTCTTCGGCGTCGAGCCCCGCAACCACGACATCAACCGCATGCGGCTCTGCCCCAAGGGCATCAACGCCTACCAGCAGGTCAACCACCCCGACCGGCTCACCGCCCCCCTCGTGCGGCGGAATCGCGACGAGGAGTTCCGCGAGGCCAGCTGGGAAGAGGCCCTCGACTTCACCGTCGCCGAGATCCGCCGCATCCAGGCCGAGCACGGCAACGACGCCTTCGGCCTCCTCGGCGGCGCCAGCCTCTTCTCCGAGAAGACCTACCTCGTCGGCAAGTTCGCCCGCATCGCGCTCAAGTCGAAGCACGTCGACTACAACGGCCGCCTCTGCATGGTCTCCGCCGCCGGCGCCAACAAGCTCGCCTTCGGCATCGACCGCGCCGGGAACCCCTTCTCCGACATCCTCCTCACCGACTGCCTGCTCATCGCCGGCTCCAACGTCGGCGAGTGCTTCCCCGTCATGACCCAGTACCTGTGGGGAGCCCGCGACCGGGGCGCCACCCTCGTCGTCGTCGACCCCCGCGAGACCGCCATCGCGCGCACCGCGGACATCCACGTCGCCCTCAAGCCCGGCACCGACTCCGCCTTCTTCAACGCGGTCCTCCACGTCGTCGTCGCCGAGGGCCTCACCGACGAGGCCTACCTCGCCGCGCACACCACCGGCTGGGACGAGGTCAAGAAGACCGTCGCCGACTACCCGCCGTCCCGCTCCGCCGCCATCTGCGGCGTCCCCGAGGAGCAGATCGTCCAGGTCGCCCGCACCTTCGCGGGCGCGGGCAAGGCCATGGCCTGGCACGCCCGCGGCGTCGAGCACCACTCCCAGGGCGTCGAGAACTGCCTCACGATCATCAACCTCTGCGTGGCCACCGGGAACATCGGCAAGCCCGGCGCCGGATACGGCACCATCACCGGCCAGGGCAACGGTCAGGGCGGCCGTGAACACGGCCAGAAGTCCGACCTCCTCCCCGGCGGCCGCTCCATCACCAACCCGGAGCACCGCCGCCAGATCTGCGAGATCTGGGGCATCGACGAGTCCGAACTGCCCCTCGCCGGCACCTCCATGATGGAGATGGTCTGGCAGATGCAACGCCAGGAGATCCGCGGCCTCATCGGCATCTGCAACAACCCCTTCGTCTCCCTCCCGAACTACGCCACCGTCAAGGACGGCTACGACACCCTCGAATTCCACGCCCAGTTCGACTTCTTCCTCTCCGAGACCGCCGCCAACGCGCACGTCGTCTTCCCCGTCACCGTCTGGGCCGAGGACGAGGGCGTCATGGCCAACGCCGAGGCCCGGGTCGTCAAGCACAACAAGGCCCAGGAACCCCCGGCCGGCGTCCGCACCGACACCTGGGTGATGTGCGAACTCGCCAAGCGGCTCGGCGCCGGCGACAAGTTCGACTTCCCGGACTCCCGCGCCGTCTTCGAGGAACTCCGCGTCGCCTCCGCCGGCACGGTCAACGACTACTACGGCATCACCTACGAGCGCCTGGAGGAGACCGGCGGCATCGCGTGGCCCTGCCCCTCCACCGAGCACCCCGGCACCCCCCGCCTCTTCGAGGACGGCAGGACCTACCACCCCGACGGCAAGATCCACATGCAGGTCGTCGAATGGCACCCGCCGATGGACCCGTACAGCGAGGAGTACCCCCTCTCGCTCACCACCGGACGCACCGTCGCCCACTTCCTCTCCGGCAACCAGACCCGCCGCCTGGGCGCCCTCGTCGAACAGACCCCCCGCCCCTGGGTCGAGGTCCACCCCTGCCACGGCTTCCGCAACGGCGACCCCGTCCGGGTCGTCACCCGCCGCGGCAGCGAGGTCTTCCCCGCCCTCGTCACCGAGGCCATCCGCCCCGACACCGTCTTCGTCCCGTACCACTGGCCCGTCCCCACCGCGGCCAACGCCCTCACCATCGACGCCCTCGACCCCCGCTCCAAGATCCCGGAGTACAAGGTCTGCGCCGCCCGCATCGAGGCCGCCGAACGCGTCGACGAGGTCCCCGCCCCGCCCACCGCCCCCGGACAGCACGCCTACCCGGAGACCCAGGTCTCCCGACTCGACCCGCTGCCCCCGACCTCCCCCCAGGGCCGCGGCACCGCGGAGAGGAGCTGACCCGCACATGATGGGCCGCACGATCTTCATCGACCCGGGCCGCTGCATCGGCTGCCAGGCCTGCGTCTCCGCCTGCCGCGAATGCGACTCCCACCGCGGCAAGTCGATGATCCACCTCGACTACCCCGACGAGGGCCACTCCGTCGCCTCCCTCCCCACCGTCTGCATGCACTGCGAGGACCCCGTCGCCCCCTGCGCCGAGGTCTGCCCCGCCGACGCGATCCTCGTGACCGCCGACGGCGTCGTGCAGCAGGCCGACACCACCCGCTGCATCGGCTGCGCCAACTGCGTCAACGCCTGCCCCTTCGGCGTCCCCAAGATCGACCTCCAGGCGAAGCTCCAGATGAAGTGCAACCTCTGCTACGACCGCACCGCCTACGGACTCGCCCCCATGTGCGCCACGGTCTGCCCCACCGGCGCCCTCTTCTACGGAACGCTCGAAGAGCTCCAGGCCGAGCGCCCCGGCGTCCAGGTGGCCGACTCCTTCACCTTCGGCTCGACCACGGTCACCACCGGCGTGGCCATGGTCGTCCCCGCCGACAAGGTCCAGTGGCCGGTCCCCGGCGGCCTCCCCGTCGTCGAGATCAATGGAAGGGATGTCCGTTGAGCGTCACCGATCCCCAGCCGCCGGCACCGGACCCCGGCACCGACGCGGCACAGTCGGCACTCCGGGACCGGATCTCCGCCGACTCCCTCACCAGCCGCCGCGACTACCTGCGGATCGTCGCCACCGTCTCCGGCGGCCTCGCCGTCGGCGGCGTCGCCGTCGCCTCCGGCATCCTCCACCGCCACGGCGACAGCGACGGCACACCCGAACCGAAGAGGATCGCCGACGCGATCGAACCCGGCCAGTCCCTCGCGTTCCGCTATCCGGGTGACGAGGACCGCGCCATCGCCGTCCGCATGGAGGACGGCACCCTCGCCGGCTACTCCGCCGTCTGCACCCACCTCGCCTGCGCCGTCCTCTGGCGCAAGGAGCGGGGCAGCGAGGGCGAGCTGTACTGCCCCTGCCACGAGGGGATCTTCGACGCCCGTACGGGAGAGGTCACCGCCGGCCCGCCGCCGCGGGGACTCCCGAAGGTGCTGCTCGTGGAGGAGACCGACGGCAGTGTCTGGGCCGTCGGCACCGCCCGCTCGGGCGAGAGCGCCCGCGAGGGCCTGTGCCGCCAGCTCGGTGGAACCCGCCCCGAGCTCGCCGAACGCCTCGGCTGCCCCGGCGCCTCCGCCAAGGCCGAGGCCGAGAGGAGCCGGCGCACATGACCGACAGCCCCTTCCCCCGGGATCCGGAGGCCCCCCGGCCCCAGGAACCCGCCACGGCCCCCGCCGCTGCCCCCGCGCCCGCCCCGCCGTCGGGGCCCCCGGCCTACACCCCCGGCAGCGCCCAGGCCCGCCTGAACCGGCCGGTCCACGAGCGCTACCCGCAGATCAGGCCCACCAGTGGCTACGGAGACCCCCGCGTCCGGCACACCGGCCCCGGGCCCGGAGCGGGTACGGAGCAGGAGCCCGAGCGCTCCTCGAAGCTGTCCGCGCGTCTCGCGCTGGCGCTCACGGTCGTCATCGGCCAGCTCTGGGGGCTGACGATCGTGGTGGACGAGTGGATGTCGGGCGACACCGGCACCGCCTGGTGGGGGGCGGGCTTCCTCGTCCTGTCGTTCCTGGTCGTCCTGGGGCTCTGGGCCCTCGACCCGAAGGACCGCTGAGCGGGCCCCGAGGGGAAAAGCACCGGGTGAGGGGCGGGGGAGCGGGCGTACCCTGAGAGGTATGAGCACCGCCCCCGCCCACGGCCCGCGAGACGCGAAGCGACCCGGCTCCCGTTCCACCCCTGAGAACACGCCGAAGCCGGTCCTCGCCTTCGACGATCCGCTGGACCAGCAGTCCGTGGACGACACGGACCGTGGATGGGGCGAGCGGCCTCCCGGTGGCGACAGCGCCGCCGACCTCGCGCGCTTCCTCGACGAGAAGCCGCCGCACCACCTCTGATCCCGGCCCGCGCCGGTCAGGAGGTGGGGTGCGCCTCCGGGCCCTTGCCCGTCCCCGGCCCGGTCCCCGTGCCCGTGCCCGTGCTCGCCGTCGAGCCGGAACCGCCGCGCTGCGCCACCAGGTGGTCGCGGATCTCCTTGAGCACCTCCAGCTCGCTGATCTCCATGGTCTCCGCGACGCCCTCCTTCGCCTTGTCGTGCGCGGCACGCTTGGCGAGGACCTTGGCCATCGGCAGGACCATCAGGAAGTAGACGACGGCGGCCGTGATGAGGAAGCTCAGGATCGAGCTGAGGACCAGACCCCACTGGAGCTGGATGCCCTGCATCTCGCCGTTGACCACCACGCAGGTGCCCTTGACGCAGGACGCGTAGCCCTCGAGGTCCTTCGTCCCGAAGGCGCCGACGATCGGGTTGATGATCCCCTTGACCACCGAGTTCACGATGTTGGTGAACGCGGCACCGATGACGACCGCCACCGCGAGGTCGATCACGTTTCCGCGCATCAGGAAGGCCTTGAAGCCCTCCAGCACGCTTTCCTTCTTCTCGGCCACCAAGGTGCCTTTCGTTCTCGTCCGTTGCGCTGTGTGCGGAGCCATTACGCCGTGAAGGGCGTGAAGGCGTCCAATCCGTACACACGGGACGGTGACTTGACAGTGAGTCAGTGCGAATCACCACACCGTCACCGCCAGTCGGGACGTGACACCGGCACCTGCCAGGGCTGCCGCGGCCGACCGTGGCACGGACAGGACGACGAGCGCCCCTCCATCCGAACGAGTCTCACCCGGGCGGGGAACTTCGGCCACTCGAACGCCTGTAGCGACCACGCGCGCCTCACCCGCCGCGCCCGTCGGGGAGTTGGGCGCGGCGATCACGTCGACCCGGTCCCCGGCGCGCAGGAACCGTACGGTCTCGGCGTCCGCGATCCGCACGGGCGCGGTCACGAGCCGCACCGCGGCGGACGGCGGCGAGGCCCGGGGGACCGCGGCCGCCCGGGGCGGCGGCGCGGCCCCCGACCTCGCACTCCCCGTGACGAGGGCCAGCACGGCGCTCGTCATTGCCAGGAGCAGCACGAGCGCGGGCCGCCCCCGCCGCAGGGCCCGCAGCGGGGACCGCCGGGTGCCCACACCCCGTACCGGCTCGAACGCCGGCACCAACGTCGTCGTCATCGCGACACCACCGATCCAGAAGGAGAGCGAAGGAGGAGGAAGGAGATCCGGGAAGATCTCCGCCCTCACTCTCCCGGCTCGGCCGCGTCCCCGCTCCGGCCTGTGGACCACCCACCGTCTGTGGATAACCCGCTCACCCCCACGGGTGGCACGAACGCCAAGACACCGAGGGCCCCGTCGCTGGTGCGACGGGGCCCTCGGTGAAGGAACAGGCAGATCAGGCGGCCGAGGTCGAGCTTCCGGAGCTCGACGACGAAGCGGTGGACGTCGAGGACGACGAGGCCGGCTTCGCGTCCGACGACGTCGAGGACGACGTGGACGAAGACGACGAGGTCGAGGACTTCGACGAAGAGGCCGGCGAGCTGCTGGACGACGAGCCGCGGCTGTCGTTCCGGTAGAACCCGGAGCCCTTGAAGACGATGCCGACGGCCGAGAACACCTTCTTCAGGCGGCCCTTGCAGCTGGGGCACTCGGTCAGCGCGTCATCGGTGAACTTCTGCACCGCCTCGAGGCCTTCGCCGCACTCGGTGCACTGGTACTGGTAGGTCGGCACTGTGACTTCCTCCTGGCACTCACACTCATCGAGTGCTAACGACGTTCCATCTTGACGTATTCCTCGGAATCAGTCCACCGTCACCGGCACGCGGTGACCGACACCACGTGCCGCGACCCGGCCGGCCTCGCGCGGCTTGAGCCGCGACCGCAGGGCGACGAGGGTGGCGAGGGCGAGGACGGTGCCCGCCATCGGCACGAGGAATCCGGCGCCGGACCCCTGGGAGTCCGCGAGCCGGCCCGCGACGGTGACGCCCGCGGCCTGGCCGAGCGCGACCGCGCCGGTGAGCCAGGTGAAGGCCTCGGTCCGGGCGGACGCCGGGACCAGGGTCTCCACGATCGTGTAGCCGGTGATCAGGGCCGGGGCGATGCACAGGCCCACGACGAGGCCCAGCGCGCCGAGCAGCACCACGGAGTGCGTGGTCCACAGCAGGGACGCGGCGATCGTGAGGCCGGTGTAGCCGAGGATCATGCGGCGGCGGGGGCCGATCTTCCAGGCGACGGCGCCGACCGCGATGCCCGCGAGCATGTTGCCGGCGGCGAAGATGCCGTACAGCAGGCCGTTGGCGCCGGGGTTGCCGATCTCCGCGGAGAACGCGGTCAGGGAGACCTGCATGCCGCCGAACACGGAGCCGATGCCGAGGAAGGCGACGATCAGGACGCGGACGCCGGGGACGGAGAGCGCCGAGCGGTGGGGCTCGCCGCCGCCGGCCGCGGTGATGCCGTACGCGGGCTGGGTGGCGCGCTGCGCGGCGAAGAACAGGCCGCCGACGAGGGTGAGGACGGCCTCGGCGATCAGGCCCGCGGCCGGGTGGATGCCGGTGCACAGGGCGGTCGCGAGGACGGGGCCGACGACGAAGGTGAACTCGTCCGTGACGGACTCGAAGGCCGCGGCCGTCGGCATCAGCGGGGTGCCGTCGAGCTTCGCCGCCCAGCGGGCCCTGACCATCGGCCCCACCTGCGGCACGGAGGCGCCGGTGGGGACCGCGGCCAGGAACAGCGCCCACATCGGGGCGTCGCCGAGCGCGAGGGCCACGAGCAGGGCGACCGACGCGGTGTGGACGAGGACGCCCGGCACGAGGACGGCGCGCTGGCCGAAGCGGTCGGCGAGCTTGCCGGTCTGCGGCGCGAACAGCGCCATCGAGACGCCGGTGACGGCGGCGACGGCGCCGGCGCTGCCGAAGGAGCCGGTGGTGCTCTGGACGAGCAGGACGATGCCGATGGTCAGCATCGCGAAGGGCTGGCGGGCGGCGAAGCCCGGGATCAGGAAGGAGAGCGCACCGGGAGTACGCAGGAGCTGCCCGTATCCGGGGCGCTTGCCCGTGGTGTTGACCGTGGACGCCACGGTCCTGGCCTTTCTGCCGCCTGGTAGCGCGCCCCTGCACGGTGGTGCGGGTGTCGCCGAGAGCTGTCCTCATGCGCGTTACTGCGGTAGATACCGGGCCGGCCCCACTGCGGAGGGGCGCCTCGGCCGCCATACGGTCGCGCCAGCTCTGCGTCAGGCAGAGTTGGTTCGATCAGGTGTTCCTTCATGGTACAGGGAAGACCTGCCTTCTGGCTGGGAAACGCTCCCGGACCCGAAATAATGCCTGCGATTAGCGGCTCCCCGTCCGATGACGCGCACCGAATCGCAGCTGCGTCCCGCTCGGCTCCGAGGCCGCCGTCGCCCCGCCCGTCCCGAGCCAGCCGGCGAGCTTGCCGCCCTGCCCGACCGCCCGGAGGCGACGCTCCGTGGCGTCCCGCACCGGATCGGTGGCCACGACGAGGAGCTCGTCGCCCTGCCGCAGCACGGTCGCGGGACCCGGGACGAAGCTCTTCTCGTCCCGTACGACGAGGGTGACCGCCGCTCCGGCCGGGAGCCGCAGCTCCGCGACCTCGACGCCGTGCATCCGGGACTGCTCGGGGATGGCGACGGAGAGCAGGTGGCCGCGCAGCCGCTCCAGCGGCGCGGATTCCACGCCGAGGTCGGCGGCGGCCGAGGAGTCGCCGAGCTTCAGCGCCTTCGCGAGCCAGGGCAGGGTCGGGCCCTGGACCAGGGTGTAGACCACGACGAGGACGAAGACGATGTTGAAGATCCGCTCGCTGCCCTCGATCTGCGCCACCATCGGGATGGTGGCGAGGATGATGGGCACGGCTCCGCGCAGGCCGGCCCAGGACATGAGGGCCTGCTCCTGCCAGGGGATCTTGAAGGGCAGCAGGCTGACCATGACCTCCATGGGCCGCGCGACCATCGTCAGGACGAGGCCGATGACGACGGCGGGCCAGAAGTCGTGGCCCAGCTCGTGCGGGGTGACCAGCAGGCCGAGCAGGACGAACATGCCGATCTGGGCGATCCAGCCGAGTCCCTCGGCGAAGCCGCGGTTGGCCGGGGCGTGCGGCAGCTTGGCGTTGCCGAGGACCATCGCGGCCAGGTAGACGGCGAGGAAGCCGGAGCCGTGGGCCAGGGCGCCCGCCGCGTAGGCGACGACGGCGATGGCCATGACGGCGATCGGGTAGAGGCCGGATGCCGGCAGGGCGACGTGGCGGAGCCCGTACGCGCCGAGGAAGCCGACGGTGAGGCCGACGGCGACGCCGATCGCGAGCTCCAGGGCGATCGTCCCGACGAGGACGTACCAGGCGTCGACCGGTCCGGCCGTGGAGAAGGCCACGACGAGGATGACGACGGGGGCGTCGTTGAAGCCGGACTCGGCCTCCAGGACACCGGTGACCCGGGAGGGCAGCGGCACCTTGCGCAGGACGGAGAAGACGGCGGCGGCGTCCGTGGAGGAGACGACGGCGCCGATGATCAGCGCCTGCTGCCACTCCAGGCCGACGAGGTAGTGGGCGGCGGTGGCGGTGATGCCGACGCTGACGGCGACGCCGACCGTGGAGAGGACGACGGCGGCCGGGAGGGCCGGCTTGATCTCCTTCCACTTCGTGCCGAGGCCGCCCTCGGCGAGGATCACGACGAGGGCCGCGTAGCCGATGACCTGGGTGAGCTCGGCGTTGTCGAATTCGACGTTGCCGATGCCGTCCTGCCCTATCGCGATGCCGATGCCGAGGTAGAGCAGCAGGCTGGGGAGCCCGCTGCGTGACGAGATCCGCACCGCCGCGACCGCGATGAGCAGCACGAGCGAGCAGATGAGCAGGAGTTCGTTGAGCTGGTGGACAGTCAGTGGCCGATCCTTCCCTCGCACGCGGCTGGATCGTTTTTCCAGCAGCACCCGGCGGCAGACACTTCGTTACCTTACCTAATCTTTAACGCTTTCTTGACGCTCTCTTTGCCTCCGGGCTGCCCTTCCCCGCTCACCAGTGCGGTTCTCTACAGCTCGCTTCCCTGACACCGCGTCCGGGCCGTCCGGACGCTGCGCCTAAGGTTGCTCCCGTACTCCAGGACCACCCTGCCCCTCGAAGGACAGCGATGCCCTCCAACACGACCGCGCCCCCCGGCAAGAAGACCGCCAAGAAGAAAGGGCGGCGCGCCCGCCTGATCCTCGTCGTCCTGGTCCTCGCCCTGGTCGCGGGCATCGGCTTCGGCGGGTACTGGGGTGTCAGCACCGTCCGGGCCTCGTTCCCGCAGACCACCGGCGAGATCCGGCTCGACAGCCTCTCCGCCGACGTCGAGGTCAAGCGCGACGCCAACGGCGTCCCGCAGATCTACGCGGACAACGAGACCGACCTCTTCCGCGCGCAGGGCTACGTCCAGGCGCAGGACCGCTTCTACGAGATGGACGTCCGGCGCCACGTGACCGCCGGGCGCCTCTCCGAGATGTTCGGCGAGAGCCAGGTCGACACCGACGCCTTCCTCCGCACGCTCGGCTGGCGCCGGGTCGCGCAGCAGGAGTACGACAAGGTCCTCGCCCCGGAGACGAAGAAGTACCTCCAGGCGTACGCGGAAGGCGTCAACGCCTACCTGAAGGACCGCGCGCCCGAGGACATCTCCGTCGAGTACGCGGCCCTCGCGCTCACCAACGACTACACGATCGAGCCGTGGACCCCGGTCGACTCGGTGGCCTGGCTCAAGGCGATGGCCTGGGACCTGCGCGGCAACATGCAGGACGAGATCGACCGCTCGCTGATGACGAGCCGGCTGAGCGCCAGCCAGATCAAGCAGCTCTACCCCGAGTACCCGTACGCGCTCCACCAGCCGATCCTCGACGGGGGCGCCGTCGACGAGTCGACCGGGCAGTTCGACCCGGCGGCCAAGCCCGGCGAGGCCGACGGCGCGACCACCGGCGACACCCCGGGCACCGGCCCGGGCAACTCCGCCGACGGCGTGTCCGCCCAGCTCGGCGCGCTCTCCTCGATGTCCGAGGTCCTGGACTCCATCCCGGCCCTCCTCGGCCCCAACGGCAACGGCATCGGCTCGAACTCCTGGGTCGTCGCCGGGAAGTACACGACCTCCGGCAAGCCGCTCCTCGCCAACGACCCGCACCTCGCGCCCCAGCTGCCGTCCCTCTGGTACCAGATGGGCCTGCACTGCCGCTCGGTCTCGGCCACCTGCCGCTACGACGTCGCCGGCTATACCTTCTCCGGCATGCCCGGCGTGATCATCGGCCACAACGACAAGATCGCCTGGGGCCTCACCAACCTCGGCGCCGACGTCACCGACCTCTACCTGGAGAAGATCGGCCCCGACGGCTACCTCGTCGACGGCAAGGTCAAGCCCTTCACGGTCCGCGAGGAGACCATCAAGGTCGCCGGCGGCGCGAGCCGGACGATCACGGTCCGCTCGACCGAGCACGGCCCGCTCGTCTCCGACCGCAACACGGAGCTGGAGAAGGTCGGCCAGAAGGCCCCCGTCGGCAACGCCGCCCCCGACCGCGGCACCGGCTACGGCGTCGCCCTCCAGTGGACCGCCCTCCAGCCGGGCAAGTCGATGGACGCGATCTTCGCCCTCGACCGCGCCAAGGACTTCCCCACCTTCCGGGTCGCCGCGAAGGACTTCGAGGTCCCCTCCCAGAACCTGATCTACGCCGACACCGAGGGCAACATCGGCTACCAGTCCCCGGGCAGGATCCCGCAGCGGACCAAGGGCGACGGCACCCTCCCGGCGCCGGGCTGGGACTCCTCGTACCGGTGGAAGGGGTACATCCCCTTCGCGCAGCTGCCGTACGAGTACAACCCCGACCGCGGCTACATCGTCACCGCCAACCAGGCCGTCCTCGACCAGCGCACCTACCCCGACCTGCTCACCAAGGACTGGGGCTACGGCTCGCGCAGCCAGCGGATCAACGACCTCATCGAGTCGAAGACCAAGGACGGCGGCAAGATCTCGCCGGACGACATGCGGACCATGCAGACGGACAACCGCAGCGAGATCGCGACCATGCTCAACCCGCTGCTCCTGAAGGTCGACATCTCCGACCCGGCCGTCCGCGAGGCGCAGAAGCTCCTCGAGGGCTGGGACTACACGCAGGAGCCCGACTCGGCCGCCGCCGCGTACTTCAACGCGGTCTGGCGCAACGTCCTCAAGCTCGCCTTCGGCAACAAGCTGCCCAAGGAGCTGCGCGCCGAGGGCGACTGCATCGCCGTCCGCCCGGCGGAGACGACCGGCCCGGTCGACGAGCAGAACAAGCTCGTCCGCGAGTGCGGCGAGCGCGACGCCGACTCGGCGCAGCCGGACGGCGGCGACCGCTGGTACGAGGTGGTCCGCCCGCTCCTCAAGCAGGAGAAGAGCGAGTGGTGGGTCACCCCGGGCAACCGGATCGACCAGCCCACCGAGACCCGTGACCAGCTCCTCGCCCGGGCCATGAAGGACGCCCGCTGGGAGCTGACCGCGAAGCTCGGCAAGGACGTCTCGACCTGGAGCTGGGGCCGCCTGCACCAGCTGACGCTGAAGAACCAGACGCTCGGCACGGCCGGCCCCGGCCTCGTCCAGCAGCTCCTCAACCGCGGCCCGTGGAACCTGGGCGGCGGCGAGGCGGCGGTCGACGCCACCGGCTGGAACGCGGCCGGCGGCTACGACGTCATCTGGGTCCCGTCGATGCGGATGGTCGTCAACGTCGGCGACTGGGACAAGTCCCGGTGGGTCAACCTGACCGGCGCCTCGGGCCACGCCTTCCACGCGCACTACACCGACCAGACGGACACGTGGGCGAAGGGCGAGCTGTACGACTGGGCCTACGGCAAGGCGGCGGTCGACGCGTCGACGAAGGACACGCTCACGCTCAAGCCCTGATCCCCGATGCCGTGATCAGGGCCGGAAGCGGGTGACCCCCTCCGGGGTCACCACCGCGTGGACGGGGTGGTCGTGCGGTTCCTCCGGGACCCGCGGGACCACCTCGTCCGCGTAGAGGAGGACGACGAGGGCCGGATCCACGCCCGCGCGTGCGAGGCGGGCGAGGACCCGGTCGTACGAGCCGCCGCCCCGGCCGAGCCGCATGCCGCGCGCGTCCACGGCGAGCCCGGGGAGCAGGACGGCGTCGGCGGTGCAGACCGCCTCGGGTCCGAGCCGGGTCCCGACCGGTTCGAGCAGGCCCCGGCCGGCCTTCGCGAGCCGCTCGGGTCCCTCGTACGCGGCCCAGTCCAGGTCGTTGTCGGGCAGCAGCACCGGGAGCAGGACCCGCACCCCGCGCGCGTGGAGCGCGTCGAGCAGGGCGCGCGTTCCCGGTTCGCGGCCGACCGACACATAGGCGGCGACGGTGGACGCCTCCGCGAGTTCGGCGAGTTCCACTCCCCGGTGGGCGAGGGACGCGGCCGTCAGCGTGAGGAATTCGGCGCCGAGGGCGGACCTGGCTTCCAGAAGCCGACGACGCATCAGGGCCTTTTCGGACATTTCCTGAGAGGCGTTCTCGGGTGTTGTGGGTGTCATGTCGGGCTCATGCCTTTTCGTGAAAGTAGCGTAACTGTCTTTATCGGGAGGAAGTTGATGGAAGTCACATCTTCCTCTCATTCCCAACCGTTAAAGTGCACCGTATGAATCACTCGCTCCCCAGGCTCGGCCGGATCAGCAAGGCTGTCATCCCCGCCGCGGGCCTCGGCACCCGCTTCCTTCCGGCGACGAAGGCGACGCCGAAGGAAATGCTGCCCGTCGTCGACAAGCCGGCCATCCAGTACGTCGTCGAGGAGGCCGTCGCGGCCGGCCTCTCCGACGTCCTGATGGTCACCGGCCGGAACAAGCGTCCCCTGGAGGACCATTTCGACCGGAACCACGAGCTCGAGGAAGCGCTGATCCGCAAGGGTGACGAGGAGCGTCTCTCGAAGGTCCAGGAGCCGAGCGACCTGGCCACCATGCACTACGTGCGCCAGGGCGCCCCGCGCGGCCTCGGCCACGCCGTCCTGTGCGCCGCCCCGCACGTCGGCGACCAGCCCTTCGCCGTCCTCCTCGGCGACGACCTGATCGACCCGCGCGACCCGCTGCTCGCGCGCATGGTGGAGGTCCAGGAGCGCGAGGGCGGCAGCGTGATCGCCCTCATGGAGGTCGAGCCCTCGCAGATCCACCTGTACGGCTGCGCGGCCGTCGAGACGACCGGCGACGCGGACGTCGTGCGCGTGACGGACCTCGTCGAGAAGCCGGAGCCGTCCGAGGCGCCGAGCAACTACGCGATCATCGGCCGCTACGTCCTCGACCCGGCCGTCTTCGACGTCCTCCGCGAGACCGAGCCGGGCCGCGGTGGCGAGATCCAGCTGACCGACGCCCTGCAGACGCTGGCGGCCGACGAGAAGATCGGCGGACCCGTCCACGGCGTCGTCTTCAAGGGCCGTCGCTATGACACCGGCGACCGCGGGGACTACCTGCGTGCCATTGTCAGACTCGCGTGCGAACGTGAGGATCTGGGACCGGACTTCCGGGACTGGCTCCGGAGGTACGTCAACGAGGAGATGTAGGACCTTGAGCAGCAGCACGGCACCGTCCGACGACCACGGGCACGACTCCACCGCCGACCCCTGCGCGGGCCCGGCCCACGGCCTGTGGTCGGTGGACGAGCACCTCGCCGACATCCTCGCGACCGTCGGCCCGCTCGAACCCATCGAGCTCCAGCTCCTCGACGCGCAGGGCTGCGTCCTCGTCGAGGACGTGACGGTGCCGGTCGCGCTGCCGCCCTTCGACAACAGCTCCATGGACGGGTACGCGGTCCGGGTCGCCGATGTCACCGGCGCCACCGAGGAGTTCCCGGCCGTCCTCACCGTCATCGGCGACGTCGCCGCCGGTGACGGCTCGCTGCCGACGGTCGGCCCCGGCCAGGCCGCCCGCATCATGACCGGCGCCCCGCTGCCGCCCGGCGCCGAGGCCGTCGTCCCGGTCGAGTGGACCGACGGCGGTACGGGCGGGGGCGCGGCCACCGGCATGCGCGCCGCGTCCGCGGCGCCCGAGGGCGCGGGCGGCGAGGTCCGCGTCCACCGCTCCGCCGAGGCCGGCGCCCATGTCCGTACGGCGGGCAGCGACGTGCGGGCGGGGGAGCCGGCCCTCGCGGCCGGCACGGTCCTCGGGCCGCCGCAGATCGGCCTGCTCGCGGCGATCGGCCGCGGCACCGTGCGGGTGCGTCCGCGCCCCCGGGTGGTCGTCCTCTCCACCGGCAGCGAGCTGGTCCAGCCCGGCGAGCCGCTCGGCGAGGGCCAGATCCACGACTCCAACAGCTTCGCGCTGGCCGCCGCCGCGCGGGACGCGGGCGCCCTCGCCTACCGGGTGGGCGCCGTCACCGACGACGCCGAGGAGCTGCGGGCCACGATCGAGGACCAGCTCATCCGGGCGGACCTCATCGTGACGACGGGCGGGGTGAGCGTCGGGGCGTACGACGTGGTGAAGGAGGCGCTGACCTCCGAGGGCCAGGTCGACTTCCGCAAGCTGGCGATGCAGCCGGGCAAGCCGCAGGGCTTCGGGGCGATCGGCGAGGAGCAGATCCCGCTGCTCGCGCTGCCGGGCAACCCGGTCTCCTCGTACGTCTCCTTCGAGCTGTTCGTCCGCCCCGCGATCAGAGCCCTCGCGGGCCTGGAGGACCTGCACCGCCCCCGCGTCCGCGCGGTCCTCACGTCCGGGAAGGCGCTCTCCTCGCCCGCCGGCCGACGCCAGTTCCTGCGGGGCACGTACGACCCCGGGGCGGGCACCGTCACCCCTGTGGGCGGTGAGGGTTCGCACCTGATCGCGGCCCTGGCGCACGCGGACTGCCTGCTCGTGGTCCCGGAGGAGACGACGAGCGTCGAACCGGGCACCGAGCTCGAAGTGGTCCTCCTCGGCTGAGGGGGCGAGGGTGGGGGTACGGTGTCGTCCCGCAGGGCCTGCCCGACCGTTCCCGTCGGGTCCGGCCCGCCCGGCACGCACGCTCGCCGCACGTCCGCGACGTCCCCGTAGCTCCGCTACGCACACGCCCCGGCCGCACGCCGAGCGCACGCACCGAACGACCCGGCCTGTCCGACGCCCATGGTCGGGCAGGCCCTACCAGCGACCGGGAGTGTCACGGCGATGAGCACGCAGCAAGGTCTCACCCACATCGACGAGGCGGGGGCGGCCCGCATGGTCGACGTCTCCGCCAAGGACGTCACGGCCCGCACCGCGCGGGCCAGCGGGCGGGTCCTCGTCTCGCCGCGCGTGATCGAGCTGCTGCGCGGTGAGGGCGTCCCGAAGGGCGACGCGCTCGCGACGGCCCGGATCGCCGGGATCATGGGCGCGAAGAAGACGCCCGACCTCATCCCGCTCTGCCACCCGCTGGCCGTCTCGGGCGTGACGCTCGACCTCGCGGTCACGGACGAGGCCGTCGAGATCCTCGCGACCGTGAGGACGACGGACCGCACGGGCGTCGAGATGGAGGCCCTGACCGCGGTCTCTGTGGCGGCCCTGACCGTCGTCGACATGGTGAAGGCGGTCGACAAGGGCGCGGTCATCTCCGACGTACGGGTGGAGGAGAAGACGGGCGGGAAGTCGGGTCACTGGACGCGGGGCGAGGCGTGACGGGCCTCCGGGGCGGCTACCGCGCGCTCGTCGTCACCGCCTCCAACCGCGCCTCCGCCGGCGTGTACGAGGACAAGGGCGGCCCGCTGATCGCCGAGGGCCTCGCCGCGATGGGCTTCGCCGTGGACGGCCCCCAGGTCGTCCCGGACGGGGCCCCCGTCGAGGCAGCCCTGCGCGCCGGCGTCGCCGCCGGGTACGACGTGATCGTGACCACCGGCGGCACGGGCATCTCGCCCACGGACGAGACCCCCGAGGCCACCCGCAGGGTCCTCGACCGCGAGATCCCGGGCATCCCGGAGGCCATCCGCGCGTTCGGCCGGGAGAAGGTGCCCACGGCGGCGCTCTCGCGCGGCCTGGCGGGCGTCGCGGGCGGGACGCTGATCGTGAACCTGCCGGGCTCCCCGGGCGGCGTACGGGACGGTCTGGCCGTCCTGGAACCCCTCCTCCGTCACGCCGTCGACCAGATCCGCGGCGGCGACCACCCGAGATCGTCGTGATCCCGTCCTGGCCGGTGGTCCTCGTCGACGGGGACGTCGTGCTGCGCCCCATAAAGATGGGCGACCACCGGGCCTGGCGCGAGGTGAACCGGCGCAACCGCGAGTGGCTCCGCCCCTGGGAGGCGACGGTGCCGCCGCCGGCGCCGGGCGGGCCGGTCGCGCAGCGGCCGACGTACCGTCAGATGGTGCGCCACCTGCGGGCGGAGGCGAAGGCCGGGCGGATGCTGCCGTTCGTCATCGAGTACCAGGGGCGGCTGGTCGGGCAGTTGACGGTGGCCGGGATCACCTGGGGCTCGATGTGCTCCGGTCACGTGGGCTACTGGGTGGACAGCGAGGTGGCCGGTCGCGGGGTGATGCCGACGGCGGTCGCGCTCGCCACGGACCACTGCTTCCGGGTGGTCGGGCTGCACCGGATGGAGGTCTGCATCCGCCCCGAGAACGGGCCTTCGCGCCGGGTCGTCGAGAAACTCGGTTTCCGCGAGGAGGGGTTGCGGCCGCGTTACCTCCACATCGACGGCGCCTGGCGGGATCATCTGGTGTTCGCGCTGACGGCGGAAGAGGTGCCGGAAGGCTTGTTGCGGAGATGGCGCCTCTCGCAAAGAATGAAATAAGTGTTCGAATTTAATCGCCAATTGGCCGCGAACGATCTGAACAATCACAAAAAAGTTCAGTGATATCAGCCAGATCGTGCGACACACCGGGCCAATTGGCCGATGGCCCCCCGCGAACCCCTCTACCGTGTGAGGCGTGAGCAGCAGCGGCCTCATCTACGCAGTCATCGTCGGGGCCTGGGCCGCCTACTTGGTGCCGATGTGGCTCCGCAGGCAGGACGAGCTGAACGAAGCCCGTCCGACGGAACGCTTCAGCACCGCCATCCGGCTGCTGTCCGGACGGGCGGGAATGGAGCGCCGGTACGCCAAGGAGCTCAAAGAGCGGGACCGTACGGCGGAGGAACCGACGCCCGACGGGGAGCCGGACGAGGCGACCGAGCGACTCAGCTCGGTCGACGTCCGGGGCTTTTCCGCGCCCGCGGCCAGAACCGAGGCGCGCCTGGAACTCCCGGAACCGGCCCAGGAAGCCGCGCCGGCGCCCGCGCCGGCCCCTTCCCCGGCCCCCTCTCCAGGCCCCTCGGCGGCCCCCTCCGCGGGCTCCGACCCCGCCCGCCCCGCCGCCCCCGGCGCGGCGGCCGAACGCGCCCGCAGGGGCAAGGTCCTGGCCCGCCGCCGGCGCACCACCATGCTGCTCTTCGCCGCCTTCAGCGTCGGCGCGGCGGTCGCGGCCGTCGGCGGCGTCCACCTCCTGTGGGCGCCCGCCGTCCCCGCGGTGCTCCTGAGCGCGTACATCGTGCACCTGCGGATCCAGGAACGCCGGCGCTTCGTGTACGTCATGGACCGGCGCCGCGCGGAGGCGGCGGCGGCCCGGCTGCGCGAGTCGCGACGCCCGGCCCCGACGCCCGAGCCCGCCGTCGACCCGTCCCCGTCCCCGCAGGAGGCGGACCGCCGGGCCCTGGTCGAGCAGACGGACCACGCGGAGTGGGTCGACCAGCAGCGCGAGCGCGGCCCGGCCCGCGGCGACAGCTGGGAACCGGTCCCGGTCCCGCTCCCCACGTACGTGACGGCCCCCGTGGCCCCGCGCGCGCCCGGCGGCGTCGACATCACGGACCCGGAGACCTGGAGCGCGGCCCGCTCCTCCACGGCCGCCGACCCGACCCCGCCCCCGGCCCCCGCCCCGCGCCGCCGCCCGGCCACCCCGCCGCGCCGCGGCCGCGACCACGGCCGCACCCCGCTCTTCGACCAGTACGCCGACGACGACCGCCCCCGCGCGGCCAACGAATGACCCCGCCCGGGGGGCCCGCGACGACCCCCCGACTGACCTGCGGCGGAACCGATTTTTGTTCTTCCCGATCCAGGTGCTAATGTTTCACACGTCGCAAGGGCCTGTGGCGCAGTCTGGTAGCGCACCTCGTTCGCATCGAGGGGGTCTGGGGTTCAAATCCCCACAGGTCCACAGACACCGGGAATCCCGTCCGATCGCAAGATCGGGCGGGATTCTCGTCGTTCGGGGGGTGTGGCACGGCGAAGGCCCCCGCCGTCCGGAGTGTGTGTCCGGGCGGCGGGGGCCTTCGGTGTGTCAGGAGGTGTACGGGACGGAGACCGAGATCGTGCCGGTGGGGGCCGACTCGGTGCCGTCGGCGGAGACGGCGGTCACGACGTAGTAGTAGGTCGCCGGCGCGAGGCCGGGGTCCGCGTACGACGGGTCCGTGACGCCCGTGGCGACGAGGTTCGCCGGGGCGAAGGGGCGGCCGTCGCGGGAGCGGTACACGTTGTACGAGACGGTGTTGCCCCCGTCGCACGTGCCCGTCTCCCAGGCGAGCCGGACGTTGCCCTCGTAGAAGTCGCTCCCGGTGAGGCGGGGCGTGGCCGGGGCGGTCGTGGTCGGGCAGGGCACGGTGACCTCGGCCGTCGGCGAGGCGTCCGACCGCGGGCCGTCCACGGGGATGGCGCGGACCACGTAGCGCCAGGTCCTGCCGGGGGTCGCGGTCTCGTCGGTGAAGGTCGTCCCGGTGAGGAGGGCGGAGACGGCGTAGGCCTGCTCCATGTCCGTGCCGGTCGTGCGGTAGACGTAGTAGCCCCTGATGCCGGCCGTCGTGCTCGCGGTCCACTCCAGTGCGACCTTGCCGGTCTCGGTGAGCGCGGCGGTCAGCGCGGCGGGCGCGGCCGGGGGCTGGTAGACGGGCAGGCGCTTGCCGTAGACGGTGTTGTAGCCGGGCTCGGGCAGGCGGGAGGTGTTGCCGACCTCGTCGACGGCGAGGACGGTGTAGCCGTACGACACGCCCTCCTGGCCGCTGGTGTCCACGTACGAGCCGCTCCCGGCGCCCCAGACGTTGGCGAGCTGCTCCCAGCCGTCGAACGTCTGCTTGCGCATGACGACGTAGTGGTTCGTGTCGTCGCCGGTGTTGGGCGTCCAGGTGAGGTGCACGCCGTCCGTGCTGCTCCACGCGCTCAGGCCGTACGGCGCGGGGGGCGGGGTGGTGTCGCGGATGCGGGTGGCCGAGACCGTCGCCGACGGGTACGACTCCGTGCCGAGGGGGGTGACGGTGCGGACGTGGTAGTAGCGCAGCTCGCCGGGGACCGCCGAGGCGTCCCTGTACAGGGCGTTGGGCGCCGGGGTCTCGGTCAGCCGGGTCCACGGGCCGGAGGCCGAGGAGGCGGCGTACACGTGGAACCGGTGGGTCGCGTCGGTGTTGTACGTCCAGCCGACGGTGTTGCCTTCGAGCGAGCCGCCGGCGGAGACGCCGGTCGGCGCCAGGGGCCTGGTCTCGGGCACCACGAGCTGGACCGCCGCGGAGTACGCGGAGGTGTTGCCCGCCGCGTCACGGGCGCGCACGCGGTAGTGGTAGGTCGTGGCCGGGGCGACGCTCGGGTCCGTCATCTCCAGGCCGGCCACGATCGGGCCGACGGTGGCGTACGGGCCCGAGGGCGTCAGGGCGCGCTGGACCTCGTAGGCGCTCGCTCCGCTCGCCGCGGACCAGGAGAGCCGGGCGCCGGCACCGTACGGGTCCAGGAGGGCCTTGAACCCGGTGGGGACACCGGGGGCCGTCTTGTCGGCGCTGGTGACGCCCGCGACGGCGGACAGGGGCGAGGCGTTGCCGGAGCGGTCGTCCGCGCGGAGGACGTACTCGTACCGGGCGCCGGTGGCCGGGGGCGCGTCGGTGTACGTGGTGCCGGTGAGGGTGGTGGCGTTGAGCCGGACCCAGGTGCCCGTGGCGCCAGTGCGGCGCCAGATGCGGTAACCGGCCAGGTCCATCTCGGCGTTGCGCGCCCAGGTCACCGTGGTCTTCAGGGTGGACGCCGAGTAGACGGCCTTGACGCCGGTGGGGGCCAGGGGCGCGACCCGGTCGTACGTGGTGCCGATGACCGGCGTGTACGCGAAGGAGACGTTCGCGGTGCCGGTCCAGGCGACGAAGTCCACGCGCAGGGTGTGGGTGCCCTTCGGGACGGTCAGGCGGACCGTCTTCTTCTGCGTCGTGGAGACGTCGCGCCAGATGTCGATCTTGCGGACGCCGTCGAGGTAGACGCGCGCGCCGTCCTGGACGGCCACGGTGAGGTCGAAGGGGCCGCCGGAGCCGAAGTTGCGGGTGGTGCTCCAGCGGGCGCCGAACTTGTCCTTCGGCAGGGTGACGCCGGCGGGGTCGCCGAGACCGTAGTTCTCGGCGATGGCGGTGTCGCAGACTTCGAGCTTCGGCGTGCCGGTGAGCGTGGTGTTGGCGTAGTACTGGGCCTTCCAGACGCCGGCGGCACAGGTCGTGGCGGCCTGTGCGGTGGCGGGGAAGGCGAGCCCGGTGAGGGCGGTGGCCAGGGAGAGCATGGCGGCACCGGCGGTGCGGCGGCGTGCCATGCCGAGGGATATGCGCATCTGCTGGCGGTCACACTTTCGAGAGAGGGACAGATGTATGGCGCGTAGTTCGTCATGATCGTGTCATTCGAGAGTTCGTTCGGAAAAGGGGAATAGGAGGGAATTGACCCTTCCGTTTTCCTTCGCGCTTACGGGACTTCGGGATTCCGGGTCTCGGATGACGTGCCGTCACCCGGGGGGGCGCACCCCGGGTGCCGTGGCGGCGGACCGCTCCTGGTGTGCGGCCTGCGGGTGATCGTGCTCGACGGACCCTCGCCGGGGTCGCGCTGGGCGCCCTGGGGTTCGGGCTCGTCGTCTTCGCCCTCGTCGAGGGGCGGGGCTACGGGTGGTGGACGCCGCTCCGGGGCACCGCCCTGCCGGTCTCGCCGATCCCCGCGCTGCTCGTGCTCGGGCTCGTGCTGCTCGGCGCGTACTGGTGGCGCGAGACCCGGCGGGCCCGGGCCGGGGCGCCCGCCCTGCTCGGCGTGTCGCCGCTCGGGGCCCGGGGGTTCCGGTGGGGGAACGCCGCCGCCCTCGTCGTCGCCCTCGGCGAGTTCGGGCCGCTGTTCGTCCTGCGCCTGTACCTCGTGAACGTGCTCGGCCTGAGCACCCTGGGGGCCGGTGTCGTGCCGGCCCTGACGGCCGTCGGGGCCTTCCTCGCCGGCGGGCTCACCGAGGGGCTCGCGCGGAGCCTGGCGCCCGCCCGGATCCCGGTGACCGTCCCGGTGCGGGCGCGCGGGCCCGAGGAGGAAGCGGTCTCCTAGGGCCTGTCCGGCAACGGGTGTCGAATCGGGCCCTGGACCAGCGGCTTCGCGAAGCAGCGGCTGCTCTCGTAGTGGCGGTAGTGGCCGAACTTCTCCCGGCACGGCTCGTAGCCGCTCGACGCGTACAGCGCGATCGCCTCCGGCTGGGCCGTGCCCGTCTCCAGGACCATCCGGGTCCGGCCCGCCGCCCGCGCGTCCTCCTCCAGGGCCGCCAGGACCCGGCGGGCCAGGCCCAGGCCCCGCGCCTCCGGGGCCACGTACATGCGCTTCAGTTCCGCGTCCCCGTCCGCGTACCCGTACTCGTTCTCGTCCT
This sequence comes from Streptomyces sp. NPDC020807, assembly GCF_040641575.1. NCBI lineage: Bacteria > Bacillati > Actinomycetota > Actinomycetes > Kitasatosporales > Streptomycetaceae > Streptomyces > Streptomyces sp. NPDC020807. The sequence goes on from NZ_JBFADU010000021.1 coordinate 78,711, forward strand.
GCGTCCGCCAGCCGCCGCTGGCTACCGGGCGGCCCTCGGCGTCGTACACGAGGAGGTAGAGGCCGTGCGGCGGGACGAACATCTTCGGGTCCAGCGGGGTCGCGTCGCCGTCGCTGTCGTAGCGGACCATGTACTCCCGCTGGACGGCCTGCTCCAGGGCGACGGCGTCCGGGTGGTCATAGGGCGTGGGGCGGATGTGCATGCGGCGAATCGTACGTGTATGCGACATCGACGGGCGCGGGTGTCGGTATTCTCCCGGGATGCTCACCGTGACAAGCGTGAATGTGAATGGCCTCCGCGCCGCCGCCAAGAAGGGCTTCGTCGAGTGGCTGGCGGGGACCTCCGCCGACGCCGTCTGCCTCCAGGAGGTGCGCGCCGAGGAGGCGCAGCTGCCGGAGGAGGTGCGGGCGCCCGAGGGGTGGTTCACCGCCCACGCGCCCGCCGCCGCCAAGGGCCGCGCCGGCGTCTCCCTCTACACGCGCCGCGAGCCCGACGCCGTGCGCGTCGGCTTCGGGTCGAGCGAGTTCGACGGCAGCGGCCGGTACGTCGAGGCCGACCTGCCCGGCGTCGTCGTCGCCAGCCTCTACCTGCCCTCCGGCGAGGTCGACACCGAGCGCCAGGACGAGAAGTACCGCTTCATGGGCGAGTTCCTGCCGTACCTGAAGGAGCTCAGGGTCCGCGCCGCCGCCGAGGGCCGCGAGGTCGTCGTCTGCGGCGACTGGAACATCGCCCACCGCGAGGCCGACCTCAAGAACTGGAAGGCGAACCGGAAGAACGCCGGCTTCCTCCCCGAGGAGCGGGAGTGGCTCGGCCGCGTCTTCGAGGACGCCGACGGCGGGTACGTCGACGTCGTCCGCGCCCTCCACCCCGACGTCGAGGGCCCCTACTCGTGGTGGTCCTACCGCGGCCGCGCCTTCGACAACGACAGCGGCTGGCGCATCGACTACCAGGTCGCCACCCCCGGACTCGCCGCCAGGGCCGTCAAGGCCTTCGTCGAGCGCGCCGCCACCCACGACGAGCGGTGGAGCGACCACGCGCCCGTCACGGCGGTCTACGACATCTGAGAACCGGGGTTCAGGCGTCGGTCGAGGGCGAGGGAGAGTTCGGCCTCGACCACGCTCTTCGCCAGGGGGCGGAGGGGGGCCGGGTCGCGGTTCGGGGCGTGGGTGGCCAGGAGGGTGGCGAAGATGTCCGCCAGGGCCTCGGCGTGGACGCGGACGTCGGCGCCGGCCTTCAGGACGGCGGCCAGGGGGACGCCCTCGCGGACGAGCGCGGCGGAGACGTCGAGCAGGCGGCGGCTGGTGTGGATGATCTCCTCGCCGTCGGTGGCGAGGTAGCCGAGGTCGAGCGCGGCGGCGAGGTTCTCGGGGGTGACCTCGCCGGCGAAGTGGTCGGCGAGTTCCTCGGGGGTGAGGCGGACGGGCTCCTCCTCGGTGGGGGAGCCGAGGGCGAGGACCTCGCGGACGTTGCGGCCGCTCTCGAAGGCGGTGGTGAGGTCGGCGATGCCGTTGAGGGTGTGGCCGCGCTCCAGGAGGGCGGCGATCGTGCGGAGCCGGGCGAGGTGGTTCTCGTCGTACCAGGCGATGCGGCCCTCGCGGCGGGGCGGCGGGATCAGGCCGCGCTCGCGGTAGAAGCGCAGGGTGCGGACGGTGATGCCCGCGGCGGTGGCCAGTTCCTCCATGCGGTACTCGCGTACGCCCGTGCCCGCGCCCTGTGCGGTCGCGGCGCCTTCCGTGCCGACCCCGCGTGCGTCCCCGTCGGTTCCCGATCCTTCTGCCACGCCCGCCAGCCTATGTCGTACCGTCGGTAACTTTCCCTCGCCCGACCCCTACCGCTCGGTATGCCGCTGCTCTACAGTCCCGACTGTGCCAGTGATTGCTGGCGGAATCTTGCGGGCGCGCGGGAGGCGGCATGGCGAAGCACGAGCACGTACGGGTGGCGGTGATCGGATCGGGATTCGGCGGCCTCGGCGCCGCCGTCCGGCTCCGGCGCGAGGGGATCACCGACTTCGTCGTCCTGGAACGGGCCGACTCCGTGGGCGGCACATGGCGCGACAACAGCTACCCCGGCTGCGCCTGCGACGTCCCGTCCCACCTCTACTCGTTCTCCTTCGCGCCCAACCCCGACTGGCCCCGGACCTTCTCCGGCCAGCGGCACATCCGCGCGTACCTGGAGCACGTCACCGACACCTTCGGGATCCGCCCGCACCTCCGCCTCGGCCACGAGGTGCTGCGGATGGAGTGGGACGCGGAGCAGCTGCGCTGGGAGATCGAGACGAGCCGGGGCTCGTTCAGCGCCGAGGTCGTCGTCTCCGCGACCGGGCCGCTCTCCGACCCGAAGATCCCCGACGTCCCGGGGCTCGCCGACTTCCCCGGCAAGGTCTTCCACTCCGCCCGCTGGGACCACGACTACGCCCTCGCCGGCAAGCGCGTCGCCGTCGTCGGCACCGGCGCCTCGGCCATCCAGATCGTCCCCGCCATCCAGCCGGAGGTCGGGAAGCTCACGCTCTTCCAGCGCACGCCCCCGTGGGTCATGCGCCGCATGGACCGCGAGATCAGCGGCGCGGAGCGCTGGCTGCACCGCGCCGTGCCCGCGACCGGCACCCTGCGCCGGGGCCTCCTCTGGGGCATCCGGGAGCTCCAGGTCAGCGCCTTCACCAAGCGGCCGAACGAGCTCGGGCTCGTCGAGCGGCTCGCCAGGGCCAACATGGCGAAGGCGATCAAGGACCCCGTCCTGCGGGCCAAGCTGACGCCCTCGTACCGCATCGGCTGCAAGCGGATCCTGCTCTCCAGCACCTACTACCCGGCGCTCGCGCAGCCCAACGTCGACGTCGTCGCCTCCGGGCTCCGCGAGGTGCGCGGCTCGACCCTCGTCGCCGCCGACGGCACCGAGACCGAGGTCGACGCGATCGTCTTCGGCACCGGCTTCCACGTCACCGACATGCCGATCGCCGAGCGGGTCGTCGGCGCCGACGGACGGACGCTCGCCGAGGCGTGGAAGGGCGGCATGGAGGCGCTGCGCGGCGCCACCGCCGCCGGGTTCCCCAACTTCATGACGGTCATCGGCCCCAACACCGGCCTCGGGAACTCCTCGATGATCCTGATGATCGAGTCCCAGCTGAACTACATGGCCGACTACCTCCGCCAGCTCACCCTCCTCGGCGGCCGCACCGCGCTCGCCGTCCGGCCCTCCGCCGTCGGCGCCTGGAACCGCAAGGTGCAGGCCCGCATGGAGCGGACCGTGTGGAAGGCCGGCGGCTGCGACAGCTGGTACCTCGACGCCAACGGCCGCAACACCACCCTCTGGCCGGGGACGACCGGCGAGTTCCGGCGCGAGACCCGGCAGGTCGACCTCACGGAGTACGAGGTCATCCGCGCGGCCCGGACCGTCCCGGCGCCGGCCGCCGGCACCCGCACCCCCTCCCGGAAGAAGGAGGCCGCCAAGTGACCGCCGTGCCGGGCTCCCGCGAGCTCACCGCCGTCTCCGCCGACGGCGCCCGGATCCACGTCGAGGTGCACGGCCCCGACGCCGCGCCCGCCGTCGTCCTCGCCCACGGCTGGACCTGCTCCATCGGCTTCTGGGCCGAGCAGATCCGGGCGCTCGCCGTCGACCACCGGGTCATCGCCTACGACCAGCGCGGCCACGGCCGTTCCCCGGTCCCCGGGCCCGGGGGCTACTCGACGACCGCCCTCGCCGACGACCTGGAGGCCGTGCTCGCGGCCACCCTCGGCCCCGGGGAGCGGGCCGTCCTCGCCGGGCACTCCATGGGCGGCATGACGATCATGGCCGCCGCCGGCCGCCCCGGGTTCCGGCAGCACGCCGCCGCCGTCCTGCTCTGCTCCACCGGCTTCGCGCGGCTCACCGAGGAGGCCACCGTCGTCCCGCTGCGGCCCGGCGGCCCGCGGACCCGCCTCACCAGGGCCGTACTCGGCTCGAAGGCGCCGCTCGGGCCCGTCACGGCCGTCTCGAAGCGGATCCTGAAGTACGCGACGATGGGACCGGCCTCGGCACCCGAGCGGGTCGACGCCTGCGCCCGCATCGTCCACGCCTGCCCGCGCCCCTCGCGGTACGGCTGGTCGCAGGTCCTCGCCGGGCTCGACCTCGAAGCGGGCGTGCGGGAGCTGCGGGTGCCCGCCGCCGTCCTCGTCGGCACCGCCGACCGGCTCACCCCGGCCGCCCACTCCCGTGCCATGGCGGACGCGCTGCCGCACTGCGCGGGGCTCGTCGAGCTGCCGGGCATGGGCCACATGACACCGGTGGAGGCCCCCGAGGCCGTCACCGCGCAGATCCGCGAACTGACCCTCACGTACCTGGGCGTGAAGGAGACCGTGTCGACGAACGAGGAGGCGGACGCATGAGCAGGGTGAGTCTGGAAGGTCAGGTCGCGGTCGTCACCGGCGGCGCGCGCGGGGTCGGCGAGCTCCTCGCCCGCAAACTCTCCGCGCGCGGCGCGAAGATCGCGCTCGTCGGCCTGGAGCCGGAGCAGCTCAAGGAGGTCGCCGGGCGGCTGCACACCGACGCCCACTGGTGGCACGCCGACGTCACCGACCACACGGCCATGGCGGCGGTCGCCGCCGAGGTCAAGGAGCGGTTCGGGAAGGTCGACATCGTCGTCGCCAACGCCGGTGTCGCGGCGGGCGGACCGTTCGCCGACTCCGACCCGGACGCCTGGCGGCGGGTGATCGAGGTCAACCTCGTGGGCGGCGCGGTGACCGGCCGGGCGTTCCTGCCGGTCCTCACGGAGTCCCGGGGGTACTTCCTCCAGATCGCCTCCCTCGCCGCCCTCACCCCGGCGCCGATGATGACGGCGTACTGCGCCTCCAAGGCCGGCGTCGAGGCCTTCGCGCACAGCCTGCGCGCCGAGGTCGCCCACAAGGGCGTGAAGGTCGGCGTCGGCTACCTGTCCTGGACCGACACGGACATGGTCAGGGGCGCCGACCAGGACGACGTCATGCGCGAGCTGCGCTCCCGGCTGCCGTGGCCGGCGAACCGCACGTACCCGCTCGGCCCGGCCGTCGACCGGATCGTCGAGGGCGTCGAGCGGCGCTCCGCCCACGTGTACGCACAGTGGTGGCTGCGCGGGATGCAGTCGGTACGGGGCTACCTGCCGTCCATGATCGCCACGGTCGGGCAGCGGGAGATGCGGCGCTTCGAGCCGCGCCTCGGCACGGTGTCCAAGGGGCTCGTGGGCGCGGGCGGGGCGGCCGACGAGGACGCCAGGAGTCACCGGGCGTAACCGGTCGACATGCGTCGGCTGATCGCGCGTGCCACGCTGGTGGGGCCCAAGGGGCGTCGGCCCCCTCCCCCTCGCACCCCTTCTAGGAGTGAACCTTCATGGGCATGCAAGACCAGTTCAGGGACAAGGCGAAGAGGCTCGCGGACAAGGCCAAGCAGGCCAAGGACGAGGCCTCCGAGCGCGCCTCGAAGGGCCGTGACCGCTCCGACGAGGAGACGCGGCGGGCCCAGCAGGAAGCGCAGGACAAGGTGGACCGGGACTACGAGATCTAGGTCGGCGGAGCTGCTGAGCTCTGGCTCTGTGCTTCAGGACGCACCCGGGACACCGGGTGCGTCCTCGTGCGTTCCCGGGCCCGGGGCCCCCGGGGTTCCCTGGTCCTGCCGGGACGGGCGGGGCGGTCGGGGGCTGCGGGGCGCGACCGAGAAGGTGCGGTCCAGCAGAATGCTTTCCGCACGTTCCTGGAGCTTGCGGGCCAGCGGCTGGAGCTCGGACGAGCGGGCGGTCGGAAGCGAGATCGCGAGCGCGGCGGCCGAGGAGCCGACCGTGATCGGGACGGCCGCGCAGACCGTGCCGAGCTGGTACTCCTCGTACTCCAGGTGCGCGCCCCCGCGCGGCCGCGAGCCGATCCGGCGCTCGACGGCGGTCCGCCCCGCGATGGTGTGGCGGGTCAGCGGCACGGCCGGGTGCCGGCTCAGATGGTCGGCGCGCTCCGCGTCGGAGAGCTGGGCGAGGACCGCCTGCCCCGCCGCGTGCGCGTGGCCGGTGAGCCGGAAGTCGGCCCATTCCGAGACCGGCGGGCAGTCGGGGTTCCGGGAGACCGCCGTGACAGCGATGTCTCCCTCGCGATAGTTGACGAAGTACACGGCGGCGTCGAGTTCCAGACTCAGGTGGTCCGCCCACTCCTGGGTCGGCAGGATCTCCGGCGCGGTGGCCGGCGGAACCGCGAGGCCGTCCGGGTCGGCGAGCGTGTATCCGTGGCGCTCCTTGCGCACCAGGCCCTCGTGGCAGAGCGTGCGCAGCAGGTGGTAGGCGGTGGGGAGCGGCAGGTCCGCGTCCCGGGCGAGCTGCTTCGCGCTCGCGGTGCCGCCTCGGTGGTGCAGGGCCCGCAGCAGGTGGATGGCACGTTGGACGGACTGGATGAGCGTTTGGCCGGTCGGCGGACGTTCGTCGGGCATGCGGTGTTCCTGTTCTGGATCGTGGGGCGGCACGCTCCCTGTCCCGTCCTCGCGACCCGTTGCGTTCCCCGATCCGGCACGGCGGTTTTTCGCCGCCACCGGCCCGGAACCGAAGGATATTCGTGCGCGCGTTCCAGAGCTAAGGCTTAGCTTGCCCTCATGCCTGAACAAGAGCCCGGACTTCAGCGACTTCGTGACGATCACGCCCCGGCACTGCTGGTTTTCGAGCGGGAGAACCGGGCGTATTTCGCCGGTTCCGTACCCGATCGCGGCGATGCGTACTTCGAGGAGTTCGAGGACCGGCACCGGTCGCTGATCGAGGCCCAGGAGGCCGGGGAGATCCACTTCCACGTGCTCGTCGCCGAGGGCGGCGAGATCGTCGGGCGGGTCAACCTCGTCGACGTGGACACCGCCGCGGGCACCGCGGAGCTCGGGTACCGGCTCGCGGAGAAGGCGACCGGCCGGGGCCTCGCGACCCGGGGCGTACGCGAGGTGTGCCGGCTGGCCGTCGAGGAGTACGGGCTCAGCCGGCTGACCGCCGTGGTGGCGGCGGGCAACCCGTCGTCGAGCGCGGTGCTCGCCCGGGCCGGGTTCGGCGCGGTGGGCGGCGTGACCCTGGAGGACGGCGAGCCGGGCACCGCGTACGAACGGGAGCTGAGCCCGTCCTGACGGACCCCTCCGCGCCGCTCCTACTCCTCGCTTCGCGGCGGCAGTTTCGGGCGGGAGCGGTCCGGGACCGACTCGTAGCCGGGAGGGCTCGCCGCCGGGGTCTCGGCGAGGAGCGACAGGGCGACGTTGACCGCGTCGTCGAGCTGCGCGTGGCGGCCCTCCGCCCAGTCGAGGGGCGTGCGGAGCACCGCGACGTCCGGTTCGACGCCGTGGTTCTCCAGCGACCAGCCGTACTCGGGGAACCAGGCCGCGTTCATCGGCACCGTGATCTGCGTGCCGTCGCCGAGCCGGTGGCGGCCCGTCATGCCGACGACGCCGCCCCACGTCCGCTGGCCGACGACCGGCCCGAGGCCGAGCAGCTTGAACGCGGCGGTGATCATGTCGCCGTCCGAGGAGGTCGCCTCGTCGGCGAGCGCGACGACGGGCCCGCGCGGGGCGTTGGAGGCGTACGAGACCGGCTGGGCGTCCCGGGTGAGGTCCCAGCCGAGGATCCTGCGGGTCAGTTTCTCTATGACCAGCTCGCTGATGTTGCCGCCCGCGTTGCCCCGGACGTCGACGATGAGCGCGGGCCGGGAGACCTCCATGCGCAGGTCGCGGTTGAACTGCGCCCAGCCGGAGCCGCCCATGTCGGGGATGTGGAGGTAGCCGCAGCGCCCGCCGCTGAGCTCGCGGACGACGGCCCGGCGCTTGGCCACCCAGTCCTGGTAGCGCAGCGGCCGTTCGTCGACGAGCGGGACGACGGCGACGCGACGGGAGCGGCCCTCGCCCTCGGCGGGGGTGAAGGTGAGCTCGACGGTGGTGCCGCCGGTGCCGGAGAAGAGCGGGTACGGGCCCGCGACCGGGTCGACGGGCCGCCCGTCGACGTGGGTGAGGACGGCGCCCTCGCGGATGCCCGTACCGGCGAGGGGGGAGCGGGCCTTGGAGTCGGAGGACTCGCCGGGCAGGATCCGCTTCACCGTCCAGCCGGCCTCGCGGGGCACGAGGTTGGCGCCGAGGAGGCCCATGGCCCGCTGGTAGTGCGGCGGGCCCTCGTTGCGGCGGGCGGGGGTGACGTACGCGTGCGAGGTGCCGAGCTCGCCCATGACCTCGCGCAGCAGGTCGGCGAACTCGTCGGGGGAGGCGACCCGCTCGACGAGCGGCCGGTACTGGTCGAGGACGGCCGACCAGTCGACGCCGCCCATCCCCGGCTCCCAGAAGTACGCGCGGACGATCCGCCCGGCCTCGTCGAACGCGCCCCGCCACTCGGCGCCGGGGTCGACCTCGTGGAGGATGCGCCGCAGGTCGAGGTAGACGGTCGAGTCGCCGTCGCCGGACTCGGTGGCGGGCACGGCCCGCAGCTCGCCCTCGTCGGCGACGACGAGCCGGGTGCCGTCGCCGCTGACCGCGAACCAGTCGAGGTCCTTGGCGAGTTCGGTCTTGCGGGCCTTGGTGATGGTGAAGTGTTCGAGCGTGGGGCGGCCCGAGGTGTCGGCCGGGTTGGCGAAGGTCTCGCCGAGCGCGCCCGAGATGGGCCAGCGCAGCCAGACGAGCCCGCCGCCGCTGACGGGGGCGAGCGCCGAGTACTTGGAGGCGGCGACCGGGATCGGCGTGACCCGGTCGGGGAGCCCCTCGATCTCGACGGTGACCGTGCCGTCGCCGCTGTCCGTGTCGTCGTCGGCCGGGTCGAGGCCGCCGGCCGCCGGGCGCCCGTCGGGGAGCAGCGCGAAGGGGGACGGCGTGGCCGAGGAGAGCGGGACGAGGTAGGGGCGGCAGCCGAGCGGGAAGGAGAGGTCGCCGGTGTGGACGTCGTAGACCGGGTCGAAGCCGCGCCAGGAGAGGAAGGCGAGGTAGCGGCCGTCGCGGGTGAAGACGGGGTTCTCGTCCTCGAAGCGGCCGTTGGTGACGTCGACGACCGCCCGGGCGCCGGGGCCGGAGATGCGGGCCATCTTGATGGAGCGCAGGGAGCGGCCGATGCCGGGGTGGGACCAGGTGAGCCAGGCGCCGTCGGGGGAGAAGGCGAGGTCGCGGACGGGGCCGTTGACGGACCTGATCAGCTCGGTGACCTCGCCGTTGGAGTCCTCCGTCGCGTCGAGGAGGAGGAGCCGGCCGTCGTGCGAGGCGATGGCGAGGCGTTCGCCGTCGGGGTCGGCGATGAGCTCCTCGACCCGGCCGAGGCCGCCGGAGGCGAGCCTGCGGGGCGGGCGGTCGCCGCTGGCGCGCGGGAGGTAGGCGACCTCGACGGCGTCCTCGCCGTCGGCGTCGGTGACGTACGCGACCTGGCCGCCGCTGCCGAGCATCTCCGGGAGCCGTACGCGGATGCCGGGGGTGTCGACGATCGTGCGGGCCGGGCCGTCGCGGTGCGTGAGCCAGTACAGGCTGCCGCGTACGGAGACGGCGCTGGCCCGGCCGGTCTCGTCGACGGAGACGGCGTCGATGTGGTGGGCGGCGGGCACCTGGTACGGACGGCGGCCGACGCGCTGCCCGCCGAGCCGGACGTCGAGCTTCCGGGGGCGGGAGTCGGCGGTGAGCGCGTCGACGATCCACAGCGAGCCCGCGCACTGGTAGACGACCCGGCGGCCGTCGGTGGAGGCGTGCCGGGCGTAGAACTCGTCGTGGTCGGTGTGGCGGCGCAGGTCGGTGCCGTCGGGCAGGCAGGAGTAGAGGTTGCCGACGCCCTCGTGGTCGGAGAGGAAGGCGATCCGGCCGTCGACGGCCATCGCGCAGTCGAGGTGGCCGTCGAGGTCGGGGAGCAGCCGTTCGCCGTGGAGCCAGAGGCGGCCGGTGGCGCCGCCCCGGTACCGCTTCCAGGCGGCGGGCTCGTGGGGCGGCTTTCCGGTGAGGAGGAGGGTCCTGCGGTCCTCGGTGACGGTGAGGTCGGAGACCGGGCCCCAGGGCAGCCGGCCGCCGGGGGAGCCGTCGGTCGGCACGGAGTAGGCCCAGGAGAAGTACGAGAACGGCTGACCGTGCGAGGAGACGGCGAGGATGTCGGAGCGCCCGCCCCGGTCGGGGTCCGGGGGCGTCCAGCCGCAGACGCGGGTGTCGGTCGAGCCCCAGTAGGTCAGGCGGCGGGCGGTGCCGCCCTCGACGGGGACGAGGTGGATCTCCGGGTCGAGGCTCCGCCAGTTCGTGTAGGCGATGTGGCGGCCGTCCGGCGAGAAGCGTGGGTGTCCGACCCGGGTCCGGTCGACGGTGAGCCGCCAGGCCCGGCCCGGCCGGTGGCCCTCGGGGACGAGGGGCGCGATCCAGAGATCGTCCTCGGCCGCGAAGCACAGCAGGTCGTCGTGGAGGTGCGGGAACCGGAGGTACGCGGCGTCGTCGCCGTTCGCCGTGTCGTCGCTCGCCTTGTCACTGCTCGCCTTGTCACTCACCTTCACATGCTTTCCGCGGGGAGGGGGTGCGGCAACTCGTACGTACCTTCGGGTATGTGGCGCGGGACACGTACGAAACGGTTTCGTTTCGCTCAGGGCGGGGAGTATCTTCGTACCGGAAGAGCTGTACGAAACCGTTTCGTTCGCACTTTCCCGTCGTACAGGAGGACCGGACATGGCACGCAGCAGACTCACTCCCGAGCGGGAGTCCGAGCTGTACGCCGCCGTGCTCGACCTCCTCCGCGAGGTCGGCTACGACGCCCTCACCATGGACGCCGTCGCCGCCCGCACCCACTCCAGCAAGGCCACCCTCTACCGCCAGTGGGGGAGCAAGCCCGAGCTGGTCGCCCGGGCGATGCGGCACAACAAGCCGGTCGACATCACCGAGATCGACACCGGCACCCTGCGCGGCGACATCGAGCAGATGCTCGACCACGCCGACGACTGCCAGCTGGACAAGGACGCCGCACTCATGCGCGGCCTCGCCCACGCCGTCCACACCAACCCCGAACTGCACCGGGCCCTGCGCGAGCTGCTCATCGAACCCGAGATGAACGGCCTCGACGAGGTGCTCCAGCGAGCGGTCCGCAGGGGCGAGATCGACGCCGCCAACCCGGCGCTGAAGCTCGTCCCGCACATGCTGATCGGTGCGTTCATCGCCCGGCCCCTGATCGAGGACCAGCCGGTCGACCGCGCCTTCCTCAGCGCGTACTTCGACGCCGTCGTGCTCCCCTCACTCGGCGTCTGATCCACCAGCTCCTTCCTTCTCCACCCGAATTCTCCTGACTGCGCACCGCTCACGCCGTCGGGCCGGCTCCCCATGTCCTGTCCCGCCCCACCTTGGGAGTACGCCCCCGTGGCAACGTTCCTCTACAAGCTCGGCCGTGCCGCCTTCCGGCGCCGACGGCTCGTCGCCCTCCTCTGGGTGGCCCTCCTGGCCGTGGCCGGGATCGGCGCCGCCACCGCGCCCGTCGCGACCTCCAGCTCCTTCTCCATCCCCGGCACCGAGGCCCAGCGCGCCTTCGACCTGCTCGAGGAGCGCTTCCCGGGCGCCGGTGCCGACGGGGCCTCCGCCCGCGTCGTCTTCAAGGCGCCGGAGGGCCAGAAGGTGACCGACGCGGCCCACAAGGCCGTCGTCGAGGACACCGTCGCCGCGCTGAAGGCCGGCTCGGACCAGATCGTCTCGGTCGCCGACCCGTACACCGCGCACGCCGTCTCCCAGGACGGCTCCACCGCCTACGTCTCCGTCGCGTACAAGGTCAACGCCATGGAGCTGACCGACGAGACGCGCGACGCGCTCAAGCAGGCGGGCGAGAGCGCCCAGGGCAAGGGCCTGACCGTCGAGCTCGGCGGTGACGCCCTCCAGTCCATGCCGGAGACCGGCGCCGGCGAGATCGTCGGCGTGGTCATCGCGGGCATCGTCCTCGTCATCACCTTCGGCTCGCTCGTCGCCGCCGGACTCCCGCTGCTCACCGCCGTCATCGGCGTCGGCATCGGCGTCTCCTCGATCACCGCGCTCGCGAACGCCCTCGACCTCGGCAACACGACCTCGACCCTCGCGATGATGATCGGCCTCGCCGTCGGCATCGACTACGCGCTCTTCATCGTCTCCCGCTACCGCGCGGAGCTCGCCGACGGACGCGAGAAGGAGGAGGCCGCGGGCCGCGCGGTCGGCACGGCCGGCTCCGCCGTCGTCTTCGCCGGTCTCACCGTCGTCATCGCCCTGGTCGGCCTCGCCGTCGTCAACATCCCGATGCTGACGAAGATGGGCTTCGCCGCCGCCGCGACCGTCGTCATCGCCGTCCTCATCGCGCTCACCCTCATCCCGGCGCTGCTCGGCTTCGCCGGCGACAAGGTCGTCGGCCGCAAGCGCCGCAAGGCCCTGGCCGAGGGCAAGGGCCTGGCCGAGGAGGGTGACGGCAAGCCCAACGGCGGCACCCGCTGGGCCCGCTTCGTCATCCGCCGCCCCGTGATGGTGCTGCTCGCCGGCGTCCTCGGCCTCGGCGCGATCGCCGTCCCCGCCGCCTCCCTGGAGATGGGCCTCCCCGACGACGGGGCCAAGCCGGTCTCCACCACCGAGCGCCGCGCCTACGACACGCTGTCCGACGGCTTCGGCCCCGGTTTCAACGGCCCGCTGCTCGTCGTCGTCGACGGCGACAAGGCCGCCGCCGACCGGACGGTCTCCGCCATCAAGGAGCTGAAGGGCTGGGCGGCGGTCACCCCGCCGACCCTGAACAAGGCCGGCGACGCGGCGATGATCACCGTCGTCCCGAAGGACCGGCCGTCCTCCGCCGAGACCGAGACGCTCGTCCACGACATCCGCGAGGCCACCGGCGACGACGTCCTCGTCTCCGGCGCGACCGCGATGAACGTCGACTTCTCGCAGAAGATGAACGACGCCCTGGTGCCGTACCTGGCCCTCGTCGTCGGCCTCGCCTTCATCCTCCTGACCCTGGTCTTCCGCTCGGTCCTCGTCCCCCTGAAGGCGGCCCTCGGCTTCCTGCTCTCGGTGGTCGCGGCCCTCGGCGCGGTCGTCGCGGTCTTCCAGTGGGGCTGGCTCGGCGGCCTGTTCGGCGTCGAGCAGACCGGCCCGGTCATGTCGATGATGCCGATCTTCATGGTGGGTGTGGTCTTCGGCCTCGCGATGGACTACGAGGTCTTCCTCGTGACCCGGATGCGCGAGGCGTACGTCCACGGGCAGCGGCCCGGCGAGGCGATCGTGACCGGCTTCCGGCACAGCGCCCGGGTGGTCGTCGCGGCGGCCGTCATCATGATCGCGGTCTTCTCCGGCTTCATCGGCATGGACGACCAGATGATCAAGATGATCGGCTTCGGCCTCGCGGTCGCGGTCCTCTTCGACGCCTTCGTGGTCCGCATGGCGATCGTCCCGGCCGTCCTGGCGCTCCTCGGCCACAAGGCCTGGTGGCTGCCGAAGTGGCTGGACCGGGTGCTGCCGAACGTCGACGTGGAGGGCGAGGGCCTCGCCGCCGCCACGGACGGCGACTCCAGCGGCAAGCCCGACCTCGTCAAGGTCTGAGCGGTCTGAGCTCCGCTCGTCCGTACGCCGTCATCGCCTCGTCACCGAAGCGTTGGCGGCGTACGTGTGCCGGAGGAAGCGCGACAGGGCCGTCGTGTCGAACTGGACGACCGTCACCACCCCGTCCTCCCGGTGCAGCTCGACGACCGTCTGCACGCGCCCGCACGGCCAGACGCCGATGTCGCCGCGCCGGGTCGGGGTCTTCAGACCGGTCTCCAGGAGGGCGCGGGGGAAGGACCACTCGACGCCGCCGGGGAAGCCGAGGCGGACGGTCGCGGGGGTGAAGCCGGGGTCGTAGCGGAGCGCGACGGGGACGGGCCGGGAGAGCGGGGCGTCGCTGATGATCCGTCCCTTGGCGTGGTCGTCCACTGCGGTGGCCATGGAGATTCCTCCCGACTCGTCCGGGTATAAGTCAATGTTTCACTTCTTCCCCCTCCTCGCGCGGCCAAGCCGGTCCCCGGTGTGATCTGCCTCGCGTCCAAGGTCGGATCCGCCGTACGCCCCGTCCTGTCTTCCGTGCGCTCTTGCAAGTCGTTCGCAGGAAGCCGCATCATTCGGGACGTGCATGTACCTGACGGATTCATCAACGCCCCCGTGTCGGCCGCCGCCGGCGTCGTCGCCGCCGGCGCTGTCGCCCTGAGCCTGCGCGGAGCCCGCCGCGAACTCGACGAGAAGACGGCGCCCCTCGCCGGCCTCGTCGCGGCCTTCGTCTTCGCCGTGCAGATGCTGAACTTCCCGGTCGCCGCCGGGACCAGCGGGCACCTGCTCGGCGGGGCGCTCGCCGCGATCCTCGTCGGGCCGTGGACCGGCATCCTGTGCATCGCCGTCGTCCTGCTCATGCAGGGCATCCTCTTCGCCGACGGCGGCCTCACCGCCCTCGGCGTGAACATCACCGTCATGGGCGTCGTCACCGTCGTCGTCGCGTACGCGCTCTTCCGCGGCCTCGTCCTCGTGCTGCCCCGCACCCGCCGCTCGGTGACCGTCGCCTCCTTCGTCGCCGCGCTCGCCTCCGTACCGGCCGCGGCCGCCGCCTTCACCCTCGTCTACGCGGTCGGCGGCACCACCGACGTCCCGATCGGCAAGGTCCTCACCGCCATGCTGGGCGTCCACGCCCTCATCGGCGTCGGCGAGGCCGTCATCACCATGCTGACCGTCGGCGCGGTCGTCGCCGTCCGCCCCGACCTCGTGTACGGCGCCCGCGGCCTCACCACCCCGCTCAAGCTCCGGGTCGGCGGCGAGCTCGTCGACGCGGCCCCCGCGGCCCCCGCACCCGCCTCCACCCCCGCCGCCTCCCCGAGGAAGCTGTGGACCGGCGGTGTCGTCACCGCCCTCGTCCTCGCCGGGTTCGTCTCCTTCTACGCCTCCGCCAGCCCCGACGGCCTGGAGAAGGTCGCCGCCGACCAGGGCATCGACGCCAAGGTCGAGGAGCACGCGGCGGCCGGTTCGCCGCTCGCCGACTACGGCGTGAAGGACGTCGACGACGCCCGCCTCTCCGGCGGCCTCGCCGGCGCCATCGGCGTCGGTGTCACCCTCGCGGTCGGCACGGGCGCCTTCTGGGTCGTCCGCGGCCGTCGCCGCCAGGACGCGCAGGCCGAGGCCCCCGTACCGGCGGACGTACCGGCGGAGGTCGCCTGACATGGGCGCCGGGCACGCCCACAAGCTCTACCGGCACGCGCACTCCCCGGTGCACGCGCTCCCCCCGCACACCAAGATCGCGGCCGTCCTCGGCTTCGTGGTGGTCGTCGTCTCGACGCCCCGCGAGGCCGTCTGGGCGTTCGGCCTCTACGCCCTCCTGCTCGGCGCGGCGGCGGCGACGGCGCGGATCCCCGCGGGCTTCCTCCTCAAGCGCCTGCTCATCGAGATCCCGTTCGTGGCCTTCGCGCTCCTCATGCCCTTCGTCGTCCCCGGCGAGCAGACGACCTTCCTCGGCGTCTCCCTCTCCGTCCCCGGCCTCTGGGGCGCCTGGAACGTCCTCGCCAAGGGCACCCTCGGCGTCGCCGCCTCCGTCCTCCTCGCCTCGACGACCGAGCTCCGCGCCCTGGTCCTCGGCCTCCAGCGGCTCAAGCTCCCGCCGCTCCTCGTGCAGATCGCCTCGTTCATGATCCGGTACGGCGACGTCATCACCGACGAGATGCGCCGCATGTCCGTCGCCCGCCGCTCGCGCGGCTTCGAGGCCAGGGGAGTACGCCACTGGGGCGTCCTCGCCAAGTCCGCCGGGGCGCTCTTCATCCGCTCGTACGAGCGGGGCGAACGCGTCCACCTCGCCATGGTCAGCCGCGGCTACACGGGCACCATGCCGGTCATCGACGAGGTGACGGCGACCCGGGCCGAGTGGACGTACGCCGCGGCGCTCCCGCTGACCGCCCTCCTGATCTGCCTCACCGGATGGACGACGACATGACCACAGCACCACCACCGTCCTTGCGCGTCGAAGGCCTCGCGTACGCCTACCCCGACGGCCACCAGGCCCTCTTCGGCGTCGACCTGACGGTCGGGCGCGGCGAGCGGGTCGCGCTCCTCGGCCCCAACGGCGCGGGCAAGACGACCCTCGTCCTCCACCTCAACGGCATCCTCACCGGCGGCGCGGGCTCGGTGACCGTCGCCGGACTGCCCGTCGGCAAGAAGCACCTCGCCGAGATCCGGCGCAAGGTCGGCATCGTCTTCCAGGACCCCGACGACCAGCTGTTCATGCCGACCGTCCGCGAGGACGTGGCCTTCGGCCCGGCGGCGGCCGGCGTCCGGGGCGCGGAGCTCGAAGCGGTCGTCCGGAAGGCCCTCGACCGGGTCGGGATGGCCGGGTTCGCGGACCGGCCGCCGCACCACCTCTCCTTCGGGCAGCGCCGCCGGGTCGCCGTCGCGACCGTCCTCGCGATGGAGCCCGAGATCCTCGTCCTCGACGAGCCCTCCTCCAACCTGGACCCGGCCTCGCGCCGCGAGCTCGCCGACATCCTCCGCTCCCTCGACGTCACCGTCCTGATGGTCACGCACGACCTCCCGTACGCCCTGGAGCTCTGCCCGCGCTCGGTCGTCCTCAGCGAGGGCGTCATCGCCGCCGACGGCCCGACCGGCGGCATCCTCGCCGACGAGGAGCTGATGGCCCGGCACCGCCTGGAGCTCCCGTTCGGCTTCGTCCCGAGTTCGGTGGCCTGACCAACGGCCTGAGAGCATGGGGGTCGGCAGCACGAGCGGAGATGAGGGGTAGTACGGGTGAACGTCGACGTCCACGGCACGGTGGCACCGGGCTGGGAGCCGGTCAGGGACGCGTTCCTGCGCAACTTCGAGCACCGTGACGAGCGGGGGGCGGCCGTCGCCGTCCACCACGAGGGCGTCGAGGTCGTCGACCTGTGGGCGGGCACGCGGGACGTCGACGGCGCCGACAGCTCCGGCGTCTCCGGCGTCTCCGGCGTCTCCGGCGTCTCCGGCGGTGACGCCCCCTGGACCGAGGGCACCGCCCAGGTCGTCCGCTCCGCGACGAAGGGCGTCGCCGCCGCCGTACCCCTCCTGCTCCACCAGCGCGGCCTCCTCGACCTGGACGCCCCCGTGGCCACGTACTGGCCCGAGTTCGGGGCGGAGGGCAAGGACCGGGTGACCGTACGGCAGACCCTCGCGCACCAGGCGGGCGTACCCGTCCTGGACCGGCCGCTCACCCTCGCCGAGGCGACCGACCTCGACACGGCGACGCGCGCCATCGCCGCGCAGGCCCCGGTCTGGGAGCCGGGCACCGCCCACGGCTACCACGCCCACACCTTCAGCTGGCTGCTCTCCGGCCTGGTCCACCGGGTCACCGGCCGCACCATAGGCCGCTGGGTCGCCGAGGAGATCAGCGGCCCGCTCGGCCTCGACCTGTGGATCGGCCTGCCCGAAGCGGAAGTCCACCGGGTGGGCCGGCTCGGACCCGTCGAGGAGGCCGAGCCGCCCGGCGGCGGGGCGCTCAGGCTCCGCCCGAAGCGCTCGGTGTCGGAGGCGTACCGGGACCCGGAGTCCCTGACCCGCCGCGCCTTCGGCGTCATCGAGCCGAAGCCCGACGAGAACGACCCGGCGTACCGGGCGGCCGAGCTCCCCGGCTCGGCGGGCGTGGCGACGGCCCGCGCGCTGTCCCGCTTCTACGCGGCGACGCTGGGCCCCGTCGACGGCGCCGGCGGTTCCGGTGGGGACCGCCTCTTCGCCCCGGCGACGCTGACCCTGGCCCGTACGGAGGAGTCGGCGGGCCCGGACAAGGTCCTCCTCGTCGGCACCCGCTTCGGCCTCGGCCACATGCTGCACGGCCCGGCGTCCCCGCTCCTCGGCCCGACGTCCTTCGGCCACCCCGGCCGGGGCGGCTCGCTGGGCTTCGCTGACGCGGAGTCGGGGATCGCGTTCGGCTACGTCACGAACGCCATGCGGAAGACGGTGACGGCCGACCCGAGGGCGCAGGAACTGATCAGGGCCGTGAAGAAGTCCCTGACGTCCGTCATGCCGTAGCGGGCGCGAACGCCAGCACCACGCCGAGGCCCACCAGCACACTCCCGATGACCTTGTTGAGCACGGCCTGCCGCCGCAACAGCCGTGCGCGCAGGGCCTGCTGGGAGAAGAGCACGGCGGCGATCCCGAACCACACGAGGTGGGCGACGGACATGAACACCCCGTAGCCCACCTGCTGGACGAGGGGCGTGTCGGCGCTGACGACCTGGCTGTAGGTACTCACGACGAAGAGCATGGTCTTCGGGTTGAGCGCGTTGGTGAGGAAGCCGACGCGCAGGGCGCCGAGGGACGTCATGCGGGGCCCCTCGCCCTTCTCCAGGTCCACGGAGGTCGCGCGGGCGACGAAGGTCTTGTACCCCACGTACACGAGATAGGCGGCGCCGACCAGCTTCATCACGGTGAACAGCACCGGCGTGCGCGAGACGAGCAGACCGACCCCCAGCATCGTGTACGCGACGTGCACGAGCACGCCCAACGCGATCCCGACGGCGGCGAGGACGCCCGCGGCCCGCCCGTACAGGTAGCTGTTCCGGACGGTCATGGCGAAGTCGGCACCGGGACTGATGACGGCCAGGACGGTGATGACGGCGACGGCGATCAGTTGGCCCATGAACGAAACGCTAGTCGATCAACAGCTTTCGGCGGGAGGAGAGATGACAATCTCCCCATGGAACTCATGGCAGGCACACGGCGGTTCGAGGGGTACGGGGTCCTGGTCACGGGCGCGGCCCGCGGCATCGGCGCGGCGACGGCGCGACGCCTCGCGGCGGAGGGCGCGCGGGTCCTGGTGACGGACGTCGACGAGGACGCGGCCCGGGAGACGGCCTCGGAGATCCCCGGGGCGGAGGCGCTGCGCTGCGACGTCGCCGACCCGGCCTCGGTCGAGGCGGCCGTCGCGTACGCCGTGAAGGCCTTCGGCGGCCTCGACGTCCTGGTGAACAACGCCTTCGCGCCCGTCGTCCCCGACCACGAGCTCTTCGAGGACGACCCCGACGACAGCTGGACGGGCCAGCTCGACGTGACCCTGATGGGCGCGGTCCGCTGCTCCCGCGCGGCGCTGCCGCACCTGGCGGCGGCCGGGGGACGCGGGGCGATCGTCTCCATCGGCTCGGTCAACGCCGAGGCGGACTTCGGCAACCACGCCTACAGCGCGGCGAAGGCGGGCCTCGCCTCCTTCACCCGCACCTTGGCGGGCGACGCGGCCCCGCGGGGCGTCCGCGTCAACCAGATCAACCCGGGGACGGTCGCGACGCGCGGCTGGGCGGGCAGGGAGGCGGACCTCGCGGCCCTCGGCTCGCGCGCCTACCCCCTGGGCCGCGTCGGCACCCCCGAGGACATCGCCGCCGCCGTCGCCTTCCTCGCCTCCCGGGACGCGGCCTGGATCACGGGCACGGTCCTCCGTGTCGACGGTGGACTGCTGGCGGTGAACCGGCACTTCGGGGAGATCATGAACGACTGAACCGGCGGCTCCGGCGCGGCCGTGGCATCGTGGACGGCATGACGCTGATCATCCGCCCGGCATCGGAGTTCGAGGACGTCAAGCTCCTCGTCGGCCCCAAGTCCCCCAACGCGACGGTCTGCTGGTGTCTCAGCCACCGCGTCCCGTCCAAGATCGACAGGGAACTCCGCGGCCCGGCCCGCGGCGAGTTCGTCCGCGAGCTGTGCGCGGAGAAGGTCGCGCCGGGCGTGATCGCCTACGACGGCGACGAGCCCGTCGGCTGGGCGGCGGTTGCACCGCGCTCCTCGACCTCCTACGCCCGCAGCCGCACGATCCCGCACGTCGACGACCTCCCGGTCTGGTCCCTCTGGTGCATCCGCACCCGCCCCGGCCACCGCAAACTGGGCGCCTCGCACGCCCTGATCACCGGTGCCGTCGAGTTCGCCCGCTCCCACGGCGCCCCGGCGATCGAGGCGTACCCCGTGGACAACGGCGACGCCAGGGTCGAGACGACGATGGCATACGTCGGCATGCGCAAGAACTTCGAACGCGCCGGCTTCACGTACGCGTCCCCCACCACTTCGGTCCTGGCGGGCCACCCGCGCGTCGTGATGCGCCTCGACCTGCGCTGACCGGACTGACCCGACTGACCCGACTGACCCGACAGGGCGTGTCTGCGACCGCCCCTCGCCGGGAATGCTGGTGTGGGCGGAGCCTGTCGTGAAGGGGGAGTCTCATGCGCAGCAAGGGAATTGAGGGAACAGGGAGAGTCGCCGTGGCCCGGCCTCACCACCGTCTCGGTCGTCGCCCCAAGCTCTGGGCGTTACGGGCCGACCGCTCCGGCAGCGGTCTCGTCACCGAGGCGGAGTGCACCACCTGCCTCGACGCCTCCGGCGCCGCGGACGACGCCAGGGGCCCCGCCACCTGGTGTCTGTCCCATGCCCAGGAGACCGGGCACACCGGTTTCCGTCGCGTCCGCACCGACTTCTTCCGTGCTTCCTGCGACGGAATGAGTACGGGCGCGGGTGCGGCCGCCGCCGTCAACGGTCGGTGACGCGGGCCGGTTCACCCCGCCCGCAGCATCAGTCCGATGCCCACCACCATCAGCCCCGCCGCCGCGATCCGCGGGCCGCCGAAGCGCTCCTTGAAGAAGACCGCGCCGATCGCCGCGCCCACGATGACCGAGGACTCGCGGAGGGCGGAGATCGGGGCCAGGGGGGCCTTCGTCTGGGCCCAGAGGACGAGGGCGTAGGCCGCGACCGAGAGAAGCGCGCCGAGGAGGCCCCGGGCCGCGTACGGGCGGAGGGCGGGGAGCAGGGCCGAGCGGCGGGTCCAGAGGGCGTACGCGGGGACCGCGAGGCCCTGGACGATCATCAGCCAGGCGATGTAGCCGAGGGGGGAGCCCGCGGCGCGGACGCCGACGCCGTCGACGACCGTGAAGACGGCGATCGCCAGGCCCGTCGCACCCGCCGCGAGCAGCGCGGGCCACTGGGGGCGGGTGTCCGCGCCCCTGATGCCCCACAGGGCGAGGCCCGTCAGGCCCGCGCAGGCGACGGCGACGCCCAGCAGCTGCCAGCCGCCCGGCAGCTCGTGGAGGAAGACCGCCGCCAGGCCGGTCACGACCAGCGGGGCCGTACCGCGTGCGATCGGGTACATCTGTCCGAAGTCGCCGAGCGTGAACGACCGCATCAGCAGGGCGAAGTAGCCGACGTGGACGGCGGCGGAGGCGAGGAGGTAGGGCCAGGCCGCCGGCGCGGGGAAGGGGACGAACGCCGCCGCCACCGCACCCGTCAGCATCCCTCCGCCGGATATCAGGGTGAAGGAGAGGAGCTGGTCCTTGATGCCGTGGGCTATCGCGTTCCAGCTCGCGTGCGTCACCGCCGCCACCAGGACGGCCAGGGTGACCAGTGGCGTCACGCCGTGGGTTCCCTCACGTCGGCGAGGGTCGCGCCCGCGTGGGTGACCAGGTCCTTCGGGGGCAGCGCGAAGACCGTGTGCGGCGTGCCGGCCGCCGCCCACACCAGCGCGTGGTCGAGGATGCCGCGGTCCGCCAGGACCCGCGTCCGCGTCCGGTGGCCGAAGGGCGGCACGCCTCCGATCGCGTACCCCGTCGTCTCCCTGACGACCTTCGCGTCGGCCCGCGTCACCTTCTCCGCGCCGAGTTCCTCCCGTACCCGCTCCACGTCCACCCGCGAGGCGCCGTCCATCAGGACGAGCACCGGGACCCCGTCGGCCGCGAAGATCAGCGACTTCACGATCTCCGACACCTCGCAGCCGATCGCCTCGGCGGCCTGCTGGGCGGTCCGCGTCTCGTCGGGGAAGCGGCGGATCTCGACGTCCAGGCCCAACTCGGCGAGGGCGGCGGCGAACTGGGGGTGCGCGTGCTCTGCGGTGGTCATGGCCCGCACGCTAGCGGTCGGTGTACGGGCCATGCGACCGGGTTCCGGGATGTGGTTCAGCCGGCCTTCAGGACCCGGGCCACGACCGGGCCCGCCGCGTCACCGCCGTGGCCGCCGCTCTGCACGACCGCCGCCGCCGCGAGGTCGCCGGAGTAGCCGGTGAACCAGCTGTTCGACGTCCCCTGGCCGTCGACCTCCGCCGAGCCGGTCTTCGCGCCCTTGGGGCCGGGGACGCCGGCCATCGCCTTCGTCGCGGTGCCGTCGCCAGCCGTCGCCGTCTCCCGCATCATCTGCTTCAGGGCCGACGCGACTCCGGAGGACAGCCGGTCGGCGGTCGCGAACTCGCGGTCGTCGAGGTCCTTCGCCACCAGGTACGGCTGGAGGAACCCGCCGTTCTTCACGGTCGCGGAGAGCGACGCGACGTTCAGGGCGCTCATCTGGATCTGGCCCTGGCCGATGTACGAGGCGGGGGTGTTGCTCCCGGCCGACTCGGGGACGCTGCCGTCGAAGGCGGGCACGCCGACCGCCCAGGTCTGACCGATGCCGAAGGAGTCGCGGGCGGTGGTGCCGAGGGCGGTGTCCGCGACGTTCTTGTCGGCCAGCTCGGGGAGCACCTTCCTGATGAAGGCGGTGTTGCAGGACTGGCGGAACGCCTTGGCGAGCGTGGCGTTCGCGATGCTGAACTTCTCCAGGTTCTGGAAGGTCTGACCCCGAGCCAGGACGGTGGACGGGCATTCGACCGGGCTGTTCGGCCCCGCCACCACCCCGTTCTGCATCAGCATCGCCGCCGTGACGATCTTCATCGTCGAGCCGGGCGCCTGCTGTCCCAGGAAGGCCGTGTTGTACTCCGTGGCCGGGTTGTTGGCCACGGCCCGTATCGCCCCCGTCGACGGCTCTATCGCCGTCACCGACGCCTTCTCGAAGTTCCCGACCGCCGCCTCCGCCGCCGCCTGCACCTCCGCGTCGAGCGTCGTCCTCAGCGTGCCCGGCCTGCCCTTCGTCAGGACGAGGAGGGGGGCGTCGGCAGCCGCTCCCAGCCGGGCACCCGTACCCGACTCGATCCAGGTCTCGACGCCGCTCTCGCCGCCCGCCTTCGCCCCGTACCGCTTGCGCAGCTCCGCGAGGACCGGGGCGAGCGAGGGGTACTTCTCCGCCGTCAGCTCGACGCCGTTGCGGTCGACGGCCTTCACGGACGCGGTCTTCGCGACGCCCGTGCGGATCGTCGCGTCGGCCGTCCGCAGCTTCGGGTGGAGGACGGACGGGACCCACTTCACCAGCGGCCGGCCGGTCGTCTCGCCCCGGACGACGGAGAGCTGGGACCGGTACGTCCAGGGCTTCGACACGCCCCGGTAGGTGACGGTCGCCTTCACCGTGAACGGCACCGTCGGCCCGATCGGCGTCTCGGGCGTGATCGTCGCGGCCGAGACGCTCGCGGTCTCCTTGTACGCCGCCACGGCCGACGTCGCCGTGACCGGGTCGTTCGTCAGCTGACCCGCCCGCTCCGCCTCCCCCGCGGACCAGGCCGCCAGGAAGTCCCTGGCGGTCGCCGTCACCTCGTCGGACGTGACGGGCCCGCTCCGTCTCGGGGCGCCCATGGACGACACGTCGTCGCCGCCCATGATCCCGTTCCAGAGGTTGAATCCCCCGTAGCCGACTCCACTCGCCACGACGAGGAACACTCCTCCGACGATGGCGGTCTTCGCTCCACTGCGCATGACTGTGCGCCCCCTCCCCGAACGGCCGTCCAGTCAAGCAGCGTCACTTGTGTGTGTCGAGCAACTTCCGGAAAGTACGTCAGGCGTGAGGTCAGGGAGTGAGGAAGAGGCCCGTCACGGCGAGGGTGAGCATCGCGGCACCCGCGACGATCGCCCACCCGGTGTGGCGGACGGACCTCTCGTGGTCCTCGCGCAGCTCACGCACCGCGGCCAACGTGCCCAGCTCGGCGTCCTTCGACAGGTGGGGGGTCCGCACCAGCGGGTACGAGTCGCCGACGACGTACAGGGGGTTGGGTGCGGCGTACGCGGTGTGGAGGGCCGTCGAGCCGTCCGCGTTCGGGTACTCGTACACGAGGCACAGGGTCGTCGTGCGGGCCTGCCCGCCCATCGAGATCAGGACCGCGTCGACCTCGACGCCGGTCTCCTCCAGCTTCCTGGTCGCACGGGCCTGTTTCCTGACGCCGAAGTACATCGGCGGACCGAAAGCGACCGGGCAGGCGCCCACGAAGGCGCAGACGACGAGCAGCAGGATGACCATGTCCACGGCGGGAACCGTACGTGGTCGGGCTACTCACGAAAACCCCCGCCCCCTTACGATCGCGCGCATGTCGATCACCCCGTCCACCCCGTCCACCCCGTCCATCCCGTCCATACCCGTCCTCATCGGCGACCACGGCGTCGAACTCCGCGTCGACGTCGGCGGGCTGCTCCTGAGCGGCCCCCGCGAGGAGGTCCGCATCCCGCTCGGCGCCGTCGCGCGCGTGGCCGTCGCGGGGGACGGGCGGTCGGTGACCGTGGAACTGACGGCGCCCGCCGGGGCGGAGCCGGCCGTGTACCGGATCGAGGGCGTGAGCCGGGCCTCGGCGACCCTCTTCGAGGGGGCGGTGAACGGGGCGCTCCCGGAACGTCCGGCGGGCGAGGACCCGGTGGACGGCTCGACGCTCGTCACGATCACGCCCAAGGCCGATGAGGGCGCGGGCCGGGAGACGCGCACGGCGGTCCCCGAGGAGGAGGCGGAGCCGAGGCCGCCGGCCGACCGCGCTCCCCTGTGGGGGGCTGCCGCACTGGGCCTCGGGGTCGTCGCCCTCAGCGCGGGCGTGGTGGCCGCCGGGGAGCACGTGAGCCGCGCCATCGTGGTGTTCCTGCTCGGCGGCCTGACCCTGTTGCCCGCCGCCCTGACGATCTACGGCGCGACGGGGCTGTGGGACGCCTGGTACCTGCCGCGCCACGGCGTCACGGTGGCGACGTTTCCCACCCTCTTCCGCGGCAGGGTCACCTACGGCTACGTCTCCTCCGACGGCAAGGTCCGCGGTGCCTCCGGGCCCGACGACGTCGTCTACCACCCCAAGTACCCCGCACACTGCATGCGGCGCAAGGGGGTGGGCGAGACGGTCCGCTGGTCGTTGGCCATGGTGACCGTCGGCGCGATCCTCACGGCCCTCCTCGCCTGGGCGACCCTCGGACTCGCCTTCCCGTAGGAGGTGTCCGAGGCCCGCTCCTCAGGCCGTCAGATCCAGGTGTCCAGCCACATCCTGTTGCGCCACTGGTCTATCGGGATGGGAGTTCCCGTGTAGATGGGCCAGAAGTAGATGAAGCCTCGCGCATCAAGGCCCGTACGGCCCTGACCAGCGGCGGAGCTGTTAGCAGGGACCGCGCGGCGGATGCTGGGCCGCCTGTGGGCCGTGATCATGGTTATGGCCCTCCCGTAGTCATCAGGTGGGTCCGTCAACGCTGCCGCGCGGGCTCGTGGACGAAGCTACACTCAGCGCCATGCAGCAGGGTGGGGTTACAGAGCGGTTCTCTGCCAGTTCGGCCGCGGTCATAACTGGCGTAGTAGCCGACACGGCGGCTGTTGTCGCGCTACTGGCATCGGATACTTTTCGGCGCTGGTGCAGGGACTACTGGATTATTTCGGCGGCTCTTAGTGTCGCCTTGATCTATGTAGTGATCGCCCTCGTAGAAGCGAACTCTCGGAAGGCGGGCGAGTTGAGCTCACTTAAGGAGAGGCTGAGGGAGCCGAGTGCCCATGATCGGACTCTCTTCTCTGTGGTTACGACATCGCTTCACCCTAATAGTGTGACCGTGGAGTGGCTCAAGCACGGTTTCATCTGTACGAGCTTCGAAGACTCCCTAATAGAACCACTTGACGCTTTTGAGAGAAGCGTTCTTCGAGATCCGCGTGGGTTCGACAACGAGGAAATCGAGGCGGCTTATCGCGATCTCTTGGCCAGGGTAACGCGGTTCACTCGTTCTGTCGGCGATCACATGTGGACCGATCATCCCCACAATCCGAATAGGCTGGCCATTCCTCGGGAGTGGCAGCGGTCGGACCCTGGCCGGTATCAGGGGGCAGTGGACGAGCTGAATACGCGGTCGCGCGAATTGGTTGATTCCTATGATGCTTTCCTGCTCGTGGCGCAGCGAAATCGCGTGACTGAGGTGGGCGTAATTCATGTGAATTATGTGGTTTAGTTCTGGCGGTCGCCAAAGATTTCTTCGAGTGCTTTGCGGGTGCGGCCCTCGCTGCTCGGCATGAGGTGGGTGTACGTCCGGAGCGTGAACCCGGGGTCGGCGTGCCCGAGGTACTGGCTCAGGGCTCGGATGTTCTCCCCGGCGTCCAGGAGCACGGACGCGTAGAAGTGCCTCAGTGCGTGCATGCCGTGCTCGGGGGCGGACGCGTACCGCTCGCCTTCCTCCGGCTCCGGGATGATGCCCGCCGCCGCGAGAGCGGGCTTCCACATGAAGTCGTTGAAGTAGCTCACGCGGACGTGACTGCTCCCCGAGCCGGTGAAGATGAGCGACCGGGTCACGGTCGGCCCGTCTGGGGTACGCCACGGGAGCGTGATGGCGACGGGCGGGTGCTTCTCGGAGTGGGCCCTGATGGAGGCTCCCACGGACGGGGGCAAGGGCACGTCGCGGACCTTGCCACCCTTCGGAGGGGCGAAGACGTACTTGCCCCGGATTCGCTTGAGCTGGTGGTTCACGGAGAGCCATCCGCCCTCGTGGTCCATCTCGTCCAGGGAGAGCCCGAACACCTCGCCCTGGCGCAGCCCGCATCCGCCGGCCACGTCCACCGACGCGCGCAGGAACTCTGGCAGAGCCGCCTGGACGGCGAACACCTGCTCCACGGTCCAGGGGGCGATCCGTGCGGGGTTTCCCTTCGGGACCTGGATCGACCGCGCCTTGCAGGGGTTCTTGGAGATGAGGCCGTCGTCCAGGGCCGCGCTGAACGCGGCCGAGACGGTGCCGAAGATGATCCGGCGGTGGGAGGCGGCGGGCACGTTGCCCTCCAGCTCACCGAGCCACGTCCGGATGTGCCCCGGCTGGAACGACACGAGCGGCCTGGTCCCGATGTACGGATACGCGTGCAGCCGAAGCCGACGTTCCGCCGCTTCCCGACTGTTCACCTCGGTCGTGTGTGTCGCCACCCACTTCTCCGCGAACTGCCGGAAGGTGATCCGGGCGGCGCGGGGGTCGGTGTACTGACCCCGGGCCATGTCGGCGGCCGTCTCGTTCAGCCACTGCTCGGCGAGGCGCTTCTTGCGGTCCGGGAACGACTTCGACTTCTCGGTGCCGTCGGGGCCGATGTAGCGGGCGCGGTAGCGGAGGCCGGTGCCGTAGCGGTCGGTCTTGATGCGGCGCTCGTTGCCGTCGTCGTCGGTCTCGGTCTTGTACCAGCGGTCCTGGACGTGGCCAGCCATGTGGGCTGTTTCCTCTCGGTGGTGGTGTGCCTGCCCTCAGGGAGGGAGGCATGGGGGTTCCGTGGAAGTGGCTGTGGAGGGGGTTCGGGGAGGTCGGGGAGGGTGCCTCCCTGCCTCCCTGGCGAAGGGTTTGAGCAGGTCACCGGCAGGGAGGCGGGTCAGGGAGGCGGTCAGGGAGTTCTCCCTGCCTCCCTGGCTGGATAGGCTGCGCGCGGTTGTCGTCGTCTAGCGGCCGAGGACTCCGTACGCCGGTTCGCCCGGCTGCGGAACCCCGGGTTCGAATCCCGGGCGACAGCCGCGAGAACGGCCCCGGGCGGACGACCGTGACGGGCAGAGTCACACCCCCGTCACGGGCAGAGTCACGGCCGTGACGGGGGTCTGTGACGGCCGTGACGCCTCCCCTCTACCTGCCTTACCTCGCAGGTCAGTGGCCTTTACCGTCCCCTCTACCGGGGTAAAGGGCTCCCTCTACCCGAGTGGTGTCGGCAGGGGGTGTGACGGTGGGGTGTGACGGGGGTGTGACGCCGTGACGGGTAGCGGGAGGGGGCTCTACCTCCCGGTCGGCCGGCGGGGTCAGGCGGCGGTGTCGGTGGCTTCCTGGTGCTGGACCCAGGTGCGGACGGCGGCGGGGTCGTAGCGGACGTGGCGGCCGACGCGGAAGCCGGGCGGGCCGGTGCGCTGCTTGCGCCAGTGGTAGACGGTCTCGATGGGGACGGAGAACATCGCGGCGATGTCCTCGGGGGTGAGGTAGCGGTCCGGGAGTCCGGCGCGGAGGGTCTCGATGGGCTTGCTGGCCATGGGGTGGGGTGACTCCTCGTGTCCGTCGCGGGGCGGGGTGGGAGTGGTGCCGGTGGCCGTCCTAGAGATTTGGTGTATTTCAGCGTCCGCAGCGCCCCAGCGTCCGCATGTCTTCGTTCGTGCAGGTCAGGGCTGGTGAGGGGTGCGGACGCTGGTGTGGACGCTGCGGACGCTGGACGGCTGTAGCGTCCGCAGCTCCGACCGTGTCCGGGCCGCTGGTGTGCTGCCCGGTCCGGCGATGTCAGTCCAGGTCAGAGACCCTGTAGCCCTGTCCGATCGGGGGCACGTCGGGCCAGAGCGGACCGGTCGGGGGCGCGGACGCTGCGGACGCCGTCTCCTGGGGGAGGTCGGTCCGCGTGAGCACGAGGAGCCTGCTGCGGTGCCGGTCCTGGCTACGTTGCGTGTCGTCCACGGTGATCCCGATCGACCGCAGGAGCGGCGCGAGGCGCTTGACCTTCCCGCTCGCGCGGGTGGCGTCCTTGGGCCAGGACGGAGGCCGGATGCCGCCCGGAGGCTGGACGTGCTCCAGGAGCATCGCGGCCGTGCCTGTCCAGGTCCCGCACTGCTCGACCAGGACCGCGAGGGCGGAGCCGAACGGGTCGTCCTCCAACGCGTCTCCGGCGACGCTCGCGGACGCGGCCAGGTAGTCGTCCAGAGTCGTCCACTCCATGACCTGGTCGACGGCCGCGAGGATCCGGGCGAAGTCGGCCATGCGGGGCATGGAGGCCAGCTTCACGTCCGGCAGAACGGCGAGGACGGTGGCGAGGAGGTCGAAGAGCGAGCCGAGGACAGCCGGCCGGATCGTCTCGAA
Source organism: Streptomyces sp. NPDC020807 (assembly GCF_040641575.1). Taxonomy (NCBI): domain Bacteria; kingdom Bacillati; phylum Actinomycetota; class Actinomycetes; order Kitasatosporales; family Streptomycetaceae; genus Streptomyces; species Streptomyces sp. NPDC020807. The sequence goes on from NZ_JBFADU010000021.1 coordinate 107,498, forward strand.
CGCCGTCGCCAACTCCTCCTCCGTGCGCCGCTGCTCCGGCTCGATCAGTTGGAGTTCGAGCATCAGCAGCCGCTCGGCCAGGTCCCCCGCGAGGGCCCCGGCGTCGATCGTCGTCATCGCCAGCACCCGGCGGAAGGAGAGGACCACAACGTCGTCGTCGGTGTAGAGGGCGCGGTCCACGATCCCGTCGCCGGTCACGGCCTTGCACAGGGTGTCGGAGAGCCACTGCGGCAGCGTGGAGATGTTGTCCAGGCACAGCGCCCAGGAGTTGAACGCCTGCGTGGCCCACGCCTTGTGGTCCCGGGGCTGGGAGCGCTTCGCGGCCGGGGAGGGGTCGACCAGGTTGACCATCATCTGCGCGGCGGCCGACTTCCCCGTGCCCTGCTCGCCCTTGAACGT
>NZ_JBFADU010000022.1:0-105115 GCF_040641575.1 Streptomyces sp. NPDC020807
TGTGTCCCCGGCGGGGGGCCCGCCACGCGCGCGTGGCGGGCCGATACTCCGGCCATGACACCAGCCCCCCGTGCCCGCTCCGCCGCGCGCCGGCGCCGCACGCTCGTCGCCGCGCTCACCGCTCTCCTCGCCCTCGGCGCCACGACCCCGGCGACCGGCGGTACCCCGGGCGAGGGCGACGGCCGCAGGTGCTCCGCCTCCCGTACGCCCGGGCGCGGACCGGCCCGCGAGGTCCTCCGCATCGCCGAACGCGCCGCGGCGGACCTGCACCTCAAGTCCGTGATCCTGCGGGTGACCGTCGACGGCCGCGAGCTCGTGACCGCCGCGCTCGGCGACTCGATGACGGGGGTCCCCGCCGACCCCGCCATGCACTTCCGCAACGGCAACATCGCGATCAGCTACATGGGGGCGGCCCTCCTGCGCCTCGTCGACCAGGGCAGGGTCGACCTCGACGCCCCCGTCGCACGCTGGCTGCCCGACCTGCCGCAGGGCGAGCGGATCACGCTGCGCATGCTCGCCGCCTCGACGACGGGGCTCGCCGACTACGTCCGCCTCCCCGGCTTCCAGAAGGCCGTCGCAGCCGACCCGTTCCGCCAGTGGACGGCGAAGGAAGTGGTCGGGCTCTCCACGCGCGAGAAGCGGTGGTACCGGCCCGGCACCAACTGGAACTACTCGCACGCCAACTTCGTCCTCCTCGGCGCCGCTCTGGAGAAGATCACCGGAACCCGCCTCGACCGGCTGCTCCGCCAGGAGGTCACGGGGCCGCTCGGACTGCGCGAGACCCGCAACGCCTTCACACCGGACATCCCGGCACCCGTCCTGCACGCCTTCACCACCGACCGGGGGACGTACGAGGAGTCCACCTTCTGGAACCCTTCGTGGACCACCGCCCCCGGGGCCGTCCAGACCACCGACATCTGCGACCTGGCCCGCTCGGCCGCCGGGATCGGCTCCGGCGAACTGCTCTCCCCGGCCTCCTACCGCCAGTTCCTCGACCCCGGGACGGTGGGCCTCGGCCACGCCACCCGCGACTGCCCCGCGACCGTCTGCATCGCCCAGACCAGGAAGACCCACTACGGCCTGGGCGTCCTCGTCCTCGGCGACTGGGTCGCCCAGCACCCCCTGTTCTTCGGCTACTCGGCCTCCCAGGCGTACCTCCCCTCCGAGCGCCTGGCCATCGCCGTCTCGACCACGCGGGACCCCGCGGCGGCCGACGGGCACTCCGCGCACCTGATCGCCCAGCGCATCGCCGCCGCCCTCGCCCCCCGGCACCCCATCCCCGACTTCGGCTGAGGCGGGCACCGCTGGGGCTCGGGCACTGACGCGGGCACGGACCCGGCCACGGCCACGCGCGCGGGACGCGCGGAGGCCCGGCGCCACCCAGGGGGATGGGTGACGCCGGGCCGGCTCAATGGTGGTGCCGCCTGTGCGGCGGGGTTCACCTGCCGAGGAAGGCGTTGTGGACGGTGACCGTCGACCGGTTGTCCTGCTTGTCGGTGACGACGGCCTTCAGGGAGAGCGCCTTGCCCTTCTCCGGCGCGCGCAGGGTGATCCTGCCCGCGACGACCGGGACGGGCCGCCAGTTCAGGCCGTCGTACGAGACCTGGACCCGCAGGGTCTTGAGCTGGGCTCCGGCCGCCGCGCCCTGCACGACCACGGGGAAGGTCTGGAGGACGCCCGCCGGGGCGGTGGAGTCCGGGGCGAGCTTCGGCCGGAAGCGGACCGTGGAGACCGGCAGTTCCACCGGGTCGTCGGCGCCGCGGGCCGAGGTGAAGGTCCACGAGGCGTCGACGCGCGTGCCGGTGCGGTTGTGCCTCGGGTCGCGGTGGACCGTCGTCGCCACCGTGTACGTCCCGGACTCGGCCGGCAGCGTGAAGCTCTCCCGGTCGACGGCGCCGTCCTTCCGGGCGTACAGCACGCCGTTGCGGTGGACGGTGGTGGTCGCGCTGGTGTAGCGGGCGTTGCCGTAGTTGCCCGCGCCGTCGCCGACCATGGTGAACGTGCCGTAGAGGTCGTCGCCGGAGCGGACGATCCCCTCGCCCGGCTCCATCCGCGGTCCGACCACACCGACGTTGACGGTCCTGGTGTACGTGGACCCCGGCTTCAGCCGTAGCTCGGCGCCGAGGGAGTACGCCACGTCGATGGGCCGACCGCCGTCGGCGTCCGCCTCGCCCAGGACGAGCGCGTTGACGCTCCAGCCGATCCCGTCGTCCGTGCTCAGGTACAACTTCTGGGTGCCCGGCGCCGGGTGGGAGGGGTAGAAGTCGACGAATCCGCCCGCGTCCGGCAGCGAGCCCTCCGCCGAGAGCGCTCCGGCCATGCCGGGCGCGGACGCCCCGAAACCTATCTTGACCAGGGCGAGGTCCTTGGCCGTGTAGACCTTCTCGTAGCCGGTGGAGAGTTCCCCGACCGTGCCGCCCGCGAGGGTCTGGTACACGCTCGTGCCCTGCTCCCAGCGGGCCGACCACTGCTCGGTGAGGGTGGCGTCCGCTCCCACCGAGCCCTGCCGTGCCGTGCGGACGTTGTCGAAGCTCCGCACGTCGAAGCCCTGGGCGTACCCGGCCTCGGGCGTCGAGACCGTGTAGAACATCCCCACGCGCGTCTGCCGGGCGGCCGCGTCCGGCACCTCGACCGTCACCGGCCGGGTGGTCCGGGCGTCGAGGGTGACGGTGGTGGGTCCGGTCACCGTGAGCCGCGGGTTGTGGATCAGGTCGAGGCCCTTGCGCGCGTCCGCCGGGTCGACCTGCATGTCGGCCTGGAGGTTGTACGTGCCGCGGGGCAGCCGGACCGTCGCGGAACCCGAGGACAGGTCCGGGAGGAACTGCTGTTCCGAGGCGAGGCCCTGGTAGCCGTACAGGTCGGCGCCCCAGACGGCGCCGGGTGCGTCGGGCCGTCCCACCGTCTCGAAGGTGACGTCGTAGGACTCGACCTCGCGGTCCACCGTGGCCGGCGTGCGCACGCTCTGGCCCGCCCCGGTCGCGACGACCGTGGCCGCGTACGAGCCGTCGACCGCGCCGCCGACACGGGTGTCGGCCGTCAGGTCCACCGAGGCGGTGCCGCCCGCCGGGACGGTGATCCGGGGCGCCCCGAGGGTGAAGAACCCGGCGGGCGCGGGCTGGCCGTCGCCGCCGGTGGGGGCTTCGAGCGACAGGTCGAGCGTCACGTCGGCGGTGCCGCCGTTGCGGTAGGTGACCTGCTTGGTGACCGGTGTGTCGTCGTCGTGGGGCCACTGCTGGCGGCCCAGGTGGAGCGGTCCTCCTTCGGAGAGGACCGTCTGGTCGATCGCCCGGTCGACGGAGAGGCGGCCCGCGCCCTGCTCGAAGACCGAGTGCGCGCTCCCCTTGGCCGAGCCGGTCAGGGCCGCCTTGAGCTGCGCCCCCGTCCAGGTGGGGTTCCTCTGCTTGAGGATCGCCGCGGCGCCCGCGACGTGCGGGGTCGCCATCGACGTACCGTCCAGGCCGACGTAGCCCGGCGGGTTCTGGTCCGGGGTGCCGGTCGCGGCGGCGGCCGTGATCCCCACGCCGGGGGCGCTGATGTCGGGCTTGACCGCGTGGTCCTCCTTGCGGGGACCGAGCGCGGAGAAGGGGGCGAGCCGGTCCTCGTCGTCGACGGCGCCGACGGTCAGGGCCGATTCGGCGGTGCCCGGCGAGTTGACGGTGCCCGGGCGGGGATCCCAGAGGTTGCCCGCGGCGACGGCGAACAGGACGCCCTTCTCCGCGGAGACCTTGTTGATGTGGGCTTCCAGCGGGTCGATCCCGGGCCGGTCGGTGCTGCCGAGGCTCATGTTGACGATGTCGGCGCCCTGGGCCACGGCCCAGTCGATCCCGGCGATGGACTCGGAGTCGCTGCCGTATCCGTTGTCGTCGAGGACCTTGGCGCTGATCAGCAGCGCTCCGGGGGCCACACCCTTGAAGCGGCTGTCCTTCGCTCCCGTACCGGCCGCGGTGGAGGCGACGTGCGTGCCGTGCCCGACGCGGTCCACGGTGTCCGCGGAGCGGCTGAAGTTGCGTGCCGCCGCGACCCGTCCGGCCAGGTCCGGGTGGGTGTCGTCGATACCGGTGTCCAGGACCGCGATCTTCACGCCGGTGCCGTCGAGCGAGCGGTTCCAGGCGGCGGGGGCGCCTATCCGGCCGGTGGAGCGGTCGAGCGACGCCTTCCGCACGCCGTCCAGCCAGACCTTCGCGATGCCGGAGGTCCTCGCCGCCGAGCCGTCGGCCCGGGGGCGGGTCAGGGCCTCCCACAGCGCCTCCGTGCCGTCGGCGGCGCTGGTGACGGCGTCGGCGCCGAGGGAGGGCAGGGTCCGGTTGACGGTGGTGCCCTCGGAGGCCCGCACCTCGCCGCGGGCGGACTGGGCCGCCGCTCCCCGGTAGCCGACGATCACCTTGAGCCCGCCCCGGTAGGCCTTGCGGCTCTCCGGCTCGGCGAGTCCGGTGACGTCGAACAGCCGCTGGTCGAGCGTGCCGTCGGCGACGAGCCGCCGGGCGTCGCGCGGCGTCACGTAGGTGCGGCCGTCACGGACCTGGGTGAAGAAGGGGATGTCCTCCCGGCCCTTGGCTCGCTCGATGCCCGCGACCCGGCCCTTGGAGTCCACGAGGACCCGGTCGCCGGTGATCAGGACGACGGTGTGGACGTTCTTGCCCGGCCCGGCGTTCTTGCCCGGCCCGGCGTTCTTGCCGTCGGCCGGTGACGTTGTGGTGAGGCGGCCGTCCCGTGCCGACACCGGGCTGGTCATACCCGCTGTCAGGGCCACGGCGGCAGCGGCGGCGACCGTGACCGCGTACGCCTTGTGTACTGGTGTGCGCAAAACTCCCCCTGCTCAGGAGCGAATCGGGCGGGCGGGGGCCCGGCCCGGACGGGGGCACGTTCAGACATGCGTACGCCCCGGATTCCTGAAGTATGGCGAGGGCGTTCCGGGACACTCAATGATCGTTCTGTGACGGGAATTCGACCGTACGAAGACGGAGCGGTCACCCCGCACGCGTTCAACATCCGGGCATTTTCAACGAGTTCGTCAACCGTGGCGCCCCTGAAAAGTGCGTCGGCGGGACAGTCTCGGAGCACGGCCTTCCCACGGACCCCGCGCAGCCCGCGCGAGCCCGTGTCCGTCGAGGCCGCGCCCGCGCGCACGTCGCGGGACCGTCTCCGTCGGAAGGGTCAGATGCACACCAGCCTCGCAGCACGCGACACGGTCCGCTCCACCGGCCGAGGCCGGTCGGTCCACCTGTTCCCGGGGCAGGGGGACTTCTCCGTCAGCTCGCTGGCGCGCGCGGCGCGCACGGAGGAGCGCGTCTTCTCGGCTGTCCGTCAGGTGTTCCTCGAGATCGACGAGGTCGCGGTGGGTTGCGGTCTTCCGCGACTCGGCCCGTGGCTCCTCGGACCCGAACCGCCCACCGGGCCCGCTCTCGCGAACGCGCCGACGGGCACCGCCCAACTCGCCCTGTTCGGTGCGTCGATGGCCGTCCACCAGGCACTCTGCGGAACCTACGGACCGCCGGCGGTCGTCGTCGGGCTGAGCTTCGGCGAGATCGCCGCACTGACCGCCGCCGGGGCACTCAGCCTCTCCGACGGGGCCCGCGCGGCCTACGACCTCTCCGTCGTGCTCGCCTCGTGCGCCGGTGGACTCACCCTGCTCTCCTGCTCCGAGGTCTCCGCCTGCCGGCTCCTTGAGCGGTCCGGGGCGCGCAACGCGGTCATGGCCGTGGTCAACGACGACCGGTCGGTGGTGCTGTCGGGTCCCGTCCCGGAGCTGGTGCGGGTGGAGAAGGCGGCCGCGGACGCCGGTGTGGCCGCCGTACGCCTGCGCCTGCCGTTCTCCTCCCACCATCCGTCCCTCGGCCCGCAGGCCGAGGCGTTCGCCGCGTCACTGCGCGCCCGCGCCTGGTCCGAGGCCCGCGTCCCCGTCTACTCCGCCGTGGCCGGCCGCCGCTACTGCCCGGACGACGACCTGCCGCGACGACTGGCCGACTGCCTGGTCCGGCCGGCGGTCCTCCCCCACGTCCTGCGCCGGGTGGCCCTCCACCGACCGGCCGTCCTCTTCGAAGCGGGTACCGGGGACGCGCTGGCCTGCAGTGCCCGCAGGGTGCTGGCCGGGTGCACCGACGCGCCCGTCCACGCCCCCCTCGCCGAACCCGACTTCCCGTGGTGAACCCTCCCCCGACCTGGAGAACCAGCGATGTCCCTCGCGTCCCTGCCGACGGCCGCCCGTGAAGAGGTCCGACGTCTCCTCCACGGCCCCTGCGACCCCTCCTTCCTCTCCGCGCTGCACAAGACGCTGTCCGACGACTCCTGGTCCGGCGCGGGAGGAGCGGACCGGCCCGGTGACCGCCTGCTCCGCCGGCTGGGGCTGCTGGGCGAGATGCTCCCGGCGGCGGACCACGTCCTCGACGACCCGGCGCGCCTCTCCACGGCCCACGCCTGGACTGCGGTGACCGACCCCTCCCTCTGCCTCGCGGCGCTCGTCCACCACACGCTCTGCCTCGGATCCATGGTCCGGCTCGCGGACAGGCCCGGCGAGCGGCTGAAGCGGAGGATGGAGGCCCTGCGGACCGGGCGGGCCAAGGGGGTCTACCTGGTCACCGAGGCCGGGCAGGCCAACAGTCACCTCGCGACCCGGACGCGCGCCGAATTCGACCGGGGCACCGGCGAGTTCGTGCTGCACACGCCGGACCCGCAGGCCGCCAAGTTCGGCAGCGCGGGGACCCTGGACGTACCCCAGACCGCGGTGGTGCTCGCGCGTCTGCTCGTCGACGGTGAGGATCACGGGGTCTTCGCGTTCGTGGTCGATCTGACGGGTGACGACGGACTGGCGTCCGGTGTCGAGGTGTCCTCGCCGCTCCGGCTGGGCGCGTTGCCCCTCGACTACGTCCTGGTGCGCTTCCACCACGTCCGGGTGCCGTACGCCGACTGGCTCGCCGACGGCGCGGGCTTCGGGAGCGACGGCGCGTTCCACGACCCGGCCGGGGGCGGCCCGCGACGTCTGCAGCACACCCTGCGCGTGGGGCAGGGGCTGTGGGCGACCATGCCCGCGGTCGCGGCCGCGACCGCACGCCAGTCGGCCGTACAGGCCGTCGGTTACGCGCGACAGCGCCGTACCCAGAGCAGTCTGGCTCCCGGGGCCCCTCTCCTCGCCTACCGTGCGCACCAGCGGGCCGTGCTGGGGGCGTTGGCGGACGCCTTCGCCCTGACGTGCGCCGCCGACGGGGCGCGCGCCGTGTGGTCCGCGTCCCTGGCCGCCGCCTCGGCGCCGGCCGGGGGCGGGGCGGAGCCGATGGGGTTCACCCCGTGGGCGGCCGTCAGCCGTCCGCTGGCCGCCTACAAGGCCGTCGCGGTCCGGCTGGCCGCACGGGTGACGGCCGACTGCCAGAGCCGCTGCGGCTTCTCCGGCCACCTGGACGTGAACCGGCTGGCCGCGTACCACGGCTTCCACCACGCCTTCGACGCCGCCGGCGGGGACAGCCGGCTCATCCTCTACGACATCGGCCGCTCCCTCGCCGAGGAGGCGGCGCCGGCCGGGGCGGTCCCCCGGGCTCCTTCGGTCGGCTCCCCGCACTGGTGGCCCGCGACGGCACGCCGGCACCAGGACGGCCTGACCCGGCACGTGTCGGGACGCCTGCGCTCCGCGGATCCGGGCGACCCGTTCGGCGCGTGGAACCCGCTGCTGGAGGACGCGGGCGTCCTCGGCGAGCTCTACGCGAACGCGCTGGTGGCGGAGGACGTGGCGCGTGTGGTGGACGGGATACGCGATCCCGACCTGGGCCGGGCCCTTCGACCGCTGGCGGCCCTGCACGGCGTCACCGCCGCCCGCCGCTGGTCGGGCTCCCTGCTCGCCCACGGAACGCTGCGGCCGGCGGACGTCCGGGCGCTGACGGACCACGCCGACGAGCTGTGCGACGCCGTCGTGCCCCATCTGCCCCTGCTGAGGGAGGCGTTCGCCCATCCCGAGGACGTCGTGGGCGCCCCCTTGGCCGCCGACGACTACGACGCCGCGCTGGGCGCCACCCTCACCTGGACCCGAGGAGGTGCGCGATGACGGGCGAACGCCGTGTCGGCGTGCTCGGCATGGGCACCCACCTGCCCCCCACCGTACGGACCAACGCCGAGGTCGCCGAGGCCGCCGGCGTGACGGCGCAGTGGATCGGCGAGCGCACCGGAGTGCTCAAGCGTCACGTCGCCGGCCCGCACGAGGCGGCCTCTGACCTGGCGGCGCGGGCGGTCCGCTCGGCGGCCGAAGCGGCCGGGGTCGATGTCGCCGACATCGGCCTGCTGATCTGCGGCACGTCGACCCCCGACGAACTGGGCCCTTCGACCGCCTGCCGGATCCAGACGCTGGTCGGCGCCTCCCGCGCGGTCGCCCTCGACGTCAGCGCCGCCTGCTCCGGCTGGCTGTTCGCCGCCAAGGTGGCGCACGACTGGCTGCGGGGCACCGGCGAGATCCGTTACGCGGCGGTGGTGGGCGTCGAGGTCTACTCGAAGTTCCTCGACCCGGCGGACCGGGGCACCGCCGTCCTGTTCGCCGACGGGGCCGCCGCGGCCGTCCTGGGGCCGGTGCCCTCCTCACAGGGCTTCACGCACTTCAGCCTCGGCTCCGACGGGACCCTCGCCGACCGCGTCCTGATCCCCGCCGGGGGCAGTCGGTTCCCGGCCAGTCCGGCCACGCTCGCCGACCGCGCCCACTGCATCCGCATGGACGGCCGCACCATCGGCCGGTTCATCACGGACGTCTTCCCCCGGCTGATCACCGACGCCCTCGATCGCGGCGGGCTCGGCATCGAGGACGTGGCCTGCGTCGTCGCCCACCAGCCCAACCCCGTCCTGCTCAGACGCGTCGGAGCCGGCCTCGGCATCCCCTCCGACCGGCTGGTGGTCGTCGGCGACGAGGTCGGCAACATCGGTGCGGCCAGCACGCCGTACGCGCTGGCCCGCGCCGCGGCCCGCGGCCTGCTGCGGACGGGCGACCGCGTCCTGCTGGCCGTGTTCGGCGCCGGCATGACCTGGGGCAGCGCCCTCCTCACCTGGAGCGGGGCAGCCACCGTCCCCGCCCTGACGGCCACCTCGCCCGCACCCGACGCGACCGGCACCCCGCACGCCCGCCCGCCCGCATCCGAAGGAGCCCCTCGATGAACGTCATGAACCTCTTCCGCCTGGACGGCGCCCGCGCGCTGGTGACGGGCGCGTCCCGCGGCATCGGAAGGGCCGTCGCCGAGGCCCTGGCCGACGCGGGCTGCGACGTGGCGGTGACCGCCCGGACGCGGTCCGCGCTGGACGACACCGTACGGGCGGTGGAGGACCGGGGCCGCAAGGCGGTGGCCCTCACCGGCGACCTCGCCGAGCCGGGCGTCCCGGCGGACCTGGTGGACGCGGCGGCCGCCGCATGGGGCGGCCTGGACATCGTCGTCCACAACGCCGGCACGCTCCCCACCGCGGACGACGGCAGCCCCCTGCTGGCGCCGCTGCAGCACGCCCGGCAGCAGGACTGGGACACGGTCGTGACCGTCAACCTCAACGCCACCGCCGCGTTGTGCCGGGCCGCCCACCCGCACCTGGCGGGCTCGGACCGCGCCAGCCTGGTCCTGATGTCCTCGGTCGCCGGGCTCGTCGGCACGCCGATGATGGAGGCGTACGCGGCCACCAAGGCCGCACAGCTCTCCCTCGCCCGCAGCCTCGCGGTCGGCTGGGCGCGTCAGGGCATCCGCGTCAACGCCCTGTGCCCCGGGTGGACCCGGACCGACATGACGGCGTTCGCCAGCGGTGCGGGGCCCCTCTCCGACTGGCTGACCAGCCATGTTCCGCTCGGCCGGTGGGCCACCGTGGACGAGGTGGTCGGAGGAGCCGTCTTCCTCGCCTCCCCCGCCTCGTCGTTCGTGACCGGGCACGCGCTCGTCATCGACGGCGGCCTCGCCGTACCCGACGGCGGCCTGGCCGGGTACCCCAAGCCCCCGTCCCCCTTCGCCGCGGCGTGAGCGCCGACGAGGCGGCCGACACGACCCGGGCCGCACCCACCGCCGTCATCACCGGCATCGGAGCCTGCCTTCCGCCGCGCGTCGTCGACAACGACTCGGTCATCGCGCGCGGAAGCCTGCGCACGGACGACGCGTGGATCCGCGACCGCACCGGCATCGTGCGCCGGCGGCACGCGGATCCGGGCACCAGCACCGGCGATCTCGCCGTCGGAGCGGGACGGGCCGCCCTCCTCTCGGCAGGCGGCCCCCGTCCCGAGGCGCTCCTGCTGGCCACCAGCACACCCGACCATCCCTGCCCCGCCACCGCTCCCGCGGTCGCCCACCGGCTCGGCCTGGGCACGATCCCCGCCTTCGACGTCTCGGCCGTCTGCTCCGGCTTCCTCTACGCCCTGGCCGCGGCCACCGCCCTCGTCCGCGGCGGCATGTGCTCCACCGTGCTGGTGATCGCCGCGGAGACGTACACGAGCATCGTCGACCCCGCGGACCGGGAGACCGCACCGATCTTCGGCGACGGTGCCGGAGCCGTGCTGCTGGCTCCCGGCACCCCGCGCGATCCCGGAGCCGTCACGGCCTTCGACCTCGGAGCCGACGGAAGCGGCAGCCATCTCATCACCGTCCCGTACGGCGGGTCCCGGCACCCGCACCACCTGCCGCCTCCCGAACCGGACGCCCGGTACTTCCACATGCAGGGCCGCGCGGTCTACGCCCACGCGGTCCGACGGATGACGCGGTCGGCGAGCGCCGTCCTCGGCCGGGCCGGCTGGGCGCCGGACAGCGTACGGGCGTTCGTCGGCCACCAGGCCAACCAGCGGATCCTGGACTCCGTCGGCGACCGTCTGGGCATCGCGCCCGCCCACCGGTACGGCAACATCGGCGAACTCGGCAACACCGCGGCCGCCTCCATCCCCCTGGTCCTGGCCGATCCCGCCGTGCACCGGGCCGTCGCCCCCGGCTCCCGGTCCCTGCTCACCGCCTTCGGCGGAGGACTCACCTGGGCCTCCGCCACGCTGAACTGGCCCGCCGCCGTGCCCCGGTCGGAGGGACCGCCCGCCGGCCCGGACACCACACCCCTCTGCACGTCCGACCTCTCAAGGAGCCATTCGTGGACCGCGTCTACCGCCACCTCGTGACCCTGCTGGTCGACAAGTTCGAGGTCGACCGCGACCTCATCGCGCCCGGCGCCACCCTCGGCGAACTGGACCTGGACTCCCTCGCCGTGGTGGAGCTGTACGTCACCCTGCAGGAGGAGTGGGACATCGCTCTCGACGACTCCACCGCGAGTGCCGACCTCACCGTCGACGAGGTGGCCGGTTCGGTGGCCTCTCTGCTCGACGATCCGGCGTCCGGACGCGAGGCGGCGCGGTGAGCGACACGATCGCCGTCACCGGCATCGGCCTCGTGACACCCGCCGGCGTCGGAGCGGACGTGACCTGGGAGGGTGTGCGCGCCGGCGGACCCACCGCCCGGACCGACCCCTCCCTGAACGTCGGCCCGGTCACCATGTCCTGCCGCGTGCCGCCCCTGGAGCCCGGCCCGGGACGTCTCTGGCGCTTCGACCCCGGCACGCGCTTCCTGCTCACCGCCGCTCGGGAGGCCCTCGCCACGGCCCGGCTGGATCCCGCCGATTGGGACGCGGCGCGCGTGGCCGTCGTCGTCGGCACCGCGGCGGGCGGCGTGGGGACGCTCGAAACCCAGCACCGCAAACTCCTCTCCGGCGGATACGGGGCCGTCTCCCCCATGACCCTGCCCGCCTACCTCCCGAACATGGCCGCCGGTCACCTGGCCCTCGAACTCGGCGTCACCGGTCCCGCCCTGCAGACGTCCACCGCCTGCGCGTCGGGGGCCACCGCCCTCATCACCGCCGGTCTGCTGCTGGAGACCGGCGCCTGCGACATCGCCCTCGCCGGCGGCACCGACGCCATGGTCACCCCCCTGTGCGCCGCGGCCTTCGCCAGGATGGGCGCGCTGTCCCTCAGGAACGAGGATCCGGGAAGCGCGTCGCGCCCCTTCGACGGGGACCGCGACGGGTTCGTCCTCGGGGAGGGGTGCGGGATGCTCGTCCTGGAGCGCGGCCGGCACGCCGCCGCCCGCGCGGCCCGTCCGCTGGCCCTGCTCGTCGGCCACGGCACCACCAGCGACGCCCACCACCCGACGGCACCGCACCCCGACGGGGCCGGCCTCAGGGCCGCGACCGTGGCGGCCCTGGGAAAGGCGGGAGCCGGGCGGGACGAGGTGGACCACGTCAACGCCCACGGCACCAGCACGCCCCTCAACGACCGTGTGGAGGCCACCGTCATCCGGGACTTCTATCCCGGCCGCCCGCCGTCGGTCACGGCCGCCAAGGGAGCGCTGGGCCACACCATGGGGGCGGCGGGGGCCATCGAGGCCGCCCTCACCGTACTGACCGTGGCCCACGGCCTCGTACCGCCCACGGCCGGCTTCACCACCCCGGACGACGCCACCGCGGGCATCGACATCGTGACCACCCGGTGCCGTCCGCAGAACGTCCGGCTGGCCCTCAGTCACTCCCTGGGATTCGGCGGGCACAACACCGTCCTGGCCTTCGCGGCGCCCTGACCGGGGACTCCTGACCCGTCGACGACACCGAACGGCTGATCACGGTGAGCGGCCCGAGCCCCGTCAGCGCCTGCTCCACGGCGGCGGCGAGGCGGGCGGGGGCGGTGCGGGCCGGGACGAGGGCGACGGTCGTGGCCGACTCGACGAGACCGGGGCCGACCTGGTCGAGGCGGTCGACGATCCGCGTGCGGTGGGCGGGAGAGCAGGCCCGGGCCAGACGAGCGCTGTCGGCGTCGGCGGGCTCCCCCAGGACGAGCGCCACGTCGGCGCCCGTACTGGCGACGGAGGCCGACGCCGTGCGGTCCGAGGCGCGGAGGCAGAGGGCGTCGAAGTGATGGCCGCGCAGGAGCGGGAAGCGCTCCCGCAAGGCGGCGAGTACGGGCATGGCCTCCTCGGCGGGAAGTCCCGGCTGGACGACGAAGGAGATCCGCTCCGGGCGGGGCACGTCGAGCGCGGCGGCCTCGACCGCGCTGCGGACCACGACCGTGCGGCCGGGACCCTCGGCCCCGAGGGCGGCGACGGAGGCCTGCGATTCCCCGACCAGGACGACGGTGTCGCCGCGCTCCGCGTAGGTACGCGCGTCCGCCAGGGACATGGCCGCGGCGGGGCACGGCGTGGGGCGTCCGGGGGGCGTCGGGAGTACGGGCCGGCCGCCCCGCGCCTGCGGGGGCAGGTCGACCCCCGTGCCCGCAGGAGGGGGTGACTCCAGGCAGAGGCACGGGAGACCGATGTCGGCCGTGACCAGGCGTCGTGAGCGCAGGGCACGGGCCCACCGCGCCACCGCGTCCGACGCGAGGCCGGCCTCGTTCGGGTGCGCACCGACCGCGAAACCCACGGCCCGGCCGGCACGGTCCAGGTAGGAGGCCGTGTAGACCGTCGCCCGTTCGTGCCCCGGAGCGTCCTCGACCGGGAGGGGACCGCGGCGGACCCTTCCGCCCAGGCGGCGCAGGTCGGCGGCGATCGCGTCCCCCGCGGGGCAGGTGATCCGTCCGCGCCCCGGCATCGTGAAGTCACGGGCCACGACGATCTCGCCCGGGCGGACGACCGACGAGGGGAACGTGCGGAGTTGGAGAGAGCGGTTCATGTGCGGGCTTTCGCTTGCTCCTCTTGCCGCCTCGCGTCGAGCTGTCACGGCAAGGCTATGACGTCTCGTTACGTGACAGGAAATACGAAATAAGACGTTCTCCCCTCTCCTTGTCCTGTTTCCGTCGACACGGCCACATTCGAAACAACATCAGCCCTTCGTCCACATGTCTGATGAATGACGGGCCCCGCTGAAAAGGGAGTTCACGTGTCCGGTCGCGACCTCCGGCGTCCCCCACCTCGGGGGAAGCCGCCTGGCATATGCCCCTGGCGTCCCGCAGGTTGAATGCGCCCGGGGAGCTCGCGAATGCGCGCTTGTCTGTACACAGAGGCGTACCGCAGCCTGACCGCAGGAGACCCGGGGCGCCGTCGCGACCCCGTTCGAGGAGGTGCGAGTGTCCTCATACCGGCGCCCCAACCAGGCGCTGCGCGGTTTGCTGGGCGAGGCGGGCATGAGCGCGGCGGAACTGGCCGCGCGGGTCAACGCGATCGCGGCGGAGAGCGGCCTCGTCCTCGGCTACGACAGGTCCACCGTGGCCCACTGGCTGTCGGGCACACGGCCCCGCGGCGACGCCACCGCCCTGGTCGTCGAAGCGCTGTCCCGGAAGCTCGGGCGCCCGGTGACCCCGGCGGACGCCGGCTTCCTCCCCGCGCAACGAGGCCGGAAGGACGCGGCGCACGAAGGCCGGAACCCCTTCGGCGAGGGCCGGGACGAGGACCGGGACGAGGACGCGGCGCCGGGCCTCGGCCCGTCGGCCACCTGGCCCACCGGGCACACCCCCGACCGCGAGAGAACCGAACGGGGCGCTCCGTTCCGACTCGCCGCGCTGCGCCTGCCTCCGTACGAGCAGATCGCGACCGGCCCGCTCCCCCCGCGCGGGAAGCCGGAGGGCACGCGCCTCCTGGCCTCGGAAGTGCAGGGCATCGAGGCCATGGCCCGCGTCTTCCACCACGTGGACATCACCTTCGGCGGAGGGCAGGGCCGGCGGGCCCTCGTCGCCTACCTCGCCTCCGACGTACGCCCCAGACTGCACCGGCCCGCCGCTCCGGCGGTACGGCGGCGCCTGCTGGCCGCCACCGGCGAACTCGCCTACCTCTGCGGGTTCATGCACTTCGACGACGACCTGCAGGGGCTCGCCCAGAGGTACTACCTCGTCGCGCTCCGCCTCGCAGCCGAGAACGGGGCCCCGTCCGACTACGCGGTGGCGCTGCGGGCCCTCTCCGTCCAGGCCGACGCCCTGGGACACCGGCGCGAGGCGGTGCACCTCGCGGAGAGCGCGGCCGCCTGCCTGACGGGACCGCGGCTCCGTCGCGCGTTCGTGTACGGGCAACTCGCCGTCGCCCACGCGGGCGAGGGAGCACGGCACGAGGCGCTGCGGGCCCTGGCCCACGCCGAGACCATGATGGAACGGGAGGCCAGCCCCCAGGACACCGCGGTCGGCGCGTACCACCAGGCTTCCCTCCTGTACCAGCAGGCGGTCGTCCGCCTGCGCCTCGGTGACGAACGCGGCGCGGCGGCCGCGCTCTCCGCGTCGGTCCGGCACCGGCCCGCGGACGAGCGGCGGGCACGAGCCCTGGTCCTCGCCGACCTCGCCCGCCTGCACCTGCGCGCGCGCCGGCTCACCGAGGCCCTGGAAGCCTGGCACCGCTTCCTCGACGACCGTTCCGCCCTGTCCAGCAGCCGGGTGGACAGAGCCTTCGCCGACATGCGCGGCCGCCTCCGCCCGTACAGCCGCCACCCCGCGGCCCGCGCCCTGCTGGACCGCGCGGCCCGCACCTCACGCGTACGCGAGCCGCTCTGACCCCCCACGCCCTCGGGCCGGGGCGGCACCCCTCGGTCGAACCGCGGCAGTGGCGGGCGCCGCGGTGACGGCGCCCGCCACTGGTCTCGCTGCGGTACGGATCAGCAGGTCACGACGGCCGAGACGGTGGCGGCCGACGGCGGCCAGCCCCACTGGTCCACCGAGAAGCCGGCGTTGACCGTCGCGCCGCAGGGCGCCGTGGTGGTGATGCCGCCGACGGTGGTGCCACCGGGCGGCACGAGGACGGTCGGGGCGACGGGGGCGATCGGCGCGCCGCCGACAACGTTGCCAGAGATCTGGAAGGTGACCAGCTGGGCCTGCCAGGTCGGGTCGGTGTTCGTGGCCACCCCGTACAGGTAGACCTGGTTCCCGGTCACCCGGACGCAGGCCCGGGTGAGCAGGATCCCGGGCGCACCCGGGTTGCCGCAGGTGACGACGGCGCCCACCGGCCCGGTGGGCGCGGCGCTGGCGGGCGCGGCGGTGGCCAGGCCGGCCAGGGCTGCGGTGACTGCCAGAACGGCGGCAGAACGCTTCACGGAAGTGCCTCTCTCACGTGCGATGCCCGCACCGGACGGCGCGAGAGCAATGTGAAATGTCACATTGCTTGGTTCGAAGTATGGCAGCCCCGCCCGAGGCCCCCGTTCCCCATGACGCGTCTGCGCCCATCTCTTGCCGATATCAGCCGACAAATGTCCGAAACGATCCGTCATGACCGGGACGAGGCATCGCACTCGGCGCCGGTCCGGTCGGCGAAGGACCACTCACACGTCTGTGGGAGCACCTCGACGGTGCTCCCACAGACCGGAACGAACTACTGGCGAACCAATGCCGGGCCAACGGCAGTTGCGGAGAGGATCCGTACCTCAGCTCACCTGGATCGAGACGTCGTCCAGGACGAAGGAGGTCTGCAGGGACTGGTCCTCGACGGAAGTGAACGCGAGGGTCACGGTCTGTCCGGCGAAGGCCGAGAGGTCGTACGACTTCTCGACGTAACCCGCCGCCGCGTTCAGGTTGGAGTAGGACGCCAGCTGCTGGCCGCCCACCTTGACCGTGGCCACGTCGTAGGCGACGTTCTCGGTCTCGGCCGTGTCGATGTGGACGAAGAACGAGAGCCGGTACGAGGCGCATCCCGAGGGGATGGACACGGACTGCGAGGCGTTCTCCGTGTAGCTGGTGCCCCTGCCGCCCAGCCATGCCTTGTAGCTGCCTCCGTGCGCCGCCTGCCGGTAGTCGTTGGTGATGACTCCCGCGCTCGCGGTCCACGGACTGCTGCCGCTCTCGAAGCCGCCGTTGACGACGAGCTGGCGCGGCGTGCAGGAACCGCCGCCGCCCGTGACGGTCAGCGTGTACGTGGTGGTGTGGCTGACGGTGCCCGAGCCGGTGACCGTCAGGGTGTAGGTGCCGGGCGTGGTGCTCGCGCCGACCTGGACGGAGAGGGACGACGAACTGCCGGACTGGACGGACGTCGGGCTGAGCGTGGCGGTCACGCCGGCCGGCGCGCCGGAGACGGACAGGCCCACGGTCTGGGCGGCGCCGCTCACCGTGGCGGTGTTCACGGTCGCCGAGACGGACCCGCCGGGCGCCGTGCTGCCCGCGGACGGGCTCACGCCGACCGAGAAGTCCTGTGCCGGGGTGGTGGTGCCGACGGCCTGCTTCCAGAGGGCGTAGGCGATGCCGTCGGAGCTGCGGTTCAGGACCGTCGCGCTGATGTTGCTCGTGGTGTCACAGGCGCTGTGGTAGCAGGAGTCGTAGGCGGTGTTGGCGGTGCCGCCCCACTTCTGCGCCTGCGCCGTGGTCTTGCGGGCGCTCGCTCCTGCCGCGTATCCGGAGGTGGGGATGCCGCCCTGCTGGAAGGAGTAGTCGTCACTGCGGCCCTGGCCCTCGGTGTTCTCCTCGGGTGCCAGGTTCAGGGAGGTCCAGTACGCCTTGAGGGGCGCGGCGGCGGTGGAGTTGAGGTTGTTGATGAAGTAGCCGCCGTTGGTGGAGCCGACCATGTCGAAGTTGTAGTACGCCTTGACGGCCGCGCGCTGCGTGGAGGTGAGCCGGTTGACGTAGAACGCGGAGCCGTTGAGACCCTGCTCCTCGTCGGTCCACCAGGCGAAGCGCACGTGCTTGGTCATCGTCGGGTTCTTCTGGGCGAGGACGAGGGCGTTCTCGAGGAGGGCCGCCGATCCCGAGCCGTTGTCGTTGATGCCGGGCCCGGCCGAGACGCCGTCCAGGTGAGCGCCGAACATGACGACCTGGTCGTCGGGGCCACCGGGCCAGTCGGCGATCAGGTTGTTCGAGGGGTAGGTGCAGGAGGTGCAGTTCTGCTCGGTCACCGTGTACCCGGCGGCCTGGAGCCTGCCCTTCACGTAGGCCAGCGACTGGGTGTAACCGGCGCTTCCCGCGCGGCGGTTGCCGCCGTTCTGGGAGGCGATCGTCTGGAACTGGGTCAGGTGCGCCTGCACGTTGGCGACGCTGACGTCCGGCGGGTCGTTGCCGGGCTGGGTTCCGCCGACGTTGAGCGTGTAGTCGGTGGTGTGCGACAGCGTGGTGCCCTGTCCCTTGACGACGACCGTGGACGTGCCGGGCGCGGCGTTGGAGGTGGCGGTCAGGGTCAGCACCGAGGACTGTCCGGCCTGCACCGTCGCGGGGTTGAAGGAGGCGGTCACGCCGGAGGGCAGGCCGGTGGCGGTCAGCGTCACCGACTGCGCGACGCCGGTCGTGACGGCGGTTCCGACGGTGGTGGTCGCGGAGCCGCCCTGCTGGACGGTGCCGGACGAGGGGTTGAGCGACATCGAGAAGTCGTCGTTCTGGCCGCTCGGGGTGCAGGTCGGGTCGGCCGACTGGGCGGGCACGCTGATCGCGTCCCAGGCCGCCTTCGTCTTCAGGAAGAGGCCGCAGGTCGCGTCGAGCGACTTGGCCGAACTGAGCGTCGCCGTGCGGTACTTCTTGTAGCTCATGCTGCTGGTCTTGAGCAGCATGCCACCGTAGAAGATCTTGCCTGCGTTCTGTATCCCCACGCCCGTGAGGGTGCTCTGGTTGCAGGTGCTGCTGCTGGGCTTGCCGCCGCCGGGGTTGGTTCCCTCGGCCAGCAGGTAGAACCAGTGGTTCAGCGGGCCCGCGGCGGCGTGCACCTCGGTGCCGGGGATCGCCGAGCTGTAGCAGGCCGGGTCGTTGTTGACGGCGGGCGGGTTGTACATGTTGCGGATCGGGCCGCGGCCCTGGAGGTTGATGACCTCGCCCACCGTGTAGTCGGGGACGTCGTAGGGGGCCGGCTGGTTGATGTACGCCTCGGTCAGGGCGCCGAAGATGTCACCGGTGGCCTCGCCGAGACCGGCCTCCTGGCCACTGGTGCCGCCGGGGGTGGTGGAGTCGATGGCGTGCCCGTACTCGTGGGCCACCACGTCCACCCCGGCTATCCACTCGTTGGCGCTGTTGCGCCCGATGGTCACCGCGCTGCCGTCCCAGTAGGCGTTGAGCTCGTTCAGACCGACCTTGGCGGGGAAGCTGCGGCCGTTGCCGTTGACGCCGTTGCGGCCCAGCCACTGGCCGAGCATGTCCCACTGCTTCTGCGCGGCGAACATCAGGTCGACGCAGCCGGTCTCCTTGCTCGTGGGGTTGCCGGTGCCCCAGGAGTCGGAGGACTTCGAGAAGACGGTGTTGGTGCTGTAGTCGGCGCAGCTGAGGCCGGTCCGGCTCGGGTCGCGCAGCGAGTAGGTGGAGCCCGAGGCGGTGGTGTCGATGGTGATCGGGCCGGGCCCGTTCCACTTGCTGTTGCCGGTGCCCGCCACCACGTCGTCGTAGCTGTCGATGACGGCACCGGTACGGGCGTCGACGAAGACGTGGAGCTTGCTGGGTGCGTTCGCGGTACGGCCGTGCAGCACGGTCTCCCAGGCGAGCTTCGGCTTGTCGTCCTTGAGCCGGACGACCAGCCGGCCGCTCTCGGCCCTGTCGACCGAGGCCAGTTCCTTCCGCGCGGTCGTCTCGGCCCTCTTCGCGGTGACCGACGGCCGGGTCGCCACGTCGATGCGCACGGAGGAGGCCGACTGGAGGGCTCGGATCCTGCCGGACCCGTCGGCGAGGACCACGGCGTCGCCGCCGACGACCGGCAGGCCGCGGTAGCTGCGCTCGTAGGAGACCGAGTAGAGGTCCTTCACCCAGGGGGTGACGAGGCGGCGTTCGTACTGTTCCTGGGCCGAGTTGACCAGCGCGTCGAGACCGCTGTCGACCGCCAGGTCGGCGGCGGCGACCGCGCGGGTCACGGGACTGTCCTTCTGGGCCGGCGCCGGTTGCGCCGCCGACGCGGTTCCGGCGAGCGTTCCGGCGAGGCTCGCGGACAGCGCCATCGCTGTCACGGCCGCCGTCCATCTGATGGGTCGCAACGTCCACTCCGATCGTGGGGGTTCGGGTGTCATTGCCGCCGAGTATGGATGTGGACATGACGAACAGAGGCCATCCCTTCGGACATAAGACCCGCGTTATGACCCACCGTCCGCACCCCTCGCACCGCGAGGAGCGAGGGGTTCCGGCACGGTAAGTGCTCAGCCTGTTCCTCGCCCACGACGCTTGGAAGACCTTCCGCGATCCCGCGAAGGGACGCGGCCGCCGGGGCCCTGCCGCCGCGACCACGGCCGGCTTCACGGCGGCCGCGGCGACGGCCGCGTGCCTGTTCTCCGTCATGCGAGGCATTGCAGCGCAGACGACGTCACACAGGGGGCAAGTCCCTTGGCAGAACCCCCGGCACGACCGCCGAATCTCCGCGTCAGGGGGTCAGACGTCGGAGAAGACGGGGCGACCCGTCCACCAGTTCCCGGTGGCGTCGGGGTCCGGAGTCTCCGTCGCTGAACGCGAAGGACGCCCAGGAGGAGCACAGGCCCTAGCCGAGCTCGGCTGCGAGGAGGGTGGCCGTGGCGGCCACCAGGGGGTGGTCGCCGACGGCGTCCTGTTCGTGCTTGGTCGTCAGGACGGCCAGCAGGACCGGCGTACCGTCCGGAGTCCAGGCGACACCGACGTCGTTGTTGCCGCCGTAGCTGCCGCCACCGGTCTTGTCCGCGAGGATCCAGTCGGCCGGGAGGCCCGCCCTGAACCGTTCGACGCTGGTCGTGTTGGCCAGCAGCCAGCGGGTGAGCCGCTCCCGGTCAGGGCCGGCCAGAGCGTCGCCGAGCACCAGGCGGGCATACGTGCCGCCGATGGCGCGGGGTGTGGTGGTGTCGGTCCGCCGCCACGGCTCCGCCGAGTTGAGCTCGGGCTCCCAGCGGTCCAGCCGGGTCCGGCCGTCGCCGGTCGAGCGGCAGAACGCGGTGACGGCCGTCGGGCCGCCCAGCTCGACCAGCAGCAGGTTCCCGGCGGTGTTGTCGCTGTGACAGATGGCGGCGTCGCACAGCTCGGCGACGGTCATGCCGTTCGCGATGTTCTCGGCCGTCTCGGTGACGGGCGAGTAGCCGGACCGCTTCACGTACGCCGCGGTGAAGCGGATGCGCTTGGCCAGGAACTCGCCTTCCTGGTCCAGGTCGCGCAGCACGGCCGCCGCAGCGACCGTCTTGAACAGGGAGCACATCGGGAAGCGCTCGTCCGCCCGGTACACGACCGTACGGCCGGTGCGCATGTTGCGGGCGTACACGCCCACGCGGGCGGAGTGGCGCAGCTCGAGCTCCCTGAGACGCGCGGTGACGCCGTCCCGACCGGAGGCGGCATGGGCTGGTGCGCCGAGGGGCAAGAGGGCGCCGAGAGTCACGCCGGAGCCGAGGACGAGCGCGGTACGGCGGGACGGGCGGGGTCCTGTGCTGGGCAAGGTCGTTCCCTTCGCATCACTGACGGCTGGTCAAAGCCGTTCCACCGTACTCGTACCGTGAGGGGCCAGACCCGGAGGAGGTGGTGCTCGGCGATGGATTCGCCGTTCTCCTGGATGCCGTCGGGGTTGAGGCCCCGCCCCCGGGCGTGGAGGCGCATGCGACAGGGGGCGTCCATAGCCGTACCCGCCGGAGCGCAAGGGGATTCGGCGGGTACGGCTGCGGACGATCCTGATGGGCCCGGTCAGCTCAGGAGGCTCAACCGCACCGGGCGCTCCGGAGCAGTGCCCGCCGACCACCGCAAGGACAACCCTCACCGTACGAGGCTTCCGCTCGTGGATCGTCGAGCAGTGCCGGCTCGCGGAGTCCCCGCAGTCTGGGGCACGGTCCCGCAGAACGCTCAGTCCTGCAGACTGAGCGCCGGGCGGAAGCTGTGGACCTCTTCGGGGAACCGGCTCCACAGGACTTCTGAGCGCAGTTCGCCCGAGAGCACCCGGGAAAGGAACTGCGTTGCCGTCATCGCGTGCCTTTCCCATTCCTCGCCCCCCTCTTCGTTGATCATGAGATTCCATTCATCCGGATTCCGGCCGGGGCGCACGAGCCAGAACAGGTACTCGCCGTTGTCGGTGGTCGCCCAGGGGATCAAGCGGTTTCCGGGTTCTTCCATCTCGGCCGGCTTGTCCTCGTACTTCCAGAGTTCTTCGTACGCCTCGTCCCGTTCCTCGACGTGGCGAAGCAGGTCGTACACGGAATTGCCGCATCCGGGCTCCAGCAGCAGGTAGTTGTCGATGAACCCCCCGCCGTACGTGGCCATCAGAGAGATGTAGTCGTGAGGTGGCCGGACGCCGAGTTCCCGTTCCACCGCCTCCCAGTCCTTGGCCGACTCTCCCGTCCCAGACCGGGTTGGTCTCGTCGCACGGGGAGAGACCGAGCGGATCGGTCTGCGCCCGCGGATTCTCGACATAGGCGGTGGGGTTCGGCGCGGGAGCCAGGCCGAGTGGATCCAGAGTGGGGTAGCGGGCCGCTTCAGGGTCGTAGTACCGGAAGTAGTTGTGGTGGAGCCCGGTTTCCCGGTCGAAGTACTGACCGGGGAAGCGCAGGGGGGTGTAGGCGACCGCGTCCCGGTTCCACGTCGTTGCGCCCCACAGGGTGGCGCTTGCCTGCCAGCTGATGTCGCCGTGCTCGTCGATGAGTTCCGTCGGCGTGCCGAGCTGGTCTGTCACCATGGCGAAGAAGCGTTGGTCGATGAGGTCCTGCGGAGCGTCGGCCAGCGTCTTGCTCTCCGTCTGGGACGGGGGCGTGTATCCCTCGTGGTGCCACGTCAGCGTCAGGACTTCCGGAGTGCCCGCGAGGGACGTGCTCTGCTCGACGAGGACGCTGCCGTCCCAGGTGAAGCGGGTGTCCTCCAGGACATGGCCATCGGTTCGCAGGCGTTGCTTGGCGATTCTGCGGCCCAAGGGGTCGTACAGGTAGCACCATCGTGTGCCGTCCGGCGTGACGACGGATATAGGGCGGGAGGACCTGCCCGGTGATGCGCCCGAACTCTCCAGCGCCCTCGACCCGCGCCGAGGGGGGATCTACACTCCGCGACCATGATCGATCTCACTGGTGCGGAATCCGACCCCCGTCTCTTCGACATCATGTCCACCATGCGTGCCATGCGCCGTATCAAGCCCGATCCGGTCCCCGAGGATCTCGTCGAGCGGTTGGTCCAGGCCGCGACCTGGGGGCCGAGCGGTGGCAACATGCAGCGCTTCGAGTACGTCGTCGTCACCGACCGGGACGTCATGGCCCGACTCGCTCCCCTGTGGAAGCGTTGCGTGGACGCCTACCTCGCCACCACGGGCGCGGTTGCTCCCGAGGGGATGGACACAGCCGCCTACAGCCGCATGGTCGCCGCGATCGAGTACCAGCGCGACCACTTCGCGGACACTCCCGTGCTGTTCATCCCCTGCTACCAGTTCCCCGCACCGCGCGTGACGGAGGAGGGTTACGTCGCCTCCGCGCAGGCCCTGGGCCCGGCGGCGACCCAGCGCATGATGGACACGCAGGAACGCTTCATGGCACTCGCGGAGGGGTCCTGCGTCTACCCGGGCGTCCAGAACCTGCTGCTCGCCGCCCGAGGCCTCGGCCTCGCCGCGAACATCACCATCTGGCACCTGATGCTGGAGGAAGAGTGGAAGCAGGCCCTCGGCATCCCCGAGGACATGCGCACCTTTGCCGCCCTCCCCGTGGGCTGGCCGATGGGCAACTTCGGACCGGTACGCCGCCGACCCGTCTCCGAAGTCGTACACCGCGACCGCTGGTAAGCCCTCAGAAAGGCGCGATCCACTCGGTGGAGGTGGTGACCTCCTTCAGAACGTCCGGCCGCCGCAGAGTGCGCCGCCGCGGCCACCCGGTCGCGGCCTTGGTGCTCGTCGGCTCTGGCCACGGCCGGGTGCGCCGGGCAACCCTTCGGGCCGGCCGGCGCACCGCGCGCGCGTCGCGTCAGTAGGCGATGCCTGACTTGCCCGACGTGGTTGCCGCGACGTGCGTGATCGCGCTGCCGGGCGGCAGGGCGCTCACCGTGGCCGTCCCGGTGGTGCCGGTCGTGCTGCCGTCGCCGAGCTGGCCGGCCGTGTTGGCGCCCCAACCGATCACCGAGCCGTCGTCGAGGGCCGCGAGGGTGAAGTCCGCGCCGCCCGCGATGTCCTGGACGCCCGTGATGTGGTCGAGGACCACGGGGGTGGTGCGGTTGGCGTTCGTGCCGTCGCCGAGCTGCCGGTCGGTGTTCTTGCCCCAGCCGGCCAGGCTGCCGTCGTCGAGGACCGCGAAGCTGGTCGCGTTGGTGGCGAAGACCTTGGCGACGGCGTCGAGGTAGGCGACGTCGACCGGCTTGTTGCTGTCGGCGGTGGCGTCGTTGCCGAGCTGGCCGGTGTCGCCCTTGCCCCATGACTTGACCACGCCGTCGGCGGTCAGTGCGAGCACGTACTCGCAGCCGACCGCGATCGATTCGACGTCCGTGAGGTCCGGCACCTGCTGCGGTGTCTCACGGGTGGTGTTGTTCCCGGTGCCGAGCCGTCCGTTGTCGCCCTTGCCCCAGGTCCAGACGGTGCCGTCCTGACGCAGTGCCACGCTGAACTCGCAGCCCGCGCCGACGTCCTTGACCTGGTCCAGGCTCTGCACGGGGATCGGCGTCCTGTACGGATTGGTGGTGTCCTGGCCGGTGCCGAGCTGCTTCTTCTCGTTGCTGCCCCAGGCGACGACGCGGCCGCCCTTGACGGCGAGGACGTGGTTCAGCCCGGCGGAGACCGCGCTGACCCCGGAGAGGCCGGCGACGGTGACGGGGAAGGTCTGGGACGTGGTCGTTCCGTTGCCGAGCTGCCCGTTGGCGTTGTTGCCCCAGGACTTCACGGTGCCGTCCTTGAGGAGCGCGACGGCGAAGCCGTTGGCCGCCTTTCCGGTGCCGCCCCCGCCGCCGGAAACCTTGCGCACGTCGTCCCGGGCGATGCCGGTGACGGCCGCCGGGGTCTGCTGGGCGAGTGTGGAGCCGTTGCCGAGCTGGCCCTGGTCGTTCTCGCCCCAGGCGCGCACCCAGGGGTCGGTGCCGGCGGCGTGGCCGGGCATTGCGGTCAGGGGCAGGGCCGCGAGGGACAGCGCGGCGAGGAGGGTGAGACGCAGGGGTGGGGTCATCTGCGTGCCTTTCGTTCAGGGGGATCAGTACGCGTAGCTGCTCGTCCACGAGGTGGACGCCGCCACGCGGGTCGTGCCGCTGCCCGGGGGCAGGGCCATGACCGGTGTGGGTGAGGCCGTGGTGGTGCCGTTGCCGAGCTGCCCGGAGGCGTTGTCGCCCCAGGCGAGGACGCGGCCGGAGCGCACGGCATAGGCGAAGTACCCGCCCGCGGCCACCTCCGTCACGCCGGAGAGACCAGCGACGGCGGCGGGGTGGGGCCGCGACGCCCTGGTGCCGTCGCCGAGTTGGCCGTCCGAGTTCCCGCCCCACGTCTGGACCGTGCCGTCGCGCAGCAGCGCGACCGCGAACGCGATGGTGGAGTTGTATCCACCGCCCGCGAGTTCGCGCACGTGGCCCCGGGCGAGGCCCCTCACGGACGTGGGGGTCTGCTGGTCGAGCGTGGATCCGTTGCCGAGCTGGCCGGCGCCGTTGTGACCCCATGCCTGGACCCACGGGACGCTCGGTCCGGCGTGTGCCGCCGAACCGAGTGAGGCGAGGGGGGCGAGGGAGACCAGGGAGACGAGGACGGCGGTGGCGCCGACGCGCGTGCGGTACGTCTTCATGGACGCACCCCGCTCAGTACGCGTACGTCGTGTTGCCGCCGAGCGACACGGCCACGTTCTTGATGGCCGATCCCTCGTTGAGGATCTTCACCGACTCGTACCGGGACACCGTGGTGCCGTTGCCGAGCTGTCCCTCGCCGTTGTGGCCCCAGGCGAAGACGTCGTCCGCCGTGACCGCGACGCCGTGCCGGGCGCCCGCGACGAGGTGCTGGACGCCCTCCAGGCGCGGGATCTCCACGGGGGCGGTGCGGTTGGTCCGGGACACGTTGGAGTCGAACGCCTCGTCAGACTCGAGGAGTTGGCCGTACTGGTTGTTGCCCCAGCCCCAGACGTGGCTGTCGCTCGTCTTCACGTAGTTGTGAAAGGCGCCCGCCTCGATGTCGGAGACACCCTCCACCCAGTCGACGTCGACCGGGGTGGTGGAGGACTTGGTGGAGGAGTTGCCGAGCTGGCCGTAGAGGTTGTAGCCCCAGGACTTCACCGTGTCGTCGGAGGTCAGCGCGAGGGCGTGGTAGCAGCCTGCGTCGATCTCGACGACGTTCTCCAGGCCCACCACCTGCCGGGGCACGGAGCTGGTGGCGCGGTTGCCGGTGCCGAGCTGGCCGTGGATGCCCCGGCCCCACGCGTACACCTTGCCGTTCTCCAGGAGCGCGAGGCTGAAGTCGCAGCCGGCCGAGATCTGCTTGACCTTGGGCATGCCCTGCACGCGGTCGGGGACGGTACGGCTGTCGCCGGTGCGGTTGTTGCCCAACTGGCCGTAGGAGTTGTCGCCCCAGGAGTAGACCTGGCCGGAGGTGTCGAGCGCGAGGCCGTGCCTGCCGCCGGCGGCGACGTCCTTGATGTTCGTCAGGCGCGGCACGGTGGTCGGCACGGTCTGGTTGTCGTTGCCGCCGTTGCCGAGCTGGCCCGAGGAGTTGTGACCCCAGGACTTGACCGTCTTGTCCGTGCGGGCCAGGACGAACGAGTCGGCCGACGAGGTGCCGCCGGCCGACATCTGGTCGACGTCGCCGCGGAAGAGGCTGGTCACGGAGGCGGGGCTGAGGCTGTCGTTCAGGGTGCCGTTGCCGATCTGACCGGTGCGTCCGGCACCCCAGCTCAGCACGGTCGGATTTCCCTCGTTGGCGACGGCGGTGGGCGCGAGCGCCGGGACCGCGGTGAGGGCTGCGACGCCGGTGAGGGCGGCCAGGCTCCAGCGGAGCGGACGGCGCGGGGGAACGCGTCGTGATCGGGACATGGGTCTGCTCTCCTTCGTGTTCGTGGGGGACATACGGGAGGGCGGGACCACGGGCATGGGACGCCCGTGACCTGGGCCGACGGCTGGAACGGGCCGTCGGACACAGGAGCAGCCTGGCCGATGTTGATCACCGCCGCGAGCCGGGAGGACTGAAACAGTCGTATGGCGGACCCCTGTTCGAGGCCGCTCTCGCGCCGCCGGATTCACCGGATCGTGGCCGAGTGCGCCGGTGCGTTCACCCCCCTGGTACCGAGGGGCCGGGGCCCCTGTCGCTCGGCCGGAACCGCACCGGCCGGCCCGTCCGTGTTGTCGTCGCCTCTGATCCATACGGGCGCTCGGCCGGGCCGTCCGGCCGAGCACGAGTGCGCTCCGCCGATGCGGTGAGCGGCTCCGCGGGGCCGCACCGCGCCGTGTGTCGGGCCGGGCTCACCGACCCGGTCCGGCTAGCTTCGGGATGCGCTTGGCGATCTTGTCCGGCACGTCCCCCGCCGCCGCCCCCGCGCCTTCGTACCACCGCCACATCACCCCGTTCCCCAGGGAGTTGCCATGCCTTTCGCTCTGCCCCCGCCGCCGTCCGTACGACGGGTGCTCGGCGCCGCCGCGCTCGTCGCGGCGCTCGCCCTGACGGGGGCGCCGTCCGTCTGGGGCGTGGCGTCCGCCGTCCCCGTCGAGGAGTGCAAGCCCGACGACCAGGAGTGCAAGGACAAGGAGACCAACGCCAACGAGGCCAAGGAGATCGACCAGCAGCAGACGAAGACCAAGGAGGCGGCGGCCAAGGCCGACAAGGACATCGCGAAGATCGGCAAGGACCTGGAGGAGTGCACACCCGGATCGGACGGCTGCATGTCCAAGCTGGCCAAGGGCAACGGCGAGAAGGAGGGTCTTGCCGACATGACGGCCACCGTCAAGGACTTCCGGACGGAGCCGGGCGACAACGCCCAGTCGGCCGTCACCTCCACCTGCGAGGCCTTCCCGGCGTCGCTTCCCGCCGGTTCCGCCGACCCGGGTCAGTCCCCTTTCCCGGTGTCCCAGTTGTGCTCGCTGCTCGGATCCTGACCGCGTCGCCTGTCGCCCGCCTCTCACGGCTCCTGCCGGCTCCCCCGGCCCCCGCACCGCACCGCTCCGCACCGCACCGCACCGCACCGAAGGGATGTCCCCATGCCCTCGCGCCGTCCCGCGCTAGCGCTCCTGCCTGCCCTCGCCCTCGGCCTCACACTGCCGCTCGCCCCGCCCGCCGGAGCGGAGGAAGGCCCCGGCGAGACTCCCGCTCCCCGCGCCGTCACCGCCGACGGCAAACCCGCGGAGATCTCCGACGTGCTGGAGTACTGCGAAGCGAAGGCCCACGCCTGCCGCTTCGTCATCGATCCCAAGCTGGGGCGTGAGTTCGTGACCACGATCCGCTCGCTCGGCAACGCGGTCGTCAACTGCACCAACGGCCCCATGAGCGTCGACCGCACCGTGACCCTGCGCACGTCCAGCACCGACAACATCGGCGGCGAGATCTCCGGCAAGATCACCGCGGAGGGCACCGTCAGCGCCTCCGGCGAGGTCACCACCAACCTCACCAACGACAACACCAGCGAGCACAAGACGCCGAACCTCAAGGACGGCCCGACGTCCACCAACGGCACCAAGACCAGCGTCGCGGCCGGCGGCAAGGTGGCGGGCTCGATGACCGCCAAGCTCGCCTTCGAGGCCGCGTTCAAGGCCACGTACTCCAAGTCCTGGACTGTCGACAACACCGAGACGACGACCTACAAGACCACCGTCAGCTCCGGCGACATGCTGGTGTTCGGAGCGAACGCCGCCATGAGACGGGTCGTCGGCAGCCTCGTCGCCGGCTCCGGCGCCTCGATCACCGGCATCGTCGTGGACAGCCCCTCCATGATCACGTCCAGCACCTTCGTCGCCCAGACCTACAGCGCCCCCGCCAACGTGTGCGGAGCGGTGCGCCCTCCGGGCAACGGGGCGACCGGCAACAACCCGCAGCCGGGTCCGCCCTCCACTCCGCGCGGGCTGCGGACCGCCCGCACGCCGGACACCGTCGCCCCCGGTGCCGTACCGAAGCGGGTCGACGTGCTGCGCCCCACCCGCACCGCGTCCTGACGCGCACAGCGTCCTGAACGCTCCACGGCCGTCCCCGCCCCTGGCACGCATCACCCCGCGCAAGGAGTCCGTCCCCATGCCCTCCTCCCTCCGTACGCTCGCCGCCGCGAGCCTGTTGCTCCCGACCGCCCTGGCCGGCCCGTACGCGGCGGCCCACACCCAAACCCTCGCCCAAGCCCCCGCGCCCCAGACCGTCGACGTCCTGAACGGCGACTTCGCCGCCCCCGCCATGACCGGCGACGGCCCCACCACCGTCGGCATCGACTTCTGGGACGGCAAGAACCAGCGCTACTCGCCCGCCGCCTCCGGCCGCACCGACGCATCTCACGGCGTCGCGCTCGAAAAGTCGGGCAACGCCCTCACACAGCGCCTCCGTGGCGTACGCAAGGGCGCCCAGGTGACGGTCAGTTACGAGGACAGCCCGGCCGTCTCCAAGGAGTGCACCGGCGCCGACGTCGTCGACGGCCAGCCCTACACCGTCGACGGCTCCGGCGGTACGGTCCAGGACGTCACCACGGCCGGCGACCCCGATCGCGTCAAGGGGAAGCCCGGCCCCGGCGTCTGGACGAAGCGGACCTACGCCTTCACCGCCGGCGAGAACGAGCCGCTGCTCACCTTCACCTCCAGGGCCACCGGTGCCAAACTCCACGTGACCTGTACGCCGATGATCGCCCGGATCCGCGCGGTCGAGGAACCGACCGCGCTCGACAAGACCGTCGACAAGACCGATCTGGGCAGGGCCGAGGCGTTCAAGGGCAACGAGCGCGAGAGCACCCTGATCAACGCAACGAAGGCGTGCGACGGCGAGAACTCCTGCGTCTTCCGCCCCGACTTCCGCACGTCCTTCCGCTACTACGACCGCGCCCGGGTCGTCGGCGAGGCGTTCGTCAACTGCACCCGCAACGCCCTCGAACACACCCGGGTCGTCTCCTACACCGAGCGGAGCCACGACAGCGTCGCCCAGACCTACGCCGCCGACGGCATCGCCCTCAACCAGGCCGCCCGGCTGCCCACCTCGGGCGACCGGACCGAGGACGAGAAGCGGATGAAGGAGCGTCCCGTCGCCGCCCAGTTCTCGCTCGCGTACGAGAAGGGCTGGCAGCGCGCCTGGCAGTGGTTCAGCGGTGACCAGCGCACGGTCGTGGAGCGCATCCAGCCGGGCGAGGTCAGCTGGATCGAGCTCCAGCCCAGCCGGGAACGCGTCGAGGGCTGGTTCCTCAGCAAGAAGGACGACTACCGCTTCCACGCCGTGATCGACGGACCCTCACGCGGAGTCCCCGACCGGCTGCTCCAGCGCACCGGCCCCCTGTCCGACGCGGAGAAGAGGCGGTGCGCCGCCGAGCGGCCCATGACCACCACCCCGGTCGACGCCGGAGCCGCCGCCTACTCCTCGGACAAGGGCCTTCTCAAGGCAGCCCCGCCCGCCGCCGGTTCGGTACGAGCGGTCCGCACCGTACCGCTCGACTGAGCAAGGCGCCCACTCCACCTGGCGGCAACGGACGCTCGCGGACCGTTCTGCACCACGCGCCTCCCGTGGGTCGCTGCGCGTCCCTCAGCGCAGAGGTGCGCTTTCCCCGGCGAGGGAGCCCCTGCCCAACCGCGGTGGGGGGGTGCCTGCCGGGTGGGGAGGGTGTGCGACAGGAGGAACTCCGCCGCCCCCGCGGTGGCTTCGGCGGAGGTGGCGTGGACGGCCTCGGACTCCCTTTGCCGCTGGTCCGCGACGGTGGCCGTGAACCGCCAGGCGTCGGCGTCCGGGGCGTGGGGA
This sequence comes from Streptomyces sp. NPDC020807, assembly GCF_040641575.1. Lineage (NCBI taxonomy): Bacteria > Bacillati > Actinomycetota > Actinomycetes > Kitasatosporales > Streptomycetaceae > Streptomyces > Streptomyces sp. NPDC020807. The sequence goes on from NZ_JBFADU010000022.1 coordinate 30,576, forward strand.
GGTCAGCAGCATCCGCCGGCGGCGACCGGTTCGCCGGTGCCGCTGTCGGTGGCTGCGGCCGGGCCCGTGCAGCAGGTGCCGCCCGGCGGCTTGGCGAGGTTGTCGGCGTCGCCCTTGACGACGTACACCTCCCACGGTTCGCGGCCGGGGCCGTGGACCCACACCTTGTCCCGGAGGGCGTAGCAGCAGCTGGTGTCGTTCTCTTCCGTCGCGGCCAGGCCCTCCCCGCCCAGGCGGGCGGCGGCGGCGCGGACCGCCTCGGTGGTCCCCACCTCCACGAACCTCGCCGGCCTCGCCGTCCACGCCCGGGCGGGCTTCCGGATCGTCGGTACGCGGGAGCGCGTCGGCCGCCACCAAGGGATCTGGCGCGACGTCGTCCTCCTGGAGCCCCGCAGCCCGCACATCGACTGACCCGACCACCGGAGGATGGCGCCGACGCGAGTTTCGGGCGTCCGGCGTCCGGCATCCGGCATCGCGGCCGTAGACACAGGCGCCGCGCCGCTCCGGAGAGAGGCCGACCCCTACGCGGAGGCCGCGGGGCGGCCCATGACGGCGTCGGCGGCGCTGGGGAAGCAGGCCACGCAGGCGACGTTGATGGAGTACAGCATCGAGGTCCCCTGGCGTTCACGCAGGACGAAGCGCACGTCGGCGAGGAGCTTCAGGTGGTGGGACACCGTCGACTGCCCGACGCCCATCCGGTCCACGATCTCTCCGACGCTCATCGGCCCGGTCGCCAACGCCAGGAGGTTGAGGATCTGCACGCGCGTCGGATCGGAAAGGGCCTTGAACCAGGTCGCGTAGGACTCGGCCGTGGCTCGGTCGATCAGCTGGGCATTCATCGCACCGCTCATGATCCATCGATGTTATTCGATGACCACCCACCAGAGCAAGGTCCACCCGGGACAAAGGGGGTACGCCGGGGGGCCGCCTGGACACGCCTACACCTCACGCGCAAGCCAATTCATCGGCACGGGCACTCCCCCCAAGCATCTCGGCGTGGCGAGAGGCGACCACGCCGTTGCCCCCACTCTCTTCTATCGTTTATCATCGATATTCGATAAATGGGGGCGCCGTTCGACCCTCCTTGCCGCGGCTCGCCCCGTCTCCCGTTCACCGCTTGACGGCACCGCCCCGCTCACGTGTCACCGTCTCAGAGAGGTTCACCTGTGGACGAATTGCTGCTCCTTGGCCGGTTCATCCTCTTCGAGGTGCTGCACTACCTCCCGTGGTTCCTGGTCGCCATCGTCCTCGGGATCGCCGTACAGCGTCTGTCGATCGACGTCGTCGCACGCCGCAGCTTCGCCCAGGGGCGCCGGGGTGTGCTCGGCATCGCCGTCGTCACGGCCATCGGAGCGTTCAGCCCCTTCTGCTCCTTCACCGTGATCCCCCTGATCCGCCGCTTCCTGATAGCCGGTGTCCCGCTGTCGGCCGTGATGGCGTTCTGGATCGCCTCCCCGTCCATGGACCCGGAGATCTACGCCCTCTCGGCCGCCCAGCTCGGGCTTCCCGTCGCGACCGCACGGCTCATCGGCGCCCTGGTGCTGAGCTTCGGCGCGGGCCTCATCGTTCTGGCGCTCGAACGGCGCGGGCGGTTCGCCGATCCGCTGCTCGACTCGACGGAGGACAAGGCGCCCGCCAAGAGCTGCTCGCAGCAGGAGACGGCGGCCGCGCCGGAGTCCGCGTGCTCGACCGCGAAAGCGACCGTTCCCGAGGCCGTGGCCGTGACCGCCGCGGCCGTGGCTGTCGGCGGCGGCGCCGGCGCCAGCACCAGTGGCAGCGGAAGCGGAAACGGCAGCGCCGGTGGTTGCGGTGGCTCCGTCCAGGAGGCCGAGCCCGCCGCCGGCGGCTGCTCGTCCGCCCCGCGGAACGACGCGGACGAGGACGACGGCACCCCGTGGCGCGTACTCGTCCGGCGTGACATCGAGAACCTCCGCGCGGGCGAGATCCTCAAGGAGATCGTCAGCGACTCCCTGATCCTGGGCAAGTGGCTGCTCCTCGCCATCGTCCTGGAGGCCCTGATCGTCCGCTACGTGCCCACCGACGTCGTCTCGGGCATCCTCGGCACGGACGGCGTCGTCTCCGTCCTGGTCGCCGGGGCCATCAGCGTCCCCCTGTACCTCAACGGCGTCGGAGCCATCCCGGTCGTCGAAGGCCTCCTGGACCAGGGCATGGTCGCGGCCGCGGGCGTCACCTTCCTCCTCGGCGGGGCGATCACGACGATCCCCGCCATGGTGGCCGTCAAGAGCGTCGTCAAGACGAAGGTCTTCGCCTTCTACCTCGGCGTCGGCCTCCTCGGCAGCGTGGGCATCGGACTCGTCGCGCTGCCCCTGCTCTGATCACTCCCCGGCACTCCTCCTCACCCCCCACCCACGCTCCTGCGGCGCCCCCCGACGCCACAGGAGCGTCGCCGTGTCCGCCGAACCGCGCGCACCCCCAGCAGAGCCGCACGCCTCACCGGACGGCGCGTCCGCCCCGGCGACTCCGCCGCGCTCCTCCTCTCCGCCGCCCTGACCGGCTGCGGGGGTTCAGCGCAGGCCGGCTCGGACGCCATCCAGGCCAGCGGCTCCACCACCGCCGCCCCGGTGGCCTCCGACGCCGCGGAGGCGCTCAAGGCCAAGGGCCCCAACATCAATGTCGCCACCCAGGGCGGATCCGCCGGCGGCATCTCCCAGCTGGGCACCGGGCAGATCAACATCGCCCTCAGCTCCAAGCCCCTGTCCGAGAAGGACCAGAAGGCCTACCCCGGCACGGACGACGAACGGAGCCGAGACACCGTCGAGGAATCCGTGGCGGCCCTGCGCGGCAACCGCACGGTCCTGCTCGTCTCCCACGAGACCCCGCCCAGGTGGAACGCCTCTGCGGCCGAACGGTCCGCATCGAACTGCAGAGCACTCGGGAGGCTGCGGCGGCCTCGGCCTGAGCCCGGAGGAACCGTCGTCCTCCGCGCGGCTCCCGGGTCGGAGTTGATCGGCCCGGTCAGCCCAGGAAACTCAACCGCACCTGACGCTCCGGGTTGTCCTCGTTCGTGTCCGCCAACCTCCACAAGGACAACCCCGACCCTACTCCGACGTACCTGCGTTCAGTGCTGGAGGGCCGGCCAGTCCTCGAGCCAGGCCCAGGTCTGTTCTGCAGGGGCGGCTTCGGGCAACCTCCCATGACTCACCGAGTGAGCGCGCCTACGCTGGCAGCGCAGGAAACACGACCACCGAGCCGTCCTTGTCGCGGGCGATCTCGATCGCCACATCCGTCGTACGGCTGTTGATCGTGACGCCCTCGCCCAGCTTGTGAATCCGGTGTGCCGCGCTCATGAGGCGATCGACTTCACCGGTCGTGAAGACGGGCCGCAAACCGCTCGGGCGCGCCAGCTCCAGTGCCGACAGGCGTACCAGGACATCGGCGATGCTCGACTCCAGTTCGTCCAATCGCTGCTGATCGCGCTTGAGAGCACGAGTGAAGTTCTCGAACGGGTTGCCGGACTCGCTCTGGGCGTGCTCAACTGCCTGGAGGACCACCACCCGTCGCATCAGCGCGATGGCCAAGGAAGCAAGTTCGAGGTGGGTACGGAACGTGCCACCCTGGTCGTCGATACCGGGAAACGACTTGGTCAACGTGCCGAGTTCGACAGCCTCATCCTCGGGCAGCCTGCCGAGTGCGGTCTGCCAGCGAGCAAGGCGGCGGTCGGCTTTGCTCAGCGCCGTGTCGATGGCGTGCACCGCCGAGTCGAGTCCCAGCGAGACACCGAGCTTGCCCTGGTCGAGCAGGATGGCGGTGGCTTTGTCGATGGCGTTGCGGCAGGCATCGAGTTCGCTGAGCTCGTCGTCGAGTTTGTCCTCCAGAAGTTGCTCCAGCAGTTCCGTGATGTGCTCGATGGCCCGCCGGCGCTCGTGGTCGGCGTGCGCGCTCACCCCCACCGCCACGGCCATGAGCACGAGCGGAGCGGCCACGGTGAGCGCCGTGCCGCCGGCGGCCACGGCACCGGCGGTCGCACCGGCCCCGCCGACCGTGCCCGCCGCTGCCGCTCCTCCGACCGGCACGAACCGCGCTTTGGAAGCGATCCTGCCCGTCGAGTTCACGAGCTCACCGTAGATGCCACCGGCACCCCCCTTCGGCACCATCGAGCGAACGACGCCTTGCCCGAACTGGGCGGCGACTTTCGCCGGGACCACCATGCGATACAGACTCTCGCCGGAAGCGGTCGCTCTGGCCACCGTGAGGGAGCTTCGCGCCGATTGCGTGATGAACTGTGACAGGTGCTGCGCCAGAGGACTCGCGGCATCGAGCGGGAGGCCTCGGCCGCGGTCGAGCTTCTCGGGCAGCGGATGCACCTCAAGTGTGGCGATCGGCTCGTCCGCCAGAACGGCCAGCACCCCACGCAGTTCAGCCAGACGCTCAGCCGTCATCGACTCGCCCGCCGGCAGCCCCGGCACTCGGACATCAGCGGTCGCCAGCGCCCACACGGGTACAGTCACGTTGCGGTCGTCAGTCATCATCCCCCCTGTGTTCTCCGCCAGGAGCCTACGCCTGACGTCAAACCCGAACGGCGCATCATCGTCATCCGCGGATCACGCCCTGGCGTCGCCCGTCGAACACCGGACCCTTCCTGAACCGGGGCGGCTTCCTCGGGATAGCCCTCAGCCTCCGCAATTGCATAATTCAGCAATTCATCACATGATGGGTTGGCTGTGCCCGCAGGTAGCCGCGGGCACAGCCAACCGGCACGGGACCCGCCGCCGGTGCAGCGAGGAGAGACGAGAGATCGTGCCGGTTCCGCTCTATCAGGCGAAGGCCGAGTTCTTCCGGATGCTCGGGCATCCGGTGCGCATCCATATCCTGGAGCTGCTCCAGGACGGACCGCTGGCGGTGCGCGAGTTGCTCGTGCGGATCGAGGTGGAGCCGTCGGCCCTTTCGCAGCAGCTTGCCGTCCTGCGGCGGTCGGGGATCGTCACCGCGAGCCGTGAGGGCTCCACCGTGGTCTACACGCTGGCGGGCGGGGACGTCGCGGAACTGATGCAGGCCGCCCGGCGGATCCTCACCGACATGCTGGTCGGGCAGAACGAGCTCCTGGCCGAGCTGCGGGGAGCCGAGCCGGCAGCGTCCGCGGTCACGTCCTCGTGAGCGGCGCAGGGAACCGGGTCCGTTCGCTCCTGCCCGTCCGTGCCGATCTCACGGCGATGGCCCACGCCCCGCGCAGGAACCTGGTGGCCGGGCTCACCGTGGCGATCGTCGCCCTGCCGCTCGCACTCGGGTTCGGGGTCTCCTCGGGCCTCGGCGCCGAGGCCGGGCTCGCGACCGCCGTCGTCGCCGGCGCCCTCGCCGCCCTCTTCGGCGGCTCGAACCTCCAGGTGTCCGGCCCGACCGGCGCCATGACCGTGGTCCTGGTCCCGATCGTCGCCCAGTACGGCCCTGACGGCGTCCTCGCCGTCGGCCTGCTCGCCGGGCTCCTCGTGATCGCCCTCGCACTCGCCCGCGCCGGGCGGTACATGGCGTATGTCCCCGCCTCGGTCATCGAGGGCTTCACCCTCGGCATCGCCCTCGTCATCGGCCTCCAGCAGCTCCCCAACGCCCTCGGCGTCCCCAAGCCCGAGGGCGAGCGCGTCCTCGTCGTGACCTGGCGAGCCGTCGAGGAGTTCGTCCGCACGCCGAACTGGGCCGCGGTCGCCCTCGCCGCCGGCGTCGCGCTCGCGATGCTGGCCGGGGCCCGTCTCCGCCCGGCCGTCCCCTTCTCCATCGTCGCCGTCGTCGCCGCGACCGGCGTCGCCCAGGTCTTCCACCTCGACGCCGCACCCCCCATCGGCGATCTCCCCTCCGGCCTCCCGGCACCCTCCCTCGCCTTCCTCGACCTCTCCGCGCTCGGCTCCCTCCTCGCCCCCGCCGTCGCGGTCGCCGCGCTCGCCGCGCTCGAGTCACTGCTCTCCGCCCAGGTCGCCGACGGCATGACCGTCGGGCAGAAGCACGACCCCGACCGGGAGTTGTTCGGCCAGGGCCTGGCCAACGTCGTAGCCCCGCTGTTCGGCGGCGTTCCCGCGACCGGCGCCATAGCCCGTACCGCCGTGAACGTCCGCTCCGGTGCCTCCTCCCGCCTTGCCGCACTCACTCACGCCGCCGTCCTCGCGGTGATCGTCTTCGCCGCGGCCCCGCTCGTCTCGAAGATCCCGCTCGCGGCCCTCGCCGGTGTCCTGATCGCCACCGCGGTCCGCATGGTCGAGGTCGGCTCCCTGCGGGCGATGGCCAAGGCCACCCGCTCGGACGCCGTCGTCCTCGTCCTCACCGCGGTCGCCACGCTCGCCCTCGACCTCGTGTACGCGGTGATCATCGGCCTCGCCGTCGCGGGCGCCCTCGCCCTGCGCGCCGTAGCCAAGCAGGCCCGCATGGACCAGGTCGACCTCCGTGCCGACCTGCCCGGCGAGCACAGCGACGAGGAACACGCCCTGCTCGCCGAGCACATCGTGGCCTACCGCCTGGACGGTCCCCTCTTCTTCGCCGCCGCCCACCGCTTCCTCCTCGAACTCTCCGAGGTCGCCGACGTCCGCGTCGTCATCCTGCGCATGTCCCGCGTCACGACCATGGACGCGACCGGAGCGCTCGTCCTCAAGGACGCCGTCGAGAAGCTGAACCGCCGCGGCATCGCCGTCATGACCTCGGGGATCCGCCCCGGCCAGCGCAAGGTCCTCGACTCCGTCGGAGCCCTCGACCTGCTGCGCTTCGAGGACCGCGAGTACGCCACCACACCCGAGGCCATTGCCGGCGCCCGCTCCCACCTCCAAGGTGCCGGGCTTCTCCCCACGCCGCAGCCCGACCACAGGACCGTCGCGGAAAGGGAGCGTACGAGATGACGGCCTCCACACACAGCACTCCCCCGTCATGGTCGACGTCCCCGGCACCGAGGCTCCGTGACTTCTGGAGGGCACCTCGCAGGGACTGCCCCTCCACCACCGCCGCGAGCAGGTCGTGGTCCGGCCGGCCGTTCACAGCCTCGAACACGGTCGGCTGATCGTCCGGGCCGCCGTCCGGAGCGGCCTGCTTTCCGGCCGCCCCACGCTGACCTACCAGGTCCATGCGGTGCGCAGGCCCGTCGCCGCCGGTTGGAGCGTGACCGTCACCGGACCGGCCGCGTGCGGCACGCCTCCGAGGCATCCCCGTTCCTCAGCATCACCTTTGCCGCCGGTGACTACCCGCTCGCCTTCGCCGTCCGTGACCGCAACCCCCACCACCCGGCGTCATCCCCGCAGCGGGTGCCACGGGCGGGCGCGCCACGGTCGCCCAGCCGGCGGCGGAGGGGGCGGCGCCTGCGTGCTGCGGCGGGACGCCGACGGCCGCGAATGCGTCCGGATCACCCTCCCCCTGTGAGTCGGCCGGCGGCTCGACCCAACCGACGAGGTCATCGTCCTCACCGGCTTCCGCCCCGGCCCCTCCTACCTCGACGACCTCCACCTCGGCCTCACGAGCGTCCCCTGGCCCCCTTGGACTTGCGCCACTGATCGTCGCCGCCCTCGCGGGCGACCAGAGGCCGCCGAACGCGTCGAACTCGTCCTCCCGGAGATCAGAGTCTGCGGCGGCGTCGGCGTCTTCGACCAGCCCGCCACCGAGCAGACAGCCGACAGGGGCGGCTGCTGCGCCCCGGTCCCTCAGCTCATCCGGCTCGGCAGTACGACGGTCCCGCCCCTGCGGCTGACCAGCCTCCGAGTTGCACCGCTCGCACGCCTCGGCGCCGATCGGCCCGGTCAGCCCAGGAAGCTCAGCCGCACCTGACGCTCCGGATTGTCCTTGTTGGTGTCCTCCACCAACCTCCGTAAGACAACCAAGAGTAGCCTCGCCGACACTCAGATCTTCTGGGCGTTCTCCAAGCGCGACCCTGGAGCTGCTGAGCTTGCCCCCACCAGTCCCACCGGCAGACAGCGCTAGTGAACAGAAACCAGCACCACCTCCCCATGGCCTAAGAAGGAAAGATGCCCGCTACCGGACCAGCCGCCCTTCTCGTCCCGTTCGCCCGGGCGAGCCACGAGCACCTCGAGCCAATGCAGGACGTCACGCAGGCGCTCGCGCCCAGGGCTACGTCCCTCGGGCCGTACGACGTCCCGGCGTACGGGTACCTCCGGAACATCATCCTGGATGTCCATGCGTTCGGCGGCTCTGGCACCGGCGTTACCGCCACGGAAGACGCGCCGTGGAGTGTGATCTCCGAAATCGCCCTCGTCGACGCGAACGGAACGCCCGTCGTCGGCCCCTTCTCCGGGTATGACCTGTACCTCGTCAACAAGTACGGAGGATACGTCCACGCTTCGGACTCGAAGCTGTCCCCGATGTATTCGGGTGTCGCGGCATCCGATGGCGGTTTCCGGTTCTGCCTGCGACTTCCCGTGGAGTTCTCCGCACAAGAAGGGCTGGGAAGCCTCCCGAATACGAACGCGGCATCCCCTTGGAAGGTCCGAATCACGCTCGCCCCGGCGAACCACGTCTACGGCACCACACCATCCGCCCTGCCGTCGGTGCGTATCCGGCTACACCTGGACGCATGGTCTCAACCGCCACGGACAGATCTCCAGGGCAATGCGATGGCCCAGACACCACCGGCCGTCGGTTCGACGTCCTACTGGTCCAAGATCACCTTGCCGGTATCTTACGGTTTCAACACGCTCCGGCTACCGCGCGTGGGGGCGCTCATCCGCAACCTGTTGTTCGTCTGTCGCGACGCGGCCGATTCGCGGTCGGGGGGCGACGCGGTGTTCCCCGATAAGACGTCGCTGTTCTGCGACACCCACCTCCTGAAGGCCTACCAGAAAGATCTCTGGAAGCACGAGATGTTCCGGAAGACGGGTTTCTCCGCGCCGACCGAGGCGGCAAACGGACTCGACTCTGGAGTGTATGTCGAGAATTACCGCCCCCACGTCGACGGGAGGGCAGGCGATGAACTCCACCACCACTACCTGGCAACCACTCAGAGTACGAGATGCGAGCTGACGGGATCGTTCTCCGCGGCCGGAACCCTCACGGTGCTCACGAACGACGTGGTCCCCGCTCCCAAGATCTGCACGGACGAGGTCGGGCTGGAGGGGCATCGGCCGTGACGTCGCCCATGAGCCACTCAGCGAGGTGGTCCCGGGAAATGACCTCCGTGCTGTGTCGTCGTACCGTTCCGGCGTGACCACTGAGCTTCTTCGACTTGGCCGCCGATCGGGTGATGGTCCGTGAAGCGCAACGAGCGAGCCCCCGGGCTGTTGATCGAGATATCTGACGTCTCAATCACGTTGCTCGGGGGCCTCGCTGGTCATCCATCCTGCCGCACTCGACCTGCCGCATGCACTCGTGGAGTGGGTCACGATGCTGATCGTCACCCGTGAGGGCGCCCGGCGAGACGAAGACCTTCGCCCTGTCGGAGCGGGACGAGGCGCTCGCGTGGGTGGTGGCCGGCTGAGGAGCCTTGCCGGGGGCTACGCCCTGGCGCGGATCAGCTCCTCCCCCGCCTCCTCACCCGTCTCCGTCAGCCGCAGGTGATAGAGCGCGAACGCCCTCCCGATCACCGGCTGGGCCACGTTGCGGACGCGTACCCCGCCCGCCGTCATGCCGTGTTCCGTGCCCAGATGGGCGTGGCCGTGGACGGCCAGGTCGGCGCCCGCCTCGTCGATGGCCTCGGCGAGGAGGTAACTGCCCAGGAAGGGGTAGATCTCGATCGGTTCGCCCGCGAGGGTGTCGGGGACCGGGGCGAAGTGGGTGAGGGCGACGGTGGCCGCGCAGCCGTCCGCGGCGAGCTCCGTCAGGGCGCGGTGGAGGCCTTCGGCGGACTCGCGGGCCGTGCGGACGAAGGCCTTCATCTCGGGTTCGCCGAACTCTCCCGCGCTGCGGCCCGCGAAGCCCCCGCAGAAGCCCTTCGTGCCGGCCACGCCGACCTTGTGGCCCGCCACCGGGACGATCGCGTGGTCGCCCTCCAGGACCGTGACGCCCGCGTCCGCGAGGACCTGGGTCACCTCGGCCTGCTGGTCGCCGTGGTAGTCGTGGTTGCCGAGGACCGCGATGACCGGGACTCCCAGGTCGGTCACCTCGCCGGCGACGACCTCGGCCTCCGCGACCGTCCCGTGGCGGGTGAGGTCCCCGGCGAGGAGGAGGACGTCCGCGCAGAGCGGGAGGGTCTCGAAGGAGGGGCGGAGCAGGCCCCGGCACTCGGGGCTGAGGTGGATGTCGCCCACCGCCGCGATCCGGACGACAGCGCCGTTGTCCGACGCCGACGTGGTCACGACAGGTCCTCGGGACGGTCGGGCGGGTCCGCGCAGGCGACGACGAGATCGGTGCGGATCGGGATGCCGGCGAGTTCCGTGTCGGCGAGCCGCAGGACCTCGTCGCGGTGGTCGGCCGTCGGGAGCGTGCCGGACAGCAGGACCGCCGTGCCGCGTACCTCGACCCGTACGCCGAGCTCCGCGACCTCCTCGCGCGCGAGCCGTTCCTTGAAGCGGGCGATCCGGTACTCGCTCTCGCCGCCGTTCATGAGTGACCTCCTTCTCCTTCGTCCTGGGGGGCGCGGGAGAGCGCCCTGCGTCGCAGCCGGTACGGGGTCACGTACCAGCACAGCGCGAACCACACCATCACCCCGCCGACGACGATCCCGGCGGCCACCGCCCCGCCGAGGACGACGTTCAGGATGAGCATGAGCGTGCAGGCCACGGTCAGGGCCAGGAGCACCATGCCGCAGACCATCAGCCGGCCCGCGGCGATCACGACGTCTTCTTTGAGGCGCAGGCCGGAGAGGCAGCGGTGGAGGGAGACGGGAGCGATCAGGGCGGCCGTCGAGGAGGCGGCGAGGACGACGGTGACGACGTACAGTCCGCGGTCGAATCCGCCCAGCTCCCGGAAGCGCACGGTGAAGGCGAGGCTCAGCAGGAAGCCGAAGAGGATCTGGACGCCGGTCTGGGCGACCCGGGTCTCCTGGAGGACTTCCTGCCATCGTCTGTTGACCCGCTCGCGGGCCCCTTCCGCCGTCGTGTCCGCGCTCCCCGCTGCGCGTCTCGTCGTCGTGTCCGCGCTCCCCGTCTCCTTCACGCGTCTCGTCGTCGTGGTCATGACGTCCTCCTCGGCTCGGCACGTCCCGAAAGCCCGGGCGGCAGGGGCTACAGCTCCCGGAGCGCCGGGAGCAGCTTCCTCTCCGCCCAGCGCAGGAACGGTTCCTGGTGCTCCCCGCCGATCTGTACGAGGGCGAGGTCGGTGAACCCCGCCTCGGCGAAGGGACGGGCCGCCTCCACGACCGCGTCCACGTCGTCCCCGCACGGGATGCTCTTCGCCACGTCCTCCGGCCTCGTGTGCGCGGAGGCCTGGTCGAAGCCCGCGGGGAGCGGGAGCTCGGCGTTCACCCGCCAGCCGCCGAGCGCCCAGCGGAACTGGTCGTGGGCGCGGACGATCGCCGCCTCGCGGTCGGGGTCGTAGCAGACCGGCATCTGCCCCATCCGGGGCTTCCCCGCTCCGCCCTGCGCGTCGAACGCGTCGAGGAGTTCCCGGTCCGGCTCGGTCGTGATCACCAGGTCGCCGTGGCGTCCCGCGAGCGCGCAGGACCGCGGCCCGGAGACCGCGATGCCGACCGGCGGCGGGGTCTCCGGGACGTCCCAGAGCCGTGCGTCGTCGACCTGGAAGTGCCGGCCGTGCCGCGTCACGTACTCCCCCGAGAACAGGGCGTGGATGATCTCCGCCGCCTCGTCCAGCATGTCGAGCCGGACGCGGGCCGAGGGCCAGCCCCTGCCGACCACGTGCTCGTTGAGGTTCTCGCCCGAGCCGAGGCCGAGGCGGAACCGGCCCTCGGAGAGGAGTTGCAGCGTCGCCGCCTTCTGGGCGACCACCGCGGGGTGGTAGCGGAACGTCGGGCAGGTCACGTACGTCATGAGCGGGATGTCGGAGGTCGCCTGCGCCGCCGCGCCCAGGACGCTCCACGCGTAGGGCGCGTGGCCCTGGGAGGGCAGCCAGGGGAAGGAGTGGTCCGAGATCACGGAGAAGTCGAACCCGGCCCGTTCCGCCCCGACGACGTGTCCGACCAGCTCACGGGGGCCGGCCTGCTCGGTCATCATGGTGTATCCGATACGCATCATGACCGGCGACTTGCCACGACCCCCGTGTCCGAAACACCGGGGCACGCCCCGCCTACTCGTCGGCGCTCGGTACGTCCAGGGGGCTGTCCGGCGCGTCCTTCCTCGCCGCCTCCATGCGCTCGCCGAGTTCGACGAGCCGGTTGCGCCCCATCGCCTTGCGCACCTCGGGGAACCACTCCTTCTCCTCTTCCTCGACGTGGTGGCGCACGTTCTCCATGAGCACGGTCATCTTCGCGTCGAACCGCTCGTCGGCGGCGTCGAGCCCGGCCAGCTCCGAGAGCATCCACAGCACGGCGTGGTGCTCCTCGACGCTTTCCAGGACGTGGTCCTTGGTGTCCGGCGCCGCCTCGCGCGCCGCCGGGTAGAAGACCCGCTCCTCGATCCAGGCGTGCGTGGTGAGCTCCCTGATCACCTCGTCGGCCAGCTCGCGCTTGCCCCGGAGGTCGTCGTCGTCCGCGCGCTCGAAGCCCTTGAACAGCTTCTCCACCGTCTTGTGGTCCTCGCGCAGGAGCACGATCGCGTCCATGTCGCTTCCCCTTCCTCGTGGTCCACGGTGCGTCGTGGTCCACACTCCTCGTGGTCCACGCTTCGTCGTGGTCCACACTTCCTCGCGGTCCACGCGTCGGCTTTCCGGTGGTCCACTCCGCGGCGACTGCCCCGCGCCTTCCCGGGTACACGCCCGCCGAGGTGAGGAGCCCGCGATGAAGATCCTGACGATGGGTGTCGAAGAAGAGTTCGTCCTGGTGGACCGCGTGACCCGGAGCCCGGTCAACCGCGCGCCGGAGGTCATCCGCATCGCGCGCCGGGTCCTCGGGGACCAGGTCCAGACCGAGTTCTTCAACGCCCAGATCGAGATCTGCACCCGGGCCACCGCCGACCGCCGCGACCTCCGCGACGAACTCGCCTGGCTGCGCGCCACCGTCGGCGCCGCCGCCCACGATGCGCGCTGCATGCCGGTCGCCTGCGGCACGCCCGTCCTCCCGCCCGAGGAGCCGTACACGGTGACCGACACGGAGCGTTACCAGCGGATGGCGCGCCGCTTCGCCTCGCTGATCACCCGCGAGGACGGGGCCGCCCGCGACGACGGGCTCGTCTGCGGCTGCCACGTCCACATCGGGACCCTCGACCGCGAGCGCGCCCTCGCGCTCGCCCAGCACATGCGGCCCTGGCTGCCCGCCCTCCAGGCGCTCGCCGGGAACTCGCCGTACGCGGGCCGCCGCGACACCGGCTACCAGAGCTGGCGCTCCGTCGAGCACGGTCGGTGGCCGACCGTCGGTCCGACCCCCGTCCTCGACGAGGCGCAGTACCTGGCCCACGTCGCCCGGCTCGTCGAGGACGGGACGCTGCTCGACGACCGGATGGTGTACTGGCACGCCCGCCCCTCCGAGCACGTGCCGACCGTGGAGATCAGGGTCGCCGACGCCAACGCCGACCTCGACACGGTGGTGCTGCTCGCCATCCTCGTCCGCGGCCTCGCCGCGACCCTGCTTCCCCGCGTCGACGCGGAGGCCCCGCCACCCGTCGTCCCCGCGGCCCGGCTGCTCCACGCACACCGGCTCGCCGCCGTCCAGGGCCTCGCCGGGACCGGTCTCGACCCGGTGACCGGTCTCGAACGGCCCGCCGCGGCGATCCTGGACAGCCTCGTCGACCTCGCCCGGCCCGGCCTCGACGCGACCGACGACACCGAGTGGGTGCGCCGGCAGTGGCAGCGGATCCGGGTCGACGGCGGCGGCGCCGCGCGGCAGCGGGCCGTGTTCCGGCGGCACGGACGGTACGCGGCGGTCGTCGACGCCCTCGCCGCCGCGACGATCAGGAGCTGACACCCATGAGTACAGGCAACGACTCCTCTCCGACCCGCGTCCCGACCCGCATCCAGCCGCTCCCCGAGGGGCCGTTGCTGGTGGAGGGGCCCGCCGAGATCGTCATGCCGGACGGGTCGGTGATCCTCTGCGAGCGGCCGATGATGGCCCTCTGCACGTGCCGTCGCAGCCTCAGAGCGCCGTTCTGCGACACGAGCCACCGCCCGCGCCTCCGGCGCCGTACCGGGAAGCCGAGGGCCGGGGCCCCGTCCGACAGCGAGACGGAAACCCGGAAGGAGACGTCATGACCCTGATCCAGACCCCCGCCTCCGCCTCCGCCGGCCGGGCCTCCTCAGGCCCAGCCGCGTCCGTCGCGGCCACGTCCGTCCCCGCCTCCCCCGCCCTCGCGCCGCCGCCCCTCCCCGAGGCCCGCGGCGAGATCTCCGCGGCGGTACGGGCACGGCTGCTCGGCGCCGGTCCCGACCGCCTGCCCCGGCCCGCCGACGTGGCGCGCTCCGCCCCCTACGGCGAGGACCTCCACCTGGCCCTGCACCTCTGCTACGAGCTCCACTACCGCGGCTTCGCCGACGTGCCCGACACCCTGGAGTGGGACGCCGACCTGCTCCGGGTCAGGGCACTCCTGGAGCACCGCTTCGAGAGCGCCCTCCGCCACGACTGCCGTGAACTCCCGCCGGTGGACGAGGCCTTGGCGGAGCTCTTGCTCGAACCGCGCGACGGTGAGGGCGTGTCGCACTTCCTGATGTCCGAAGGCGAGTCGTGGCAGCTTCGCGAGTACGCGGCGCTGCGCTCCGTCGCCCAGCTGCGGGAGGCCGACCCGCACCTGTGGGTCGTCCCCCGGCTGAACGGCCGGGCCAAGGCGGCCATGATGGCGATCCAGTACGACGAGTACGGCTGCGGGCACGCGGAGCGCATGCACGCGCGGCTGTACGCGGACCTCATGGCCGACCTCGGCCTCGACCCCTCCTACGGGCGGTACGTGGACGCCGTCGGCGCCGAGGTGCTCGCCGCCTCGAACCTCATGTCGTTCCTCGGCCTCCACCGGCGGCTGCGGGGGGCCCTCGTCGGGCACTTCGCCGTCCTGGAGACGACCTCTCCGCCCGCCGCCGCCCGCATCGCCACGGCACTCCGCCGTACCGGGGCCGGCGCGGCGGCGGAGCGGTACTACGACGAGCACGTGGAGGCCGACGCCGTTCACGAGCAGGTGGTGCGCCGTGAGGTCGTCGGCGGCCTGCTCGACGAGGAGCCGGGACTCGCGCCCGACATCGCCTTCGGCATCGCCGCGACCCAGCTCGTGGAGGACCGGGTCGGGAGCACCGTGGTGGACGCCTGGGCGCGGGGCCGGAGTGCGTTGCGCGGGCCGCTCTGATCTTCAGTGCCGCCCGGGCTTCTCTTCAGTGCCGCCGGGGCTTCCCGTCTTCGGCGGTACGGGCCAGGCAGCGGTCCAGAAGGGCCGGGCCCGTGCGGTGGGCGAGGGCGGCCACGGCCGTCGAGGCGCCGACCCGGTACGCCGCTCGCCGCGGGTGCCGGGCCGCGTGCACCACGGCCCGGGCGGCGGCCTCCGGCTCGGGGTCGAGGACGGGGAGCCGCACGGTCGTCACGGCCACGCGGCTCCCCTCGTGGCGGAGCTCCATCCGTACGGAGGCGGTGAAGCCTCTGATCGCGTGCTCGGCCCCGCAGCAGGCGGCCTGGAGCGGCACGGAGAGCTCCCCGAGCACCGAACCCACCTGCACGACGGCCCCTGCGTCGCGCGGCCGCATGCGCCGGAGTGCGGCGCGCGTGCCGTTGACGCAGCCGAGGTACGTCACCGTCGTCACGCGCGCGTACTCCTCGGGGGTCACGTCGGGGAAGCGGGCGAGGACCGAGGTGACGGCGGAGTTCACCCAGACGTCGACGGGTCCCAGCTCCCGCTCGACCCGCTCGGCCGCCTCTTCCACGCGGTCCGGCACCCCCATGTCGACCGGCACCACCAGGGCCCTTCCGCCGAATCGCTCGACCTCGTCGGCGGCGGCATCGAGGGCGCGCCCTCCCCGGGCGAGCAGCGCGACGTCCGCGCCCTGTGCGGCGAACGCGCGGGCGACCGCGCGGCCCACGCCGGCGCCCGCGCCGGTGACGGCCACGACGCGGCCGGCCAGGGGCGGCCGCGCGCGCCGACCGTGGCGGATCACGAACAGCCCCTCCAGGAAGGTGCCGATGGCGAGTTCCGGGCGTCCGGGGTGAGCTCTCATGACCGCCGTCCGAGGGAGAGCGGGAGGGGAAATCGGGGATTGGGGAGTGGGGGGGTTGGGGCTGGGGGGTGGAGGTGGGGTTGGGGGGTGGAGGTGGGGGTGACTGGGGGATGACGGGCGGCTGCCCCGATGCCGCTCCCGCAACCGCGGCGGGCAACCGGTCCGGCAGGGATGGCACCGGCCCTGAGGGGTAGACGCAGGTTCCCGTGGACGAGATCCCCCGCGCGGGTCCTTCCCGGCCCGCCGCGAGGAGAGGAGCAGGTCATGAACCTCATGGAAGGCCCGGCCGAGCCCCTCGCGGCGGGCGGAGCGAGGCCCCCGGCCCCGACCGCGCACCGTCGCGCCCTTCCGCCGGACCACACGCAGGCGATCCTGGAGACGACGAAGGAGGTGGGGGCGGTCCTGAAGGAGTCGGGCTGCCCGTTCGCCCTGGTCGGCAGCGTCGCCACGTACGCGCACGGGATTCCGGTCCGGCTCCAGCACGACACGGACTTCGCCGTGCTGCGCGAGGACGCCGAGACCGTCGTCTCGTCGCTGCGGGCGCGGGGTGTGCGGATCGTCGACCCGCCCGAGGACTGGCTCGTGAAGGCCCGCGCGGGGGGCGAGGAGATCGACCTGATCTTCGCCCTGGCCGGGCGGCCGGTCACGAGCGAGCTGCTCGCCCGCGCGCAGACCCTCCCGGTGGACTCCGTCCACATGCCGGTGCTGGCGCCGACCGACCTCGTGGTCTCCCGGCTCCTCGCGCTCTCCGAACACCACTGCGACTTCGGACCGTTGCTGCCGGTGGCGCGGGGGCTGCGGGAGCGGGTGGACTGGGGGCGGGTGCGGGAGGAGACTTCGGGAGCGCCGATGGCGGAGGCGTTCCTGTACTTGCTGGAGCTGCTCGACGTGCTGCCCAAGGAGGTGGGGGTGGGAGGGGCGTGAGGGGGTCGGCGGGGCGGGGCGGACGGGGCCGCCGCGCGGGGCCTTCACCCCACTCCGCCCCTTCCCGGAACCGGGGCTCTGTCGCTCCGGCTAGCGGATGCCGAGCGCCACGACCTGCGTGATCGCGTCCTCGGCGAAGTTGTCGTCGCTCACCAGGATCAGCGTGCGCTCGCCGGACGGCAGGTCCGGGCCCCACGTCATGCCCTCGGTGTTGTCGACGGCGGACAGGCCCAGGCTGTCGAAGTCGACGACGAGCCGCTTGCGCATGGGCTGGACGGGCCGGCCGTCGAGGGAGTCGACGGCCCGGACGTCGGTCGCGCCGCGGGTGGTCGCCTCGAAGAGCCGGATCTTGTAGCCCGCGCCGGCGACCCAGGTGCGTTCGAGGACGAGGTAGCGCTTGGCGTCGTCCGGGAAGGCCAGGATGGACGGGACGCCGGTGTCCGGGCCCCAGGGGCTGGTGGGGTCGTTGGCGGTGAAGATCTTCTCCAGCGGGTACGCGAACTGGCCGAGGACCCGGCCGTCCCGGCCCTGCTGGGTGACGCGGACGAGCGCGCCGTTGTCCACGTCGGGCTCGGGGCCGTCCTGGAGCAGCGGGCCCTCGACGGCGCTTGTCAGGACCCTGCCCTCGGCGTCGAAGGTGAGCGCCTCGATGGCCTGGTTCCGGCGCGGGCCGCGCTCCTCCATCGTGATCTCGTAGTTCGCCGGGAGCTTGAGCTGTCCGAGGTAGGCGCCCGTGCTGGGGGAGGCGTACTGGATGGACGGCTGGACGACCGGCGGGCCGACGGTCTTCGGGCGGTCGCCCTCCTGGCCCCACCAGTACTGGCAGCTGCGCGGGTCGACGCGGATCTCCTCGGGGTCGACGGCCTTGCCGTCGTTGAGGGTCGGCGCGGGGTAGGTCGTGCCGTCGGGCTGCCGGAAGGGGTGGGTGCCGGTGAAGTCGACGGCGTGCACGCCGGTGGCGTCCACGTCGAGTGCGGCGGTGTAGAAGCGGGCGGGCTGGAGGTAGGACCGGTCGTCGCTGATGAACACGTACTCGCCGGTGCAGGGGTTGCGGTCGATGCCGGAGAGGCCGCCGACGGTGGTGCCCTGGAAGTCGAGCTTGTGCGGGACGGTCTTCTCGCCCAGGAGGCGGGCTTGGACGGGGCGCCTCGGCTCCTGCCCGGAGACGCCGGGTTGGGCCGCCGCCGCCACGGCGGGGGCCAGCGTCGAGGTCAGGAGCAGGGCTACGGCGCACGCGCGGCGCGTCAGGGAAGAACTCACGTGGTTGATCTTGACCCGGCGGCACCCGGGGGCGCAGTCGCCCAATGGGGTGTTGTTGAAGGGTGCTTATCCTACGAGCTTCCTCCAACTTCTTCCGAATGTGGCCGATTACTGCCGGACCAGACTCAATACCGCCCGTTCCACCGCTCCTTGAGTTGCCGGATGACCGAAGGTGACGTCCTCGCCCAGCCGTTGCAGTGCGTGGGAGATGGTCCTGCCGTCCTCGAAGTGTTCGATGACGACCGGGTCGATGTAGGACGCGCGGCACACGGCCGGGGTGTTGCCGAGGTAGTCGGCGACCTCGCGGACGGCACGGGTGACCGCGCGCGAGCGGGTCCTCTTCGTGCCGTCGGCCGCGCGGGCGGAGACGGCGAGGGCGACGGCGGCCAGGACGGTGGCGTGCCAGGTGCGGAAGTCCTTGGCCGTGATGTCACGGCCGGAGCGCTCGCGCAGGTACGCGTTCAGGTCCTCGGCCCGCACCTCGTGCCAGGCCCGGCCCTCCCAGTACGCGAAGAGCCGCTCGCCGGGTTCGGGGCGGCGGAGCAGCGCGCGTACGGCCCGGAACGCGGCCTCGTCGGCGAGCGCGCGGTGCTGGTGGCGGCCCGACTTGCCGGGGAAGCTGAGGCGGATCTCGCCGCGGCGGCACTCCACGTGCTCGCGCAGCAGGGTGGTCAGGCCGTAGCTGTCGTGGTCACGGGCGTAGCGCTCGCCGCCGATCCGGAAGAAGCCCAGGTCGAGGAGGCGGGCCGCGCAGGCGAGGACACGGGCCCGGCACAGCCCTCGGGCCGCCAGGTCCTCGGCGATCGAGCGGCGAAGCCGCGGCAGCCCGGCGGCGACGCGCCGGACGTGGTCGTGCTTCGCCGCCTCGCGCCGCTCACGGAAGCGCGGGTGGTAGAGGTACTGGCGGCGGCCGGCGTCGTCGGTGCCGACCGCCTGGATGTGGCCGTTGGGCCAGGGGCAGATCCACACGTCCCGCCAGGCGGGCGGGATGGCCAGCCCGATGATCCGCTTCCGCTGGTCGGCGGGGACCGGGCGGTCGTCCGCGTCCAGGTAGCGGAATCCGCGGCCGTGGCGGACGCGGCGCCAGCCGGGCCGGTGGGGGTCGCTGGTGCGGAGCCGGGCGGTCACGGGGCGGGCCTCACCGCGAGCCTCCCGCGCTCCTGGCGGCGGGCGGGTACGGCGCGGCGCGGATCACCACCAGCCGCTCCCTGGTCGCGTGCGCGTCGGCCAGTCCCTGACGGGTGAGCCACGCCCGGCGCGCCGACAGGACCGGACCCCAGGGGATGTCGGCGCGCCGGACGACGCGGGCAGAAAGGCCCTGGTCCCTCAGGAGCTCGACCGTGGTCGCGGCCCCGCAGAGCGCGGAGTGGACCAGGAGCAGGGCGCCGCCGGGGCGCAGCCATCCGGCGGCGCGCCCGCACAGCTCGTCGATGACCGCGCGGCCGTCGGGCCCCGCGTCCCAGGCGAGCGCCCTTCCCGCCCCCCGCGCGCGGGGGGCGGGGACGTACGGCGGGTTGCTGAGGACGAGGTCGAAGCGGCCGCCGGGGACGCAGTCGGTGGCGTCGGCGTGTTCGACGCGCACCGGGAGCCGGTTGCGTCGGGCGTTCATCCTGGCCGTGCGGACGGCCTGCCGCGAGACGTCCACGGCGGTGACGGCGGCGCCCCGGCGTGCCGCCAGGAGGGCGAGGACGCCGGAGCCCGTACCGACGTCGAGGACGGCGGAGCCGGGCGCGATCACCTCGGCGGCGAGCGCGTCGGCGAGGAGACGGGTGTCGGCGGCGGGCCGGTACACCCCGGGCAGCAGGGTGAGGGTCGTCATGCCGGGGCGGGTGCCCGGTGGCCGCCCGATCATGCGGAGCCGTACCGGACCGCGCGCCAGAACGGGGGACGCGCGGCAGGTCAGGCCGTACGCAGGCCGCCCGTGCGTCCGAACGCGGGATGCCCGCGGATCCGAACCCGGGCCACCCGCGAATCCGAACCCGGGACGGCCCACGGGTCCGCTCGCACGACGGCACCGTGCGACCGCTCGCACGACGGCACCGTGGGCCCCCGGCCGTTGCGGCCGGGGGCCCACGCGTGGGGCGGCTGACGGGGGCTACTCGTCCCGGAGCGAGTCGTCGACGCCGCGGGCACGGTCGTGGATCTTGCCCATCGCTTCCTTCGCCTTGCCCTTGGCCTGGTCGGTCTTGCCCTCGGCCTTCATGCGCTCGTTGCCGGTGGCCTTGCCGACGGCCTCCTTGCCCTTGCCCTTCATCTGTTCCATCTTGCCCTTGGCCTTGGACGCCATGGCCGTACTCCTTCCGGGACGCGCTCGTCCCCTGGGTTGCCCCCCCCGTGCGGCGCGCCTGCCCCGGGGAACGCCGTCTACACACGGCTCGTCCCGGGAAGCCCGCCGCCGAGCGGCTCAGTCCCGTCCGGCGGCGCGCATCCCGCGCGCGCCGGCGGTCTTCGCCGCCTCCGGGGAGGCGAGGAGGTCGAGCACGTCCCGGGCGCGGTCCGGCCGGCCGGACGCGGCCAGGACACCCCCGCTGAAGAGGGAGTCGATCGCCGTGTCGCCGGGGAGCGGGCCGACGACCAACACGCCCGGCAGGTCCATGAGTTCGCTGTGCTGCTGGAAGGCGAGGTCGGCCTCGCCGGAGGCGAGGAGGGTGCCGGCGGGGACGCCGGGCGGGGCCTGGACGAGGCGGTCGCCGAGCGCCTCGGTCAGGCCGAGGCGGGCGATCAGCCCGACGAGGGCCGTGCCGCTCGGGCCGGTCGAGTAGGCGATCCTCCGTGCCGCCAGGAGCGCGGCCCCGAGGTCGGCCTCCGTGGCGAGCGCGGGGGGCGCGGTCCCCTCCGGTACGGCCGCCACGACCTGGGAGATCCACAGGGGGCGGACGGTGTCCGGCACCACGTGGCCCTCCTCGGCCAGGGCGGCCAGCGCGCCCGCCGCGAGGACGAGCACGTCGGCCCCGGCGCCCTCCCGGACGCGGCGCGCGACCTCGACCCCGCCGGCGGACTCGAAGCGCACCGCGAGACCGTGCGCGTGCCGGATGTGCGCGGACAGTTCGGCCAGGACAGGGCGCGTCGCCATCGAGGACAGCCCGGAGATCTCCGGAGCCGTGTCACCGTCGTTCATGTCACCGTCCATGTCGCCTCCTCAGTGATCGGCGGTGATCGTACACGCGTGTTCGAGCTGCTCAACGCCGGTCTGCCAGACTGGCGGGGTGAGCAAGAGCCCCAGCACAGCGGCCGGAAAAGTCCTGGAGATCCTCTCCACCTTCGATCGCGAGCACCCGTCGCAGACCCTGTCGGAGATCGCCCAGCGCACGGGTCTCGCCCTGAGCACCGCGCACCGCGTGGTCGCGGAGCTGGCCGCCTGGGGCGCGCTGGAGCGGGCCGAGGACGGGTCCTGGCACGTGGGTCTGCGGCTCTGGGAGATCGCCTCGGGCTGCCCGCGCACGCAGATCCTGCGCGACGTGGCGCTGCCCTTCATGCAGGACCTGTACGAGGCGACCCACGAGAACATCCAGCTCGCCGTCCGCGAGGGCACCGAGCTCGTCTTCGTCGAGCGGATCGCCGGTCACCGGTCGGTGCAGCTGCTCACGATGGTCGGTTCGCGCTTCCCCATCGGCTCCACCGGCATGGGCCGCGTCCTGCTCGCGCACGCGCCGCGGGACATCCAGGAGGAGGTCCTCGAAGCGCCGCTGCGCGCCTGGACCCCGCACACCGAGACCGACCCGAAGGCGCTCCGGGCGCAGCTGGACCGGATCCGGCGCGAGCAGATCATGGTCAGCGACCGGCAGTTGTCGGAGGACACGGTCGCGGTCGCCACGCCGGTACGGATCGGGCGGTCCGGCCCGGTCAGCGCGGCCCTCGGGATCGTCGTCGCCGCCCGCTCGGCCAACCGGACCCGTAGCCTCCGCGAGCCGTTGCTGCGGGCCGCCCAAGGAATCTCCGACGAGCTCGGCCGGCGGGCCCGCACCGCCGCCTGAGGGCGCCCATACACCGCTGACCTGGGGAGGTACCGCTCCGGGCGGCACTGCGTGACCTACGCAACCACTTCCGCCTGACGGAAACAGGCGCGACCGCGCACCTGATCTGCTGTCAACGTTCGGGGTGTTCCAGACCCTGGAGCCCCCCGAACGCCCGCAGTCGCTCAGGAGAACTCATGGCCGACGCCCCCGTCGACACCGTCGTCTCGGTCCCCGTCGCAATCGTCGGCGCCGGTCCCGCCGGTCTGATGCTCGCCCACCGGCTGGGCCGCGCCGGCGTCGACACGGTCGTGATCGACACCCGCACCCGCCACGAGATCGAGACGACCCAGCGCGCCGGCATCCTGGAGGCCGACGTCGCCCGGGACCTCGTCGAGACCGGTGTCTCCGACCGCATCCTGCGCGACGGCCACGAGCACGAGGGCGTCGAGCTCCGCTTCGGCGGGCAGCCGCACCGCATCCACATGAAGGGCCTCGTCGGCGAGTCGGTCTGGCTGTACCCGCAGACCGACGTCTTCATCGACCTCGCCGACGCCCGCGCACGCGACGGCGGCACCGTCCACTTCGGCATCAAGGACACCGAGGTCCTCGACATCACGACCTCGGGGCCGCGCGTCCGCTACACCGCCCCGGACGGCACCCGCCACGAGATCCGCGCCCGGTACGTCGTGGGTGCCGACGGCTCGCGCAGCATGTGCCGCGACCTCGTCCCCGGGGACCGGCGCGTGCGGTACGGCAAGGAGTACCCCTTCGCCTGGTTCGGCATCCTCGCCGAGGCGCCGTACAGCGCCCCCGAGCTGATCTACGCCCACTCCGAGCACGGCTTCGCGCTGATCAGCCAGCGCACCGAGGACGTGCAGCGGATGTACTTCCAGTGCGACCCCGACGAGAACGTCGACGACTGGTCGGACGAGCAGATCTGGGAGACCCTCCAGGCCCGCGTGGCCGGAGTCGACGGGTTCCGCCTCAAGGAGGGCCCCGTCATCGAGAAGACCGTTCTTCGGTTCCGTTCCTTCGTCCAGGAACCGATGCGCTGGGGCTCCCTGGTCCTGGCGGGCGACGCCGCGCACACGGTGCCGCCGACCGGCGCCCGCGGTCTGAACCTCGCGTTGCACGACGTGAAGGTTCTCGCGGACGTCCTGCTGAGGGCGCTCGGCGACGCGGGCGAGGCCGCGTTGGACGACTACCAGCCGAGCGCTCTCCAGCGGGTGTGGCGGGCCCAGAACTTCTCGTACTGGATGACCCAGCTGCTCCACACGGCCCCCGGCGGCTCGCCGTACGACCTGCGGCGCCAGCTCGGCGAGCTGGACAACGTGGTCGGCACGCGCGCCGGCCGCACGTACCTGGCCGAGCAGTACACCGGCTGGCCGCTCAGCGCCGCCCGCTGAGCCGGACGCCCCACCGCCGCCCCGCGACCACCCCGGAGACACCCATGATCATCGACTGTCACGGCCACTTCACCACCGCTCCCCCGCAGCTCGCCGCCTGGCGCGACCGCCAGATCGCCGCCATCGAGGGCAAGGGAGGGACGCCGGACCCCGCCGACCTCGTCATCAGCGACGACGACCTGCGCCGCGCGATCGAGGACAACCAGCTGCGCCTGATGGACGAGCGCGGCAGCGACCTCACGGTCTTCTCCCCGCGTGCCAGCTTCATGGCCCACCACATCGGCGACTTCGGGACCTCCTCGACCTGGGCGCGGATCTGCAACGACCTCGTGCACCGCGTCAGCACGCTCTACCCCGACCGCTTCGCCATGGGCGCGATGCTCCCGCAGTCTCCCGGCGTCGACCCCGCCACCTGCCTGCCCGAGCTCCGCCGGGCCGTCGAGGAGCTCGGCGCCGTCACGGTCAACCTCAACCCCGACCCCTCGGGCGGCCGGTGGACCGCGCCGCCGCTGACCGACCGCAGCTGGTACCCGGTCTACGAGGCGATGGCCGCGTACGACATCCCGGCGATGATCCACGTCAGCACCTCCTGCAACCCGGCCTTCCACACCACCGGCGCGCACTACCTGAACGCGGACACCACCGCCTTCATGCAGCTGCTGCAGGGGGACCTGTTCGCCGACTTCCCGACGCTGAAGTTCGTCATCCCGCACGGCGGCGGCGCCGTCCCGTACCACTGGGGACGCTTCCGCGGCCTCGCGATGGCGATGGGACGGCCGGACCCGGAGAAGCTCCTCGGCAACGTCTTCTTCGACACCTGCGTCTACCACCAGCCGGGCATCGACCTGCTCACCCAGGTGATCCCCAGCGAGTCCGTCCTCTTCGCCAGCGAGATGATCGGCGCGGTCCGCGACGTCGACCCGCGCACCGGCCACTACTTCGACGACACCAAGCGGTACGTCGAGGCGACGCCGAACCTCACCGACGCCGAGCGCGCCGCCGTCTACTCCGGCAACGCCCTGCGCGTCTACCCGCGGCTCGCCGCCCGCCTCGCCGCCGCCGGCCGCTGAGCCCGCCCCCTCACACGACTTCGAGAGGAAGAACCATGGAGCACACCGAGCTCGGTGTCGTCCACACGGCGATCACCCGCGCCGACCCGAAGGACGTCGCCGCCCTGTCCGCCTTCGGCGTCGCCACCATCCACGAGGCGATGGGCCGCGTCGGCCTGACGCGCCCCTACCTGCGGCCCGTCTACGACGGCGCCCGGCTCTGCGGCACCGCCGTGACCGTGCTGCTCCAGCCCGGCGACAACTGGATGCTGCACGTCGCCGCCGAGCAGATCCAGGAGGGCGACGTCGTCGTCGCGGCCTGCACCACCGAGAGCGAGGACGGCTTCTTCGGCGAGCTCCTCGCCACCTCCTTCCGCTCGCGCGGCTGCAAGGGCCTCGTCATCGACGGCGGCGTCCGTGACGTCGCCGAGCTGGAGGAGATGGACTTCCCCGTCTTCTCCCGCGCGATCAACGCCAAGGGCACGGTCAAGGCCACGCTCGGCTCCGTGAACGTCCCGGTCGTCCTGGCCAACGCCCTCGTCCGCCCCGGCGACGTCGTCGTCGCCGACCGCGACGGCGTCGTGGTCGTGCCCCGCGAGCGCGCCGCCGAGGTCGCCGAGGCCTCCCGCAGGCGCGAGGACGCCGAGGAGGGCAAGCGCGCCCGCTTCCGTACGGGTGAACTGGGCCTGGACATCTACGGCATGCGGCCCAAGCTCGCCGAGCTCGGCCTGCGGTACGAGGACTGAGGGCCATGACCGAACCGACCGACACCACGACCGCCTTCGAGAAGACGCCCGGCTGGCTCGACTGGTACGCCGACCCCAGCCGCCCCCGCTACCGGATGCCCGCGGGCGCCGTCGACGCGCACTGCCACGTCTTCGGCCCCGGCCACGAGTTCCCCTTCGCGCCCGAGCGGAAGTACACGCCGTGCGACGCGTCCAAGGACCAGCTGTACGCGCTCCGCGACCACCTCGGCTTCGCCCGCAACGTCGTCGTGCAGGCCACCTGCCACGGTGCCGACAACAGCGCCATGGCCGACGCGCTCAAGGCCTCGAAGGGCACGGCCCGCGGCGTCGCGACGATCCGACCCGACATCTCCGAGGGCGAGCTGCGCGAGCTCCACGCGGCCGGTGTCCGCGGCGTGCGCTTCAACTTCGTGAAGCGGCTCGTGGACGCGTCGCCGCGGCAGGCGCTGCTCGACGTCGTCGAGCGGATCGCCCCGTACGGCTGGCACGTCGTCCTCTACTTCGAGGCACCCGACCTCCCCGACCTGCGCGACTTCTTCCTGTCGATCCCGGTGCCGCTGGTCATCGACCACATGGGCCGCCCGGACGTCACGAAGGACCCGGAGGGCCCCGAGTTCGAGGCGTTCCTCGACTTCCTGCGCGCCCGCCCCGACACCTGGTGCAAGGTCACCTGCCCGGAGCGGCTCACGGTGGACGGTCCGCTCGCCCTGGACGGCGAGCAGCTCGCGTACCGCGACGTCGTCCCGTTCGCCCGGCGCGTGGTCGAGGAGTTCCCCGACCGCGTGCTGTGGGGCACGGACTGGCCGCACCCGAACCTCAGGAGCCACATGCCCGACGACGGCCTGCTCGTCGACTTCATCCCGCACATCGCGACCACGCCGGAGCTGCGCCGGAAGCTCCTGGTCGACAACCCGATGCGCCTGTACTGGCCGGAGGAGCGCTGACCATGCCGCTGGACAAGAGCTACAAGCTGGTGCCGGGCACGACCATCTTCGACGCCGAGCAGTCCGCCAAGGGCTACCACCTCAACCAGTTCTGCATGTCGCTGATGACGGCCGAGAACCGGGCCCTGTACCTCGCCGACGAGCGCGCCTACCTCGACGCGTGGCCGCTGCGCGAGGAGCAGAAGCAGGCCCTGCTCGACCGCGACCTCAACGCCGCGATGCGCGAGGGCGGGAACATCTACTTCCTCGCCAAGTGGGGCGCCACGCTGGGCTTCTCGTTCCAGCAGATGGCGGGCTCCATGACCGGGATGTCCGAGGAGGAGTACCGCGCCATGATGGTCGGCGGCGGCCGCTCCGTCGAGGGCAACCGCATCGACCACGCGGTCCTGGAGGCGGCGCACGCCGACCCGAACCCGCCGGCCGAGCACGCCGGGATCACCGGCGCCGTCTTCACCTCGCACGTGCCGGCGATCGGCGCGGCGATGGACCTCGGGAAGACCGGGGAGTCGTACTGGCAGCCGCTGTTCGAGGGGTACGAGTACTCCAAGGAGTGGCTGCGGGAGAACACGCCCGACGTCGTCTTCCTGGTCTACAACGACCACGCGAGCAACTTCGACCTCTCCCTCATCCCCACCTTCGTCCTCGGCACGGGCGCCTCCTTCCCGACCGCCGACGAGGGGTACGGCCCCCGGCCCGTCCCCGGCGTCGAGGGCGACCCCGACCTGGCGGCGCACATCGCGCACTCCCTGATCAGGGACGACTTCGACCTCACCCTCGCCAACGAGCTGACCGTCGACCACGGCCTGACCGTCCCGCTGTCGCTGATGTTCGGCGACGTCGAGAAGTGGCCCTGCAAGGTCATCCCGTTCCACGTCAACGTCGTGCAGTACCCGGTGCCGTCGGGCGCCCGCTGCTTCGAGCTGGGCCGTGCCCTGCGCCGGGCGATCGAGTCGTACGATCGACCCCTGAAGGTCCAGGTCTGGGGCACCGGCGGCATGAGCCACCAGCTCCAGGGCCCCCGCGCCGGTCTCATCAACCGGGAGTGGGACAACGCGTTCCTCGACCGGCTGATCTCCGACCCGGCCGGTCTGGCGCGGGTCCCGCACCTGGAGTACGTCGAGGAGGCGGGCTCCGAGGGCATCGAGCTCGTCATGTGGCTGATCGCCCGCGGCGCGCTCGCCGACGTGGACGGGGGCGGCGAGACCGAGGTGAAGCACCGCTTCTACCACGTGCCGGCGTCCAACACCGCCGTCGGCCACCTGATCCTGGAAAACCGCCCGCGGGCCGAGGCGCCCGCCGTGAAGGAGTGACATGACTGACGACCGAACCCTTCGGGTCGCGCTGGCCGGCGGCGGAGCCTTCGGCGCCAAGCACGCCGCCGCGCTCCGGCGGATCGAGGGCGTCGAGGTGGCCGCCGTGGTGAGCAGCTCCCTGGAGAGCTCGCGGAAGTTCGCCGCCGACCAGGGCATCGACCGCGCCGCCGGCAGCCTCGACGAGGTCCTGGCCATGGACGACGTCGACGCGGTCGTCCTGGCCACGCCGACGCAGCTCCACGCGAGCCAGACGCTCGCCTGCCTGGAGGCCGGCAAGCACGTCCAGGTCGAGATCCCGCTCGCCGACAACCTCGGCGACGCGGAGGCCTGCCTGGAGGCGCAGCGGCGCACGGGCCTGGTCGGCATGGTGGGCCACACCCGCCGCTTCAACCCGAGCCACCAGTGGGTGAAGCAGCGGATCGAGGCCGGCGAGTTCGGCATCCAGCAGATGGACGTGCAGACGTACTTCTTCCGCCGGACGAACACGAACGCGCTGGGCAAGCCGCGCTCGTGGACCGACCACCTGCTGTGGCACCACGCGGCGCACACGGTCGACCTGTTCGCGTACCAGACCGGTTCGCCGATCGTGCAGGCCAACGCGATCCAGGGCCCGATCCACCCCGAGCTCGGCATCGCGATGGACATGTCCATCCAGCTGCGCGCGGAGAACGGCGCGATCTGCACCCTGTCGCTGTCGTTCAACAACGACGGCCCGCTCGGCACCTTCTTCCGGTACATCGGCGACACCGGCACGTACATCGCGCGCTACGACGACCTGGTCACCGGCAAGGACGAGGCCATCGACGTCAGCGGGGTCGACGTGTCGATGGACGGCATCGAGCTCCAGGACCGCGAGTTCGTCGCCGCGATCCGCGAGGGCCGCGAGCCGAACTCCTCGATCGCCCAGGTGCTGAACTGCTACCGGACGCTGGACTCCCTGGAGCAGCAGCTGAAGGCGTTCGACGCCCGATGAGTACGTCCGCATCGCGTCGCATCGGCCCCTTCGAGGTCCCGGCGATCGGCCTCGGCTGCATGAACCTCAGCCACGCGTACGGCGAGAAGGTGTCGCCGGAGCAGGCCGAGCGGGTGCTGCTGACGGCGCTCGACGAGGGGGTCACGCACTTCGACACGGCGGCGCTCTACGGCTTCGGCGCCAACGAGGAGCTGGTCGGCCGGGTGCTCGGGCCGCACCGGGACCGGATCGTGCTCGCGAGCAAGTGCGGCATGACCGGCGTCGACGGCACGCGCGTCATCGACGGGCGGCCGGAGACCCTGCGGCGTACCGTCGACGAGGCGCTGACCCGTCTCCGTACCGACGTCATCGACCTCTACTACCTGCACCGGCTCGACCGGGCGGTGCCGGTGGAGGAGAGCGTCGGCGCGATGGCGGAGATGGTCGCGTCGGGCAAGGTGCGGGCCCTCGGCCTGTCCGAGGTGTCGGCGGACACGCTGCGCCGCGCGCACGCCGTGCACCCGATCGCCGCGCTGCAGAACGAGTACAGCCTGTGGTCGCGCAATCCCGAGCGGGGGACCCTGGAGGCGACGCGGGAGCTCGGCGTGGCGCTGGTGGCGTTCAGCCCGGTCGCCCGCGGCTTCCTCACCTCGGTCGCCCCGGACCTGGCCGAGCTGCCCGGCAACGACATCCGCCGGGGCATGCCCCGCTTCGGTGCCGAGCACTACCCGGGGAACCTGGCGCTGCGCCGGGAGCTCCTCGCCGTCGCCGAGGGGGCGAAGGTGACGCTGGCGCAGCTGGCGCTCGCCTGGGTCGTCTCGCGCGCCCCGCACGTGGTCGCGATCCCCGGCACCCGCTCGGTGGCGCACCTGCGGGAGAACCTCTCGACGCTCGACGTCGAGGTGCCGGCCGAGGCGCTCGAAGCGGCCGGGCGGATCCTGAACGAGTCGACCGTCCACGGGCCCCGCTACAACGCGGGAACGCTGGTGGAGATCGACACCGAGCGCTGCGGGGACGCGGGCTGACGAAGCCCGCGGGCCGCGGAGCACCGGGTCACCGGGCGCCGGAGGGCCGGGCGGCGGTACCGACTTGTGTGGAGTCGGTACCGCTGCCCGGCCCTTCGTCGTGCCGGTGGGGGGTCAGAGCTTCCGGGCGTGGAGCGCGTGGGCGCCGAGGGCCAGGGGGCTGTGGCCGACGAGTGCGATGCCGTGCTCGGCGAGCATGGCGGCGTACTGCTCGGTCGTCCGCTCCCGGCCGCCCGTGTTGCACATCATGTGGAGGTCCCACGCCGTGGCGAGCGAGGGCGTGCCGTCGGTGGGCAGGAGCCGTTCGACGATGAGGAGGTCGGCGCCGGACGGCATGGCCTCGGCGAGGTGGCGGAGGATCGTGCGGCAGCGCTCGTCGTCCCAGTCGTGCAGGATCCGGGAGAGCAGGTAGACGTCGGCGCCGTGGGGTACGTCGGCGAAGTCGCCGGCCACGTAGTCGCAGCGCGCCCCGGCGTCGGTGCCGGCGAGGCGGGCGCGGCCCACGGCGAGGACCTGGGGGCGTTCGAGGAGGATGCCGCGCAGCGTGGGGTGGGCGGTGAGGACGCGGCCGAGGAGTTCGCCGGTGCCGCCGGCGATGTCGACGACGGTCCGGGGGCGGTCGGTGCCGGTGGCGGCGCCGGCGGCGGCCCGGGCGGCGGCGACGAGGACCGGGTGGGCGGGGAGCGGGTCGAAGATGGGGGCGCTCGACACCATGGACTGGTCGAAGAGGGCGGCGAGTTCGGGGTCGCGGGCGAAGTGGAGGAAGTGGTTCTCGCCGTAGAGGTGCTCGAAGCCGGGTTCGCCGGTCCGCACGGTGTGGGTGAGGTGGGCGAAGGACTGGTAGAAGGGTCCGCCGTACATGAGGGCGAGCGGTCGCATGGAGCGCGGGGTCTCGGCGTCGAGGAGCGCGCCGACGTCGGTGAGGCGGAAGCCGTCCGGGCCCTCGGCGACGACGCCCAGCATGTGGAGGTAGCGGAGGAGGACCGACAGGCACTCCGGGTCGGCGCCGACGGCCTCGGCGAGTTCGGTGGTGGCCGTGCCGGTGTCGCGGTTCATGGCCTCGGGCAGGCCGAGGCGGGCGCAGGTGGCGAGGGCCTGGGTGGTCCAGGCGCCGGTGAGCAGCTTCAGGAGCGTCTCGGCCGGGCCGTCGTCGGCCGCCGCGCGTACGGGCTCCGCCGCGCGTACGGGCTCCACCGCGCGTACGGGCTCCGCCGCGGGTACGGGCTCCGCCGCCGGCAGTCGTTCGAGGTGCTCGGCCAGCACGTCGCGGTGGTCGCCGCGGGCATACAACTCGACGCGCCGGTAAGGGGTCTTGGTCTCGGTGGGGGCGGCGAAGTAGAAGACGGTGCCGTCCTCGTGCGGGTTGTAGCCGCCGCCGTCGGCGGTCGCGCCGTGCCGGGCGAAGCTGGCGAGGAGTCCGCGCAGGACGAGCGGGTCGGGCCGGGTGACGTCGAAGGCGAGGTGGGCCTCGTGGTCGTGGCGGCGCTCGTCGGCGGCGATCGCGGCGAGGCCGGGGCCGGAGCCGGTGGGCACGGTCAGGGCGAAGACCTCGACCGCGCGGTTCTCCCCGCCGGGTCCGTGGGCCTCGGGGCGGAGGATCCGCACGTCGAGGTCCTCGGCCCGGCGGCCGCAGCGGGCGGCGAGGCGTTCGCGGACGACGACGCTGGGGCGTGCCGGGGTGTCCGCGTCCAGGCCGCTCGCCGCGAGCTCCGTCCGCAGCTCGCGCTCGTCGGCCGGGAAGACGAGCACGGCGGCGTGCCCGAATCCGCACTGGTCCGTCAGGGCCCGCAGTTCGGGTCCGTCCAGGCCGGGCAGGATGCGCGAGAGCAGGAGCGAGGTGTCCTGTTCGCGGACGAAGCGGGCCGTCGCGCCGAGCCGTTCCGTGTCGTCGAGGGCATGGGTGGGCTGCGTGGGGGGCTGTTCGGAGTGCATTCCCTGTCCTTGCGTGGAGGAGGAACGCCGTGCCCGTAACGAGGGCATGACGAAGTGAGGCGTGGCGACTGGCCTTGAAAGAAGATGATGTGACGATGCGTCACATGCCGACGTAGTTCTCCGCGAACCAGTCCTGATGGCCGGCCGAGGTGCGCAGCGAGGCCATGCGGGAGTGGCGCAGGCCCTCCTGGAAGGCGGCGTCGTCGGTGCCGGTGGCCGCGTGCAGCAGGCGGATCATCCAGTGCGAGAACTCCTGGGCGCGCCAGATGTGGTCGAGGGCCCGCGCGGAGTAGTGGGTGAGCGGCTCGGGGTCGCCGTCGTTCAGGTCGGCGACGAGGGCGAGGGCGAGGATCTCGGCTTCGAGGACGGCCAGGTTGGCACCCTTGGCAGCGGAGGGGCTGATGAGGGCGGCGGCGTCGCCGACGAGGAACAGGGCGCCGTGGCGCAGGGGTTCGAGGACGTCGGACTCGAGGTCGATGACGGTGCGCTGGATGACGCGGCCGCGGGTGAGGGGGCCGAACTCCTCGGCGCGCATGCGCAGGTCGAGCTCGTCCCAGATGTCCTTGTCGGTCCAGGACTCGGGGCGGGTGCCGCGCGCGCACTGGAGGTAGTAGCGGGTGATGTCGGCGGAGCGGGCCATGTGACCGGCGAATCCGCGCGGGTGGACCGCGTAGCCGACGGCGTCGATGCTCGGCGGGGCCTCGGCGAGGAGGCCGAGCCAGGAGACGCCGTGGTCGCGGTGGTGCCGGCGTACGGCTCCGGGCGGGAGCGCGCGGCGTCCGGCGCCGTGGCGGCCGTCGCAGGCGGCGACGTACCGGCCGCGCCACCGCACGGTGCGGCCGTCGGCCTCGCGGACGGTGACGGTGGGCGCCGATCCCCCGATGTCGTCGATGGAGACCGCTTCGGTGTCGAAGCGGACGCGTCCTCCGGCGTCGACGTACTGTCCCAACAGGTCGGCGACCAGCTCGTGCTGCGGGTAGACCGTGTGCGGCTCGCCCTTGCCGAGGCGCTCGTAGTCGAGGCGGAAGCGTCCGTCGACGGTGCGGAACTCGCAGACGCCGTGCTGCTGTCCGCGTCGGCTCAACCCCCCGTCGAGTCCGTGGCGTTGGAGGACGCGTACGGTTTCGGGAGCGAGGAAGCCCGCCCGTGCCCGGTTCTCCACGTCGTCGCGGCCGGACCGTTCCAGGACGACGCAGTCGACGCCGGCCCGGAGTAAGAGGTTGGCGAGGACGAGCCCGGCGGGACCGGCACCGACGATGACGACTTCTGCCGAGTCCTCAGCGACCCGGGCGTGCGTACTCTCTGTCACAGCAGTGGATCATAGGCATTCCGAAAACACGTGGGCACCCCTGAATCACCCGTATGCAGCAGTGTTTGCGAAAAGGATTCTGCCGCGTCAGGCCAAGACCTTCAGCGCGGCGGGGCACACCGTGAGGGTGACGGGGAGGCTCGCGTCGACCTCGCCGTCCGCCCCGTAGGGCAGGGCGCGGTCCGCTTCGACGCGGACCCGCGCGCCCCGGAGGATCTCGATCTGCGGCCGGCGGACGTGCGCGCCGGTCTTCAGTTCGTTCATCATCGCGAAGAAGAGGCGCTTCGGCGCCTGCTTGATGACGACGACGTCGAGGAGCCCGTCGTCGACGCGCGCGCCCGGCGCGACGTTCCTTCCGAAGCCGTAGAAGCCGGAGTTGGCGACGACGACGGTGTAGCCGGTGCGCTCGTGGAGCTCCCCGTCGATCGTGATGCGGTACGCGGCGGGCTTCCAGGCGAGGACGGCCCGGGCACCGCCGACGTAGTACGAGGCGGCGCCGCGCAGCAGCCGGGAGTGGTTGGCGTGGCGGTTGGCGACCGCGTCGACGCCCGCGTACACGCTGCCGAGGACGTGGGTCCGTTCGTGGACGGCGGACGCGACCTCGATGGTGTCGACGGCCCGCGGCCCGGCGTCGAGCAGCACCTTCGCGAGGCCCTCGGGGTCGGTGGGGAGGCCGAGGGCGCGGGCGAAGTCGTTGCCGCGTCCGGCGGGGACGAGGCCGAAGACCGTGTCCGTACCGCTGAGGGCGCCGCCGACGGTACCGGCCATGCCGTCGCCGCCGACGGCGAGGACGACGTGGCCGCGCGCCCCGGCGTCCCGGGCGATCTCCTTCGCGTGGTCGAGGCTGCGGCTGTAGACGGTGTCGAGGTGGGCACCGGCCTCCCGGAGCAGCCGGGCCACGGGGAGCAGGCTCGCCGTGCCGCTGGATCCCCCTGCGGTGGGGTTGACGACGGCGGTGAACTGTCGCATGGGAAAAGGCCTCCGGGGGGCAGGAGAAGGCGGCGGGTGTGAGGGGGCGTGCGCCGGCGCGCCGGGACCGTCACCGGGAGGGGCGGTCCCGTCGCGCCGGATCGTTCGGGACGGGTTCAGCGGCGGGGGATCAGGACGCCGGGGCTCAGCACCCCGGACGGGTCGATCTCCGCCTTCACCGCCTGGAGCATACGGATGCCGAGCGGGCCGACCTCCTGCGCGTACCAGTCGCGGTGGTCGGTGCCGACGCCGTGGTGGTGGCTGATGGTGCCGCCGGCCGCGAGGATCGCGTCGTTGGCCGCCTCCTTGGCGGGCGCCCAGTGCGCGACGGGGTCCTCGCCCTGCGCGGAGACGACGGTGAAGTAGAGCGAGGCGCCGTTCTCGTACGTGTGCGAGATGTGGCACATGACGAGCGGCGGGGTGCCCGCCTCGGTGAGGGTCTTGGTGAGCGCCTCGCGGACGGAGGCGTACAGGCCGGGGATCGCGGACCAGAAGGCCGCGGTCTCCAGGGTCTCGGCGAACGCCCCGGCGTCGAGGAGGGCGTCGCGGAGGTAGGGCGCGTTGTAGCGGCCGTGCTCCCACTTGTCGCCGGGTTCCTCGCCGATGTACTCGCCGTCGCAGGCGAGGAGGACCTGGCGGGCGGCGGCGCGGCGGGCGGCGGTGTCCTCCTCGGTCCCCTCGAAGCCGACGACGGCCATGCAGCCCGGGTTCTCGGGGAGCGCCGCGCTGCCGATGGCGTCGGGCTGGGCGAGGCCGACGAAGGTCTCGGACTCGTCGGACAGGCGCAGGACGGTGGGGCGCGGGCCGTCCTGGGCGAGGCGGCGCAGGGCCGCGGTGCCGGCCTCGAAGGAGGCGAAGCGCCAGCCCTCGTAGACGCGCTTCTGCGGGAGGGGACGGATGCGGACGGTCACGGAGGTGATCACGCCGAGCGCGCCCTCGGAGCCGAGGAGCAGCTGGCGCAGGTCGGGTCCGGCGGCCGAGCGCGGGGCGCGGCCGGTCCACAGGGTGCCCTCGGGGGTGGCGACGGTGAGGCCGAGGACCATCTCGTCGAAGCGGCCGTAGCCGGCGGAGGCCTGGCCGCTGGAGCGGGCGGCGGCGAAGCCGCCGACGGTCGCCCACTCGAAGGACTGCGGGAAGTGGCCGAGGGTCCAGCCCTGTTCGTTGAGGAGGGCCTCGGCGCGCGGGCCCCGCAGGCCGGGCTGGAGGGTCGCGGTGCGGGAGACGTCGTCGACCGCGAGGAGCTGGTCGAAGTGGCGCAGGTCGAGGGCGACGAAGGGGCGGTCGGTGGTGGGCGCGAGGCCGCCGACGACCGAGGTGCCGCCGCCGAACGGGACGGCGGCCAGGCCGTGCTCGGCGCAGGCGCGGAGGACGGCGAGGACCTCGTCGTGGCCCGCGGGCAGGACGACGGCGGCCGGGATGTCGTCGACCTCGCCGGCGCGGATGCGCAGGAGGTCGGGGGTCGACTTGCCGCGGGTGTGGCGGATGCGGCTCTCCGCGTCGTCGCGTACGCCGTCGGGGGCGGCGACGGCCGCGCGCAGCGCCGTGTGCGCCTCCTCGGTGAGCGCCGGGGCGGGCGCCTCGATCTCGGCGAGCGCGGCCGGGCCGCTCTCGCGCGGGGTGACGCCGAGCAGGTCCCGGAGGAGGCCGGTGACCGATTCGGGCAGGGGGGCCGCCTTGGCCGGGTCGCCCCAGCCGCTCCACAACATGTCCACTTCGCGCGGTTCCTCACGGTCTGTTTGACGAATGGCACTGCCACGCGGACCGCGTTGGCGTTACCTGGCATTACACTGTGACAGATGACGCCCATTCGTCACAACCATGCGGACGCGGATCCCGTACTCGACGCCGCACGCGACTGCGTGCTCGCCGTCGGCGTGCGCCGGACCACCCTCACCGATGTCGCCCGGCGCGCGGGCGTCTCACGGATGACCCTCTACCGGCGCTGGCCCGACGTGCGCAGCCTCGTCGGCGACCTGATGACCCGCGAGTGGATCGCCGTCGCCGCCGGAGCCATGCCGGCCGCCGAGGACGACGTACCGGAGCGGGAGCGGATCGTCGGCGGGCTCGTCGCCGGCACCGCCGCCTTCCGGGCCCACCCGCTCTTCCACAAGATCCTCGACGTGGATCCCGAGCTCCTGCTGCCGTACGTCCTCGACCGCAGGGGCGCCAGCCAGGACGCCCTGCTCGGGCTCCTCGTCCAGGCGCTCGAGGACGGCCACGAGGACGGATCCGTGCGGCAGGCACCGGTGGAACTCCAGGCCCGGTCCCTGCTGCTCGTCGTCCAGTCCTTCACGCTCTCGCTGCGGACGATGACCGACGAGAACGACCCCGAACTGAGCGAAGCCGCCTTCCTCGACGAGCTGCGCACCCTGCTGGAGAGGACCCTCACGCCGTGAACCTCGTGCCTCTGCCGTCGTCCCCGGACGACACCGGGCCCGCCCTCGCCGGCTCGTCCCTCAACGCCGCGCGCCGCCGCCGCGACCTGGCCCGGCTCGCCGGCGGCGAGCGGGTCGACGTCCTCGTCGTCGGCCTCGGCGCCACCGGCGCCGGCGCCGCGCTCGACGCCGCGACCCGCGGCCTCTCCGTCGCCGCCATCGACGCCCACGACCTCGCGTTCGGCACCTCCCGCTGGAGCTCCAAGCTCATCCACGGCGGCCTGCGCTACCTCGCGTCGGGCCAGCTCGACGTCGCCCACGAGTCCGCCGTCGAGCGCGGCATCCTCATGGAGCGCACCGCCCCCCACCTCGTGCGCGCCCAGCCGTTCGTGCTGCCGCTGACCCCGCTCGTCAGCCGGGGGCAGGCCGCGCTCGCCCGGGCCGGCTTCCTCGCCGGGGACCTGCTCCGCGTCGGCGCCCGCACCGCGCGCGGGACGCTGCCCCGCCCCCGTACCCTCTCCGCCGTCGAGACGCGCCACCTCGCCCCCGCGCTCCGCCCCGTCGGGCTGCGCGGCGGCCTCCTCTCCTGGGACGGGCGCCTCTCCGACGACGCCCGCCTGGTCACCGCGATCGCCCGCACCGCCGCCGCGCACGGCGCACGGATCCTCACCCGCGCCCGGGCCGTCGAGCTGTACGGCGACGGGGCGCTCGTCCGCGACGAACTCACCGGCGAGGAGCTCCGCGTCCGCGCGCGGACGGTCGTCAACGCGGCCGGGGTCTGGGCGGGCGGCCTCGTCGACGACGTCCGGCTGCGCCCCTCGCGCGGCACCCACCTCGTGCTGCGCTCGGAGACCCTCGGCCGGCTCTCCGCCGGGCTGCACATCCCGATCCCCGGCGAGTCCAACCGCTTCGTCCTCGTCCTCCCGCAGGGCGACGGCCGGGTGTACGTCGGCCTCACCGACGAGCCCGTCGACGGCGACGTCCCGGACGTGCCGGAGGTCCCCGAGACCGACATCGGCTTCCTGCTCGACGTGCTCGGCTCCGCGCTCGACGTGACCCTCCACCGGGACGACGTCGTCGGGGCCTTCGCGGGCCTCCGGCCGCTGCTCGACACCTCCGGCGCCGCGGACGGGTCCGGCCGTACCGCCGACATCTCGCGCAAGCACGCCGTCCTCACCTCGGCCGAGGGCGTCGTCACCGTCGTCGGCGGCAAGCTCACGACGTACCGGAGGATGGCGCAGGACGCCGTGGACGCGGCCGTCGCCGCGCGCGGGATGACCGCAGGGCCGTGCCGGACGGCGTCCGTGCCGCTCGTCGGGGCCGCGCCGCAGCGGACGCTCGCCGGGCTCGACGTGCCGCAGCGCCTCGTCTTCCGCTACGGCACCGAGGCCGCGGCCGTGCACGCCCTGGGCCTCGCGGACCCGGCGCTCGCCGCGCCCGTGGTCCCCGGACATCCCGTCACGGGGGCCGAGCTGCTCTGGGCCGTACGGCACGAGGGCGCCCTCGACACGGCGGACCTGCTCGACCGGCGGACGCGGATCGGGGTCGTGCCCGAGGACCGGGCGCTCGCCGAGGAGGCGGCGGGCGTGGCGTTCGCGGCCACCTGAGACAGCGCCGCCCGCCAGGGACCCGCCCGGCACAGAGGCGCCCGAATCTCCGGCGGGCGTCGAGCCGTCACCCCCATCCGGCTCGACGCCCGTCGGTACGCACGCGCGCGTACGTGCCCGTCGGTACGCACGCGCGCGCGTGTTACGTTCGCCGCGTCCGAGGGGCGGGAACGACGGGGAGCGTGGGGCGTGGCGGAGTCGACGGGGCCGCGCGTGCGGCGACAGCCGCAGCAGGCCCGCAGCAGGGCCCGCGTCGAGGCGATCCTCGCCGCCGCCGACCGGATCCTGTGCCACGAGGGGTACGAGGCCCTGACCATGCGGCGGATCGCCGAGGAGTCGGGCGCCCCGGTCGGCAGCATCTACCAGTTCTACGCCGACAAGGGCGCCGTCGTGGACGCGCTCGGCGAGCGGTACCTCAGCTCCTTCGCCACCGCCATCGACGCACTCGTGGACCGGGCCGTCGCGGGTGAACTGACCGACCTGGTCGGCACGATGGTCGACGTGTACGCCGACCTCTACCGCTCCCAGCCGGGCGGCATGGCCCTGTGGGCCGGGCGGCACCTGAGCCCCGAGCTGGCGCGGGCCGACGAGGCGAGCAACGCGCTCATCGCGGACGGCCTGGGGCGGATCGTCGAGCACCTGACGGGCCGGCCCGGCGGCGAGCAGGCCAGGCGCGCGACGCGGATGGTGGTGTGGGCCTCCAACGCCGTGCTCCACGAGGTCTTCAAGGGCGTGGGCGAACCGGACCTGGAGACGGTCGCCGAGCTCAAGCGGATGCTGGACCTCTACTGGGAGGACCTGCGCGAGCGCCTCGCACACCCCTAGAACGTGAACAGTTGTTCATGTTAGGTTGCGGCCCACCTCGGATCCGCGTCAGCGACGAAGGCAGGTGCCCGTGACCACCCGCTCCACCGACCCCACCGCTCCCCTCCCCCGGTTCCCGGCCGACTTCGTCTGGGGCGCCTCGACGGCCTCGTACCAGATCGAGGGTGCGCCGGACGAGGACG
Organism: Streptomyces sp. NPDC020807; assembly: GCF_040641575.1. NCBI lineage: Bacteria > Bacillati > Actinomycetota > Actinomycetes > Kitasatosporales > Streptomycetaceae > Streptomyces > Streptomyces sp. NPDC020807. Next base: position 69,457 of record NZ_JBFADU010000022.1, read on the forward strand.
GGAAGGGACCCTCGATCTGGGACACCTTCGTCCGGCGGCCCGGGGCGATCCGCGACGGGCACACCGGTGACGTCGCCTGCGACCACTACCACCGCGTCGACGAGGACGTCGCGCTGATGCGGCGGCTCGGACTCGACGCGTACCGCTTCTCGCTCGCGTGGCCGCGCGTCCTGCCGACCGGCGCGGGCAAGGTCGAGCCGCGCGGCCTCGACTTCTACGACCGGCTGGTCGACGCCCTGCTCGCCGCCGGCATCGAGCCCACGCCCACCCTCTTCCACTGGGACCTGCCGCAGGCCCTGGAGGACGAGGGCGGATGGCTGAACCGGGACACCGCGCACCGGTTCGCCGAGTACGCGGCCGTGGCGGCGGAGCGGCTCGGCGACCGGGTCAAGCGGTGGATCACGCTGAACGAGCCGTTCGTGCACATGTCGTTCGGTTACGGCTTCGGGGTCCACGCCCCGGGCCGGGCACTGCTCCTCGGCGCGCTGCCCGTCGCCCACCACCAGCTGCTCGGCCACGGCCTCGCGGCCCGGGCGGTGCGGGAGGCGGTGCCCGGCGCCCAGGTCCTCATCGCCAACAACTGCACGCCCGTACGCCTCCGTTCGGACGCGGCGGCCGAGGGGGACAGGGCGGCGGCGGAGGCGTACGACATCCTCCACAACCGGCTCTTCAACGACCCGCTCCTGATCGGGCGTTACCCGGACCTCTCGGCCTACGGGATGACCGATCCGACCTGGGGCGGCGTCGTGCGGGACGGGGACCTACAGACGATCTCCGCGCCCCTCGACGGCCTGGGCGTCAACTACTACAACCCGAGCTGGATCACGGCCCCCGCCGATCCCGCCGCCGGGCTCCCCTTCGACCTGGCCGAGCCCGAAGAGGCCTACGAGCGGACCTCGTTCGGCTGGCCCGTCGTCCCCGACGGCCTCACCGAGCTGCTCACCGGCCTCAGGGCCCGCTACGGCGACGCCCTGCCGCCCGTGTGGATCACCGAGAGCGGTTGCGCGCAGCCGGCCGGCCTCGACGACCGGGCGCGGATCGACTACCTGGCGGGCCACCTCGACGCGCTCGCGCGCGCCGCCGCCCAAGGGGTCGACGTGCGGGGCTACTTCACCTGGTCCCTGCTCGACAATTTCGAGTGGGCCGAGGGCTTCCACCAGCGCTTCGGCCTGGTCGAGGTCGACTTCGCCACGGGCGGGCGCACGCCCCGGGCGAGCTACGCGTGGTACCGCAGGCTGATCGCCTCGCAGCGATCCTGAGCGACGGAGTCGCCGCATGTCCCGGACTTCCGCGTCGGACCCCTCGGACGGGAGAGGCGGGGCGGACACGGCAGAGGCGTCCCCGGACGCCGCCGTGTTCGCCGAGCCCACCGCCCCCGTGAGGGCAGGCTGGACGGTCGACCTCTCCCTGGCCACCCTCGCCGTCTTCATGGCGTTCATGACGCCCATCCAGATCCTGCTGCCGCTCCAGCTGGAGCACATCGACGCGCAGGACAAGAACGACGCGCTCTCCCTCGTCACCGGGCTTGGAGCGCTCGTCGCCGTCCTCGTCAACCCGATCGCCGGAGCCTGGTCGGACCGGACGACGAGCCGTTACGGGCGCCGGCGCCCCTGGATCCTCGGCGGCGCGCTCGCCGGGGCGGCGGGGCTCGCCCTCACCGCCGCGCAGCGCACCGTCGCCGGGGTCGCCGTCGGCTGGTGCCTCGCGCAGGCCGGACTCAACGCCATGCTGGCCGGGGTGAGCACGCCGGTCGCCGACCGCGTGCCGCTCGGCCAGCGCGCCCAGGTCTCCGGCTGGACGGGGCTGATGCAGTCCGTCGGCCTGGTCGTCGGCGCGCTGATCACCACCCTCGTGGTCACCGGCGTCGGCGCCGGCTACGGCCTCCTCGCGGCGCTGACCGTCGCCCTCGCCCTCCCCTTCCTTCGCCACGGCGAGCCCGCCCTGCCCCGGGAGCTGCGCCCCGCCTTCGACGCGCGCGCGTTCGCGCGGTCGTTCTGGCTGAGCCCCCGGCGGTACCCGGACTTCGCCTGGGCCTGGCTGACCCGGTTCCTGATCAACCTCGGCAACGCGCTCGGCACGCTCTACCTCTTCTACTTCCTCTCCGACGCCGTCCACCACGAGGACCCCGGCACCGGGGTCCTCGTCCTCACCCTGGTCTACACGCTGTGCGCGGCGGCGACGGCGGTCCCGGTGGGCGCCCTGTCCGACCGCGTCGGCCGGCGCAAGGGGTTCGTCGTCCTCTGCTCCGTGGTCATGACCGTGGCCGCGCTGCTCCTCGCGCTCGTCCACACCTGGCCGGCGGCGCTCGTGGCCGCCGCGGTCCTGGGCGCGGGGTACGGCATCTACCTCGCCGTCGACCAGGCGCTGGTCACCCAGGTGCTGCCCGAGGCCGCCGACCGGGCGAAGGACCTCGGCGTCATCAACATCGCCAATTCTGGGCCGCAGGTGCTCGCTCCGGCGCTGGCCGCGCCGGTCATCGCCCACCTCGGCGGCTACACCGGCCTGTACGTCGCCGCGGCTCTCGCGATCCTCGCCGGAGGCCTCCTCGTCGGCCGGATCCGGGGCGTGGACTGACCCCCGACCGCCCCGGAATGGCATGTCCCTGCCAGATTGTCGACCTTTCACACGGTCCACACAACTCGCGCGGCTCCCACCCCGCTCCCCCACAACCCCTGAGGAAATAATCAGTCCGGGGGGATTCGGTCGGCCGACCCCTGTCGTCCGATCCCGAGGAACAGCATGCCCACGAGCCAACCCACGCTCATCGAGTCCGTCCGCCGGGCTCTGCGCCTGCTCGACGCCATCGTCGAGGACGACCGCGGGCCGACCGCCAAGCACCTGGCCCGCAGGACCGGGATACCGCTCGCCACCACCTACCACCTGCTGCGCACCCTCACCCACGAGGGCTACCTCCAGCGCGAGGGCGGTGTCTACGCCATCGGGAGCGCCGCGGCCCGGCTCGGCGCCGCGGCCTCGCGCCAGTCACGCCCGGCGGACATGGCGGACTGGCTCGCCGCCCTCCGCGACGAGCTGGGCGCCGCCGTCTACTTCGCGCTGTACGAGGAGGGGGAGGTCCGGATCGCGGGCATGGCCTCGGGACCGAACGCCCCGGCGAGCGAGCAGTGGGCCGACTTCCGGCGCACCGCCCACGCCCACGCCGTCGGGCAGTGCCTGCTCGCCCAGCTCGGCGAGGACGCGCGCCGGGAGCACCTCGCCCGCCATCCCGTGGAGCGCCTGACCCCGTACACGGTCCAGGACGAGGGCGCACTGCTGCGGCGCCTCTCCCGGCTCCCCCGCGGCGGCCCGGTCTACCAGCGGCAGGAGTACGCGCTCGGGACGGTCTGCGCCGCCGTGCCCGTCACCATCGGCGACGTGCCGGCCACCGTGGCGCTCTCCCTCCCGGCCTCCCGCTCCCACCTCCTCGAACCGGCGGCGGTACGGCTCAAGAAGCGGGCGGAGGGCGTCATCACCCAACTCGCCTTCACCGTGAGGATCCCCGGGGCGTCCCGGCACGACGGCGGGTGACGGCCGGGGCGACGAACACCCCGGCCGTCACCGGCACCGCTCCTACGCCTGGTCCGCGTTCCCCGCGTTCCCCGCGTTCCCCGCGTTCTCAGCGAGTCCCGCGATCCACTCCTCGACCTCGTACGAGCCGCGCGGCATCGCGGCCGACAGGTTCTCGTAGCCGTCCTCCGTCACGAGGACGTCGTCCTCGATGCGGACGCCGATGCCGCGGAACTCCTCCGGCGCGAGCAGGTCGTCCGCCTTGAAGTAGAGGCCGGGCTCGACGGTGAGGATCATGCCGGGCTTCAGCTCGCCGTCCATGTACTCCTCGCGCAGGAGGAGCTGGCAGTCGTGGACGTCCATGCCGAGGTGGTGCGAGGTGCCGTGGACCATCCAGCGGCGGTGCCAGCCGCCGTTCTCCTTGTCGAGGGTCTGCTCCAGGGTGACGCCCTCGGGGAGCAGGCCCCACTCGTGGATGTGGCGGGCGATGACGGCGTTGGCGGCGGCGTGGACGTCGCTGAACCTGTTGCCCGGCTTCACCGCCTCCATGCCGGCCTGCTGGGCCTCGTGGACGGCGTCGTAGATCTTGCGCTGGACGTCGGTGAAGCGGCCGCTCACCGGCAGGGTGCGGGTGATGTCGGCGGTGAAGAGCGAGTCGACCTCGATGCCCGCGTCGACGAGGATCAGGTCGCCCTCGCGGACCTCGCCGGTGTTCTTGGTCCAGTGGATGGTGTTGGCGTGGTCGCCGGACGCGCAGATCGACTCGTATCCGACGCCGTTGCCCTCGTGGCGGGCGTACAGGCCGAAGACGCCCTCGACCCAGCGCTCGCCGCGGCCCTTGCGGACGGCCTCGGGGAGGGTGGCGATGATCGCGTCGAAGCCGCGGTGGGTGCCGGCGATGGCCTTGCGCATCTCCTCGACCTCCCACGCGTCCTTGCACAGGCGCATGCCGGAGAGGTGGCGCTCCAGCTCCCCGTCGGCCTCCGCCTGCTCCTCGGAGGTGAGGGCGGATCCCGCCTGGGTGCGGGTGGTGTCGACGAGCTCGGCGAGCTGGGCGTCGGCCGAGCGGACCACGCGCAGCCGGGCGGCGGCCTCGTCCTTGCCGAGGTCGGCGGTCAGCTCGTCGATGTGGCGTGCGGTGAGGCCGAGTTCGGACTCGACGTCGGCGACGGTCGGGCGGTAGCCGACCCAGAACTCGCCGTACCGGGAGTCGTTGTAGAACTCCTCGGTGTCACGGGGGGCCGGCGGGCGGAAGTACAGGACGGCCTCGTGTCCGCCTCCGGGACGGGGGTCGAGGACGAGGACGCTGTCCGGCTCGGCGTGCGCGCCGAGCCCGGAGAGGTGGGCGAAGGCGGTGTGCGGCCGGAAGGTGAAATCGGTGTCGTTGCTGCGGACCTTGAGGCCGCCTGCCGGGAGGACGAGCCGCTCTCCGGGGAACTGTCCGGAGAGGGCCTCGCGTCGGCGGGCGGCGTGATCGGCGACTTCGGCGCGGGGGGTGGGCGAACGGTCGTCGGTCGCCCAGCCGGAGGCCATGAAGTCACGGAACGCGTTGTTCGCGGGGGTGCCTCGGTGGCCTGCCTTGGGCTGGTTCTCGCTCGTCATGCCGGTCATCCTGTCAGACCGAACGATCATTCGGAGCCCCCTGGATCAAACTGGTGATCATTCCCCGACGGCGGGTTCCGCGGCCTCGCGGCAACGCACCATGAACGACCTCTCGAAGACGATGACCGTCTCACCGGTGGACTTCGTGCCGACCGTCTCGACGGTGATGATGCCCTGCCCCGGACGGGACCTGGACAGCCGCTTGCCGAGGATGCGGCTGGTCGCGTAGAGGGTGTCGCCGACGTACACGGGCTCCTTGAGACGGACCCTGTCCCAGCCCAGGTTGGCGACCGCGCGCGCCGAGAGCGCCTGGACGGTCATGCCGCCGACCAGGCAGAGGGTGATGCCGCTGTTGACCAGGATGCGGCCGTACTCGGCGCCCTCGCCGTACGTCCGGTCGAAGTGCAGCGGGTGCTGGTTCATCGTCAGCAGCGTCATCCAGGTGTTGTCGGCCTCCGAGAGGGTGCGGCCGGGCCAGTGCCGGATCACCATGCCGGGTTCGAAGTCCTCGTAGTCGCCGCCGTGTTCCTCGACGTACTCGTTGTCCTTGACGTGGCGCAGGGTCATGCCGTTTCACTTCGGGGGGTCGTCGGGGGGGGCCGGCGCGCCCGGGAACGGGCGCCCCGGCTCTCTGGACGGGGTGCTGGTGCCGTCAGACGGCGACCATCGCGTTGTCGGAGCTGCTGACGCCGCCGCGGACGCTGACGATGCCCGCGGTGCCGTCTCCGTAGAAGCGGCAGAAGAGCCCGGCGGCCCGCCCGCCGAAGAGCAGCGGGCCGATCACCGGGGCGACTTCGGCCTCGTACGTCTCGTCGGCGCCGTCGGCGACGAGGGTGACCCGGCAGGTCTGCGGCTCGACGAACTCCTGCACGATGCTGGTGCCGCTCTCGGCGACGGCCGCGCCGATCGCCGACTCCCAGGCGGCCTGGTCGACTTCGCGTCCGAGGACGACCTGCTTGCCGCACTCGCCGAGGGCGGCCTTGAGGACGAACCGCTCGCGGTTGTCGATGACGTGGCGGACCAGGTCGACCTGGCTGCCCTCGCGTTCGGTCTTGCGGTCCGACAGGACGCGCGTCCACGGGAGGTACCGCTCGACGAGCGCCCGCTCGGCGGAGGTCATCCAGGGCCGTCCCTCGGACAGCAGACCCATGGTGATCTTGCTGTGCATGAAGGTGGAGGTCTGGGTGCCGACGAGCACCACGCCGTTGTCGAGTGCCGCCTGGACCGCGTCGGTGTCGAGGCCGACCTCCAGCCAGTCCGGGATGGTGAAGTTCCGCAGCCCGACGGGGTAGCGCAGGTGCGGGGCGCAGTCCCAGGCCTCGTGCAGCTCCTCCGGCTCGAAGAAGCGCGTGGTCAGGCCGCGGGCGTTGTTGTGGTCGGCTTCCAGCTGGAAGTAGCGCTTCTCCACCCCGATGACCTGGGAGCTGCCGACCACGGCGACGCGCGGAGCGACCCCGAGCTCGTCGGCGAGCGAGCGGTACATCTCCGCGCGCACGGCGAAGGGCATCGGCGAGTGGAAGGGGAGGCGGCCGTACTGGTCCGCGTGGAGGCGGCGCCAGACGGCGAGACGGCTCTGCGTCTCCAGGACGCCGCCGAGCGCGCCGCTCACGTTGAACTCCACGACCTGCGGCCCGTTCGGGCCGATGACCAGATCGGGGCGGACGACGGAGTCGGCGTACCGCTCCTCGACGAAGGCGTCGTCCATCCACAGCCGGTTCTCGCTCTCCGGCATGCCGTAGTCCGCGAGGCGTTCGGCGGTGGTGCGGCCGGTCTCCAGGGCGGTGCGGCGCAGGAGCCCGGTGAGGGCGAGGCTCACCCGGAAGACCTCGGCGTAGGAGGCGCGCGGGATGGCCATCGGGGCGGCGGGCAGCACGGGTTGGTAGGGCCAGCCGGTGCCGTCGAGCTCCTCGCGCAGCAGGTGGCGGATGGTGTCGGCCGGTGCTGCCGGGCTCAGCAGGTGGTCACCGAACCACGCCCGTCCGATGCCCGTGCCGGGCGTCTCATGCGTGCCCATCGGCCGCTCCCACTTTCTCGCTGTGCTCTTCGTACAGGGCCACGGCGGCGGCCGTGTCCTCGATGGCCATGCCGCAGGTGCGCAGGACCGAGGTGCGGGCGACGGCGTCGCCCACTCCCCCGCCGACCAGCGTCCCGAGCGGATGCAGGTCGTCGGCCGTGATGAGGCCGCCGGCCAGGGCGGCCCGGATCTCCCCGGCGCCGTCGAGGGCGGCGGCCGGCTCCTCGACGACGGTCAGGGCGTCGGCGAGGAGGGCGGGGTCGAGCTCGACGGCGTCCGGATGGGTGCCGCCGATCACGTTGACGTGTGCCCCGGGGGCCACCCAGTCCGCCTCGACCACGGGGGTGGCGTCGTCCGTGGAGGTGGCGGTGCAGATGATCGGCGCGCCGGCGACGGCTTCCTTCGCCGTGTCGTGGACGCTCACCCGCACGGACCCCGGCAGGGTCTCGCGGGCCCAGTCGGCGAGCTTCTCGGCCCCGGCGCGGGTGCGCGAGTGGATCCGTACGGCACGGAGGGACCGTACCGCCGACACGGCCCGGATCAGGGCGCGGGCCTGGACGCCCGCGCCGATGACGGCGAGTTCACCGGCGTCCTCGGGGGTGCACCAGCGGGTCGCCAGGGCGGCGACGGCGCCGGTGCGGACGGCGGTGAGCTCGGCGCCTTCGAGGAGGGCGGTGATCCGGCCCGTCTCCAGGTCGGTCAGCGCCACGATGCCGTGGATGAGGGGCAGTCCGCGCCCGGGGTTGTCGGGGGTGAGCGTGGTGACCTTCACGCTGCCCACCCCGCGGCGCTCCCAGACGGCGGGGCTGACCAGGAGGACCTTGCTGTCGCCGTGCTCGACGACGGTACGGGCCGGGGAGGCGGTACGGCCTTCGGCGAGGTCGACGAACATCTCGCCGAGGACGTCGATGACGCGGACCATCGGCCGGGTGCCGGCCATGTCGGCGGCCTGGACCATGACGGGGGCGGTCACGCGCGCTCACCCCGGTCGCCGAAGCGGGCGGTCCAGGCGTCCTCGCGGGCGACCGTGTCGCGCGCCCGGCGGGCGAAGGGCGGGCCGACCATGTGGCCGTCGAGGACGGCGATGCCGCCGTCGGCCTCCGCCACGGCCGCCGCGACCCGGCGGGCGTGGTCGAGCTCGTCGGCGTCCGGGCCCAGGACACGGTTGATCTCGGCGAGTTCGCCGGGGTGCACCGTCGCCTTGCCGTGGAAGCCGAGGGCGCGGACCCGGGTGGTCTCCTCGGTGAGGACGTCCGGCTCGGAGAGCCGGTAGTTCGCGGTGTCGACGCAGACGGTGTCGTACCGGGCGCAGGCCATGGCCATCGCCTGACGGGCGGCCTGCATCGACTCCCAGCTGATGTCGACGCCGAGGGTGGCGGCGAGGTCGGCGGAGCCGAAGACGAGCCCGTCGGCGGCGCGGGCGATGGCGTCGATGTCGTGGATCGACTCGACGGTCTCCACCGTCACGTAGATCTCGGGCCGCACCCCCGCGGAGGCGAGCGTGCGGCGCAGCAGATCGATCTCGACGGCGGTGGTCACCATCGTCATGAGGACGATGCCGGGCTTCACCGGGGCCTCGGCGAACAGGAGCACGTCGTGGACGGCGGCGAGCGTGCCGAGCTCGTTCATCCGCACGGCGACGTTCCGCGGCCTGGGCGCCTTCTCCAGGGCGGCCCGGCAGATCTCCCGGGCGGCCGGCTTGTCGGCCGGCGGCACGGAGTCCTCCAGGTCGATCAGGTGGACGTCCGCGTCGTACGACCAGGCCTTCATGACCCTGTCGAGGGAGAGCGCCGGCGTGTAGAGGATGCTGCGGGGCCTCGCTCTCACGGCGCCACCGCTCCGGGGACGGGGTCGGCCGGGCGGGCGCCGGCCGCGATGAGCGCGGTGGCGAGCCGCTTGATCTGCTCCTCGGTCTGCCCGGCGCGGAGCATGACGCGGAGTCCGGCGGTGCCGCGGGCGACGATCGGGAAGAAGACGGGCGAGGTGTAGAAGCCCGCCTTGAAGACCTGCTGGGCGCCCTCGACGACGGTCTCGTCGCTCATGGGCACGACGCGGATCGGGTAGGTGCTCCCGGACTGCTCGGTGGCCACGAGGGAGTCGAAGAGCGCGATGTTGGCGCGCAACCTGCCCTGGAGCAGGTCGAGTTCGTCGGTGCGGTGGATCTCGGCCGAGGCGAGGGCGGCACCGACGGCGGCGGCGTTCATCTTCTGCGAGTAGCCGAGCGGGCCTGCGAAGCGCTCGACGAGGCGGCGGGTGGCCTCGGGGTAGCCGTCGAGGAGGATCGCGGTGCCGCCGGCGCCGAAGCCCTTGCTCAGGGTGGCGACGGTGATGGTCCGCTCGTCGAGGATCGGGGCGTGGGAGCGGACGTAGCCGATGCCGCGCTCGCCGTAGGCGGAGAGCGAGTGGGAGTCGTCGTAGAAGACCAGGAGGTTGTACTTCTCCTGGAGTTCGGCGAGTTCGTTCACGGGCGCGTAGCCGCCGAGGCTGTCGGAGCCGTCGACGACGTAGCAGACGCGCTCGTAGGTGCGGCACATGTCCTTGAGGAAGTCCATGTCGTGGTGGCGCGAGGTGACGACCTCGGTCTCGTCGGCGCAGCTCGGCTTGGCGTTGGCCATGGAGACGTGGGCGTTCTTGTCGAAGACCATGAGCGGCCGGGTGCCGTTGCCGAGGTGGCCGGAGGCGATGATCGGCAGGAGTCCGGTGCTGGCGGCGGCCGTCGAGATGGCGCTGATGACCATGGCGCCGAAGAGCTCGCCGAGGTTCTGCTCCAGCTCCAGGAGCACGGGCGTCTGGACGCGGGTGCGCGGGATGCAGTGGTCGAGGACGCCGAAGCGGCGGAGGGACTCGACGGCGCCGTCGATGACCTTGGGGTGGGTGTCCAGGTCCAGGTAGGAGCAGACGGTGAAGTTGACGAACTCGTGCCCGTCGGGCATGTGGAAGACGCCGTCCTCGAGGTCGCCGACGATGCCGGCGACGCCGTTCTCGTACGACATGTCCCAGAAGGTGTTGCCGATGCCGATCAGCCGGTCGTTGTTGCGGTACTTGTGCGTGGGGGTGATGGACTTGCGCTCGGCCGCGCTGTTCATGTCGGTCATCAGGAGTTCACCTCGGTGGGCTTGTAGCTGTAGACGCCGTTGAGCCGCCGGTGGGCGTACGTGTAGAGCGCGACGCCGAGCACGTGCGGCCTGCGGAGGATCTTCTTGGACTTGAGCCAGAAGTTGACGTTGATGTTCATGTCTCCCAGGGACTCGGCCTGGTGCCACCAGCCGAGCGGGAGGTAGAGCATGTGTCCCGGTTCGAGGACGAAGTCGCGGCGCCGGGCCAGCTTGGCGGCGAGCCTCGGGTAGCGCTTGAGGTCGACGTCGTCGAGGTCGAAGACCTGGGACTTGTCCCCGTACCCCTTGAGGACGGAGCGGGGGTAGTAGTCGCGGACGCCGGGCGGGGCGATGATGAACCGCTTGCGGCCTTCCAGGGCGATGTTGAAGTTCTCGAACTCGTCGAAGTGGTTCTTGGTGAAGACGCTCCGGTGGCTGATCCAGAGGTTGGCCGCGTAGAGGCTGTTCCCGTAGCCGAAGAGCTCCTCGGCGTCGAAGCCGATGACGGCGTTGACGTCGGCGGGGCTGCTGCGGATGTTGGAGACCACCCGGTGCCAGGTGTCGGTGCCGCTCAGGTTCCGCTCGTCGGCGAAGAAGTCGCGGAGCTTGATGTCCCTGGTCTCCCAGCGGCCGGGGTGGTTCTTGTCGCCGGGCTCGGTGAACAGGGTGACGGTCATCTCGGCCAGGCGGGCCGCGACCTCGTCCCGGCCGAGTCCCTGGACGCTGGCGGGGAGCTTGATGACGACGGGTTCGTCGGCCTTGTACAGGCCCTGGGGGCCGATGGCCAGGAACTCGTCGAAGGTCATGCGGGTGATCTCCACACCCGTCGTTCCGCTCGACCCGGGTGCCGCGTCGGCTACTGCCATGTCGGGGGTCCTCCTCTCTGATGGGCCGGGGTCAGACGTCCCGTCGGCCGTGGTGGTGCTGGTGCCGTCGGTTCAGACGTCGGCGTGCTGCTGGTCGGCGCCGGTACGGGCTCCGGCAGGCGCTCCCGTGCGGCCTTCGCCGAGGGCGCTCGTACGGTCTCCGCCCGGGGCGGCCGTACGTTCACCGCTCAGGGCGGCCACCACGTCGACGATCAGGTCCTCCTGGCCGGCGACGGCCTGGCGCCTGCCGAGCTCGAAGAAGACGTCGCGCGGGTCGACACCGGCGGCCGCGGAGAGCTCCACGACCCGGTGCTTGAAGCCGGAGAAGACGCCCGCGAGGCCGCTGACGATGCTCATCGAGGCGGTCACCGGCGGCGCGGGCATGAGCTCGCGCTCGGCGAGGTCGGCCGCGTCGAGGAGCGCGTACAGGTCGATGCCGGTGGTGTACCCGCTCCGTTCGAGGACCGGGACCACCACCTCCAGTTGCGTGTTCCCGGCTCCGGCGCCGAAGCCCCGGGCGCAGCCGTCGATGACGAGGGCGCCCGCGTCGGCGGCGGCGACCGAGTTGGCGACGGCCATGCCGAGGTTGTTGTGGCCGTGGAAGATGACCGGGCGGCCGTCGGCGGCCTCGACGATGGCGCCGATGCGGGCGGTGACGTCGCCGGGCAGGAAGTGGCCGGCCGAGTCCATGATGCCGACGGCCTGGGCCCCGTACGCGACGGCCCGGGCGGCCTGGTCGGCGAGCTCGGCCGGGGTGGCCATGTGGCTCATCATCAGGACGCAGTGGGCCTCGGCGCCGGAGTCCCGGAGGAAGCCGAGGTGGCGCTCGGCGAGGGTGACCTCGGTGGCGTGGACGCCGATGCGGACGACGTCGGCACCGTGGTCGATCGCCTTGCGCAGGTCGGTGGAGGTGCCCCAGCCGGGCAGCATGAAGACGCCCATGCGGCTGTGGGTGAGGGCCTCGCGGACGGTCGACAGCATCTCGTCGTCGCTGACGGCGGCGAGGCCGACCTGGAGCGAGGAGGCGCCGAGGCCGTTGCCGTGGCCGACCTCGACGACGGGGATGCGGGCCTCGTTCGCGGCCTCGGCGTAGCGGCGCAGGGCCGTCGCGCCGAGCCGGTGGCGGACGGCGTGCTGGCCGTCGCGGAGGGTCGGGTCGTGGATGGTCAGCTGCTTCACGAGGTCACCCCTGTCCGGGTCGCGCGGCCCTGGCGGGCGGCGTACTGCTCGGCGACCATGACGGCGGCGGAGTTGATGATGTCGAGGTTTCCGGCGTACGGCGGCAGGACGTCGCTGTGCGCCATGACCTCGACGGTGATCGTGACGAGATCGCCCGCGACGGCGCAGGCGATGACCTCGTAGCCGGGGGCGAAGGAGCGCACCTCGGCGGCGGCCCGGTCGACGACGGCCCGGACGGCCGCCGGGTCGGCGTCCGCGATGCGGGCGCGGACGGCGGTCCTGAAGGTCGCCGGCGGGACGGCCGGGCTGATGTTGAGGATCGCCTTGACGTCCTTGACGCCGGAGAACGTGGTGACGGCGTGGCCGGTGGTGGCCACGTACTCGTCGAGGTTCAGCCGGGTCGCGCGGCCGGCGGACTCGCTGGCGACGGTGGAGACGACCTCGAAGTACGCGACGTCGAAGCGCGCGGCGAGGGCGTGCACGACGGGGACGGAGGCCTGGCCGCCGCAGCTGATGAGGTTGACGTTGCGGCCGGTGGCGGCCGCGACGCCGGTGACGGTGGGCGCCACCATGTCGCCGATCTTGCTGGGCGTCAGGTCGATGACCAGCGTCCCCAGCGGTTCGAGGAGCGGCCAGTGCTCGCGGTGGGAGGCGGCGCTCGTCGCGTCGAAGACGATGTCGTACGGGCGCGGCGCCGCGAGGAGGGCCTCGATGCCGCCGGCGGTCGTGGGGTGGCCGAGGCTCTCGGCGTACCGGAGGCCCTCGGATTCCGGGTTGCGGCCCGCGACGAGGCGGCAGTCCAGGACCGGCGATCGGTCGATCTTGCTGACGAGGTCGCGGCCGATCGCGCCGGTGCCGATGACGGCGACCGTCGCCGGTTCGACGAGGGCCGGGGGCGCGTCGGGCAGGTCTGCCGTGAGGCTCACCGTATGCCTCCGTCGGTCCTGGTCCTGGCCGCGTGGTGGCAGGTCGGGCGGGACAGGGACGGACGTGCGAGGCGACGGCGGGTGCCTGTGGTCGGTTTCGTCATGGCCGGTTCGCGGGTTTCCATGAGCGTTGACCTCCCCCTTCGATGGACGCGCGGCTGCTTGTGGCAGCCCTGAGTTGCGGGCACGCGGGTGCCTCACCGGGATGTGTGTCCGTTCCAGACCGTGTGCCCGACGCGGTCGGCCGCGGGCGACAGAAGCCGACGCGTGGCCGCGCGGCTGGAGGACGAGGATGCCGAGTTCGCTCGGCGCGGGTCGGCGCCGCGACGGTCCGGCCCCGACGAGCGGGGCGGCGTCTCGGCGCAAGAGCGTGACGAGAAAGCCCCCTTGACGGCATGCCCTCCCTTGCACACCCTCCGCGGCCGCCGAATCAGCGGCCAGCGGCGGCGAACATACCAGAAGAGGACAGTTCACAAACCCCCTCAGACATACGGAGTTTGATCTTCATCATGGGTGCCTCACAGGTTCACCAAGAGCCCCGTGAGCGACAGGAGCTCTCCGCGCGAACGGGCCTGATGTCGCCCCTCGACGCGGCGCTGACCGGCGACTATTGTCGGCAACCCCGTGCCCTGACCGTAAGGGCACTTCGAAGGGGGAGATCATGCCCTGCCTGCTGTCCCGTCACGTGGCGTCATGAGCGCCGCGACGGGCGAGAAGGCCCACGAGGCCGGCTCACAACGGACGCGCCTGGGTGGCGACTTCTCGCGCCTCTGGTGGTCCGCCGCGGTGTCCTCGCTCGGCGACGGCGCGACGATCGCCGCCGGGCCGCTGCTCGCGACGCACCTGACCGACGACCCCCGCCTGATCGGCGCGGCCTCGGTCGCCTTCACCGCCCCTTTCATCCTCTTCGGCATCCCCGCGGGGCTTCTGGTCGACCGTGTCGACATCCGGAAGATGATGGTGCGGGTCGACCTCGTGCGAGCGGTGCTGCTCGGCGTGCTCACCGCCGGGATCCTCGGCGGCTGGGGCGGACTCCCGCTGCTGTACGGGTGCATGTTCCTGCTCGGCGTCGGCGAGGTCCTGTGCCGCAACGCCGCGCAGGTCCTCGTGCCCTTCATCGCCCCGAAGGACGGCCTGGCCACGGCCAACGCCCGGATCATGGCGGCCCAGGAGGCCGGCACCGGATTCATCGGCCCGCTCGTCGGCGCGCTGCTCTTCGGGATCGCGACGGCGCTGCCCTTCGGCGTGGACGCGGCCACCTTCCTCTGTTCGGCCGTCCTGGTCAGCCGGATCCGCCGGACGCGCCCGGTCGACGCGCCGCCCGAGACGTCCGGCGTGATGTCGGAGATGCTGGCGGGTGCCCGGTGGCTGTTCCGCCACCAACTGCTGCGCAGCCTCGCCCTGGTGTCGTGCCTGATCAATCTGGCCGGCAACGCGATGCTCGCCGTGCTCGTGATCCACAGCGGAAAGGTGCTCGGCCTGAGCGCCTTCGGCTACGGGGTCCTGCTCGCCTGTCAGGCCCTCGGGGCCGTGCTGGCCTCGCGGTTCGCCCCCGCCCTCGTGGAACGACTGGGCCGGGAGGGGGCGTTGGTGGCCACCGCCGTCCTGATCGCGACGAGCGAGACGGTCCTCGCCACCGTCCCGTCGGCGTACGCGGCGGGCGCGGCCCTCGCGATCTTCGCGTGCGGCACGGTGACGTGGAACGTCGTCGTGGTCGTCCTGCGCCAGACCCTCGTCCCGCAGCACCTGCTCGGCCGCGCCAACAGCGTGTACCGGCTGGTCGCCTGGGGCGGCCTGCCGATCGGCGCGGCCCTCGGCGGTGTCCTCGCCGCCGAGATCGGCACCCGCGCGGTGTTCGCCTCGGCCGCCGTGGCCATGGCGGTCGTCGGCGTGGCACTCGTGGCGGGCGCGCGCCGGCGGTGGATCACCAGGGCGGAGGCCGCGGCCGAGCACGAGACGCGGAGCGAGCAGGACGCCCTGACGGCCACCGAACAGGCGGAGGACACCCGATGACGACCACGAGCCCCCTCGTCCCGCCGAGGTCGCGCCTCGGCCACGCCTACGGCGAGCAGTTGGCGCGGCACCGCGCGGCGGGCGGCCACGACGAGCACGGTCACCCGACGGCGGCGGCCCGGGAGTCGGCCGCGCTCACGCTCGCGTACCAGGACCGCTTCCTCAACGGCCCCGCCTTCCTCGGCGCGGCCGAGCGCGGCGCCGTCGTCGAGGACCTCCACACCGTGTACGGGCTGCTGCGCTCACTGCCGGAGCGGCTCTTCGGCGGTAGCATCGCCGCGCTCGCCGAGGCGGTCGGCCTCGACGCCGCGCAGACGGCGGTCATCACCCGCAGCGCCCGGACGGGTTCGCTGCTGCCGCTGGGGCGCGCCGACCTCTACCACGACGGCACGGGGTTCAAGCTGCTCGAGTTCAACATCACGAGCGCGCTGGGCGGCTTCGAGAACGCGGACATCAACCGGGCGATGCTGGCCTATCCGCCGCTCCGGGAGTTCGTGGGCAAGCACGGGCTGCGGTACCGGGACACGCTGGGCCTGATGGCGCGGACCATGGCCGCCGAGTGCGCGGAGTTCGTTCCCGGGGACCGGGCACCGGTCGTCGCGGTGGTCGACACGGTCGACAACTTCGCCGTGGTGGGTCCGCGCCTGGGATCGTTCGCGGCGAAGCTCGGCGCGTACGGGATCGACGGAATCGCCTGCGACCTGGGCGAGTTCACCTATCCCGATGGCCGCCCGACGGTCAACGGCCGCCCGGTGGACGTCGTCTTCCGCTACTTCCTGCCGGAGGACCTCACCGACCCGGTCGCGACGGCCCAGTTGGAACCGCTCATGCTCGCCGTCGAACGGGGCCAGGTGGGGCTTTTCAGCCGTCTTGACGCCGAACTGTACGGAAACAAGGGCACGCTGGCGATGCTCTCCGACGAGCGGAACCGCGAGCACTTCGACGCCGCGGAGCTGGCGTGCGTCGACCGCGTCCTCCCGTGGACCCGGTACGTGCTGCCGCGGGCCACGGCCCCGGACGGCTCCCGCGTCGACATGCTGGCCTACGCCCTGGCCCACCAGGACGAGTTGATCCTCAAGCCGACGCTGCTGCACGGCGGCCACGGCATCACCCCGGGCTGGGAGGCGGCACCGGCGGAGTGGGAGGCTGCGGTCACGGCGGCGATGAACGCGCCGTACGTCCTCCAGCACCGCGTCCGCCCGGCGGCGGAGCCGTTCCCGGGCCACGAGGGCGGCGTCGAGGACGTCTTCCTCAACTGGGGCCTCTACCTGGGCGCCCGGGAGGCGGACACCGCGGAGTACGACGACGGTTACGGCGGCGGCTTCGTCCGCGCGAGCACCGACCCGTCGGTGGGCGTGGTCAGCATGGGCAGCGGCGCGGTGGTCGGCTGCGTCTTCGACGGAGGCGACCACTAGGGGGTGTCTTGCCGATCGGCCCGGCATGATCGGCGAGGCACCACCTGGGGCCTGTCTGCCCGGACCCCCGGTCCCGGTCAGGCCGCGCGGCAGAGCGTCGCGGGGTCGGCCGGGACGCCGCGTCGGACGCGGCTCTGAGCAGGACGGGCGCCATCGCCCTCGTACGGCTCCGGGCGAAGACGACCAGGCGCAGGATCCCGAACCGCGCGACGCCGGCGAGCGCGGACGCCGAGAGGTAGACGACCTGCTGGAGCACGGCCCCGGGCCGCTCCACCAGGTGCGGGAGCGACAGCATCGCCAGGCAGGTCACGGCGTACGCGCCGAGGGCGGAACCGCCCGACTGAACGTGTTGGCGCAGGGTGGCACCACCCCCGGCACCGAAGGTGAACCGGGCGTGCAGCTCGGTGGCGAGCAGCGTCGAGACGACCGTGACGAGCGCGTTGGCCAGCGCCCACGGAACCCACGTGGCCAGGCCCGCCACGGCAAAGCCGGCTGCCAGCCCCACACCGCCGCCGCACAGGACGAACCGCGCGAAGGCCCGGAAGGCGCCGGGCTCCGTCTGCCGCCCCCGTCCCACTGCCTCCATGATCCGACCCCTCGGCTCGACGCCCGCACTCTCGATGGTGCCACTATGGCACATACATGGCGCCATTGCGAGCCATTCATGACACCATGCAGGTCACGGCAGCGCCGCGGCCGAGAACGTCCGCAGAGCGGACAGGGGCCGAAAGGATTCTTCCGCGCGAGCGCCCCACTCCACTCCGGCACGCCGCGCGGCCGCGGCCGGGGAAGGGGTACGGCGCATCGAATCGGGGCATGCGATACCGCGGAATCGCCTGTGACGCGGGGGGCATCTGCCGCATATTCCGACAGCACCCTCACAAACGACTCTCTTGACGTTTCTGGCAGTTGATGATCAAGTCAAGTACTCTTTCGGTCGCTCCCGGGACTCGCGAAGACCACCCGGGATCACAACCTGGGGGGCCTGTGTTCAACGCCGCGATGCTCGATCTGCCGTTTCCACCGCGCACCAATCCGCATCGCGGATTCAGCGCGCGGGGAAACCACGCCTGGCTTCTGCGCCACCACGGGCTCGCCGCCCCCATCGACCTGTCGGCGTACGACAAATGGGACGTGCCCCGCCTCGCGGCGTTCACCAGTCCCGACTGCGAGGCCGAGGACCTGGTCCTCGCGGTGGACCTGATCAGCTTCTACTTCCTCTTCGACGACCGCTTCGACTCGGACCTCGGCCGGGCCCCGGCGCGCGTCGCGGAGGTGAGCGCCCGCCTGACCGCCCTCCTGCACGGCGAGGGGCCCGAACCGTCGTCCCGAACCCCCGTCGAGGAGGCGTTCGTCGACCTGTGGGAGCGGAGCGTGCGCGGCATGTCAGCGCGCTGGCGGGCCCGTTCGGCGTACAACTGGGAGTGGTACTTCGCCTGCCACCCCGCCGAGGCCGCCGGGCGCCTCTCCGGTCGACTCCCGGACCGGGAGGGCTACTTGGCGCTCCGCCGGGGAACGGCCGCGATGGAGACCCTCTTCGACATGGTCGAGCGGCTCAACCGCTTCGAGCTGCCGCAGGAGCTCCTGCACCACCCCGACTTCCGCCGCATGCGCCAACTGGCCGCTGACATACCGTCGTTCACGAACGACGTGCACTCCTACGCCCAGGAGCTCGAACGCGGCGACGTGGCCAACCTGGTGATGATCGTCCGCGAGGAGCGCGGCGGCACGCCGGAGGAGGCGGCCGCACAGGTCATGCGCGAGGCCCAGACGATGGTCGACCGGTTCGTCGAACTGTCGTCCCGCGTCCCCGAGATATGCGAACTCCTCGGGATCACCGCCGAGGGCCGCGACGCTGCGAACCGGTACGTGGACGGGCTCGCCGCCTGGATAGCCGGCTACCACCGCTGGGAGATAGCCACCGGCCGCTACGCCAACTAGCCCACGAGGCAGGCCTGTCCGCACGTACGTCAGGGGTACGTGCGCACGTCGTCGTTGTACTCCGCCGCCCGCTCCCGCACGAGCTCCGGCAGCGTCCCCGCCACCAGGTCCGCGAGCGTCGTGCCCTCCAGGACCTGGCGGAGACTCGTCCGCACGGCCCGCCACACGTCGGGCAGCGGGGCCGCCGCCCGCTGGTACTCCAGACCCGTCAGTTTCAGGTCACGCACGCTCACGAGCGGGCCGTCCATCGCGCGGATGACGTCGGCGAGGGTGATCTCCGCCGCCGGCCGGGCGAGGGTGTAGCCGCCCTCGGGGCCGCGCACGCTCGTCACCAGGCGCGCCTGCCGCAGATCGCCGAGGACGACGAAGAGGAACCGGCCGGGAATGTCCTGACGACCGGCGATGTCCTCGGCCTTGAGCGGCCGGTCGGGGGCGGCGGCGAGTTCGGCCATGGCCCGGATGGCGTAGTCCGTACGTGCAGAGATCCTCACCGGCCCAATGTCTCACAGGGGTTCGCCCGAGCGGCAGTCGGCGGAACCCGCACGCCGTCCCGCGCGCCCTCCCCCACTCCTTTCACGCCCTTGTCCGAATCCGGCGTTGCCCGTGCACTTTGTTCATCGACATAGTGAACATTGTTCCTCGCAGTACCTCGCAGCCATTCACAGCCATTCGCAGTTCTTCGCGTTCTTCGCACGTGCCGAGACCACCCCGCTCCGCCCGCTCCGGAGGTGCCCGTGGCGTCCGCCGCCCATCCCGTTCCCGACGTGCCCGCACGCCCACGCCTCCCCCGGCCCACGAGGCCGACCGTCGCGGTCGTCGGCGCCGGCGCGGCCGGGGCGCTCGTCGCCGTCCAGCTCTGCGAGACGGCGGCCCGGCGCCGCGGCGCGCTCGATCTCGTCCTGATCGACCCGGCGCCGGAGGCCGGCCGGGGCGTCGCCTACTCCACCCCCGCACCCGAGCACCGGCTCAACGTGCCGGTCGGCGGCATGAGCTGCTACCCCGACGACCCGGGCCACTTCCAGCGCTGGCTGACCTGCCACGGCGAGTCGACCGTCACCGCTGGGGACTTCGCGCCCCGCCACCGGTACGGCTCCTACCTCGCCGACACCCTGGGGCGCGCCATCATCGCCGCCCACGGAACCGTGTCCGTGCGCCGTCTCCGTACGCGCGCCACGCGCTGCGCCGAGACCGCCGCGGGGCGGGTCGAGCTGACGCTCGCCGACGGCGGGAGCGTGACGGCCGACAGCGTGGTGTTCGCCACCGGACCGGCGAAGGGCCGCGCCGAATGGGCCCCGGCCGTGCTCGCCGCGTCCGACCGGTTCGTGGCCCGTCCGTGGGCCCCCGGTGCGCTCGACCCCGTCGCCGACACGGACGACGTCCTGCTCGTCGGCACCGGCCTCACCGCCGTCGACCTCGCGCTCCTCCTCGACCGGCCCGGCCGTACCGTGCACGCCGTGTCGCGGACCGGCCTGCTCCCGCAGCCGCACGCGCTCGCCCCGCTGCCCGCCGTCGCGCCGCCCCCGGACCTCCCCGTGCTGCCCTTCGCGCGCCTGCGCCGGGAGTTCACGCGGTACGTCGCCGAGACCCGCCGCCTCCACGGCGACTGGCGGCCCGCGTTCGACGGCGTACGGCCCTGGATCGGCCGGCTCTGGGAAGGCCTGACGGACGACGAGCGGGCCGAGTTCCTGGGCCGCGACGCGACCCGCTGGAACGTCCACCGGCACCGGATGGCGCCGTCCACGGCCGAGGTGATCGGCCGGGCGCGGGCCGCGCGCCGCCTGCGGATCCACGCGGGGCGGGTCGCGGACGCCGCGCCGCGCGAGGACGGCGGGCTCACCGTCACCCTCGCCGACGGCCGCGAGCTGCCCGTGGCCTGGGTGGTGGACTGTACGGGGCCCGGGCTGCGGGCCGACGCGGGCGGCGACCCCCTGTGGGGCGGCCTCCTCGCCGACGGACTCGCGGTGCCCGGGCCCCTGGGCATCGGCGTCGCGACCGTCGACGGGCGGCTCCGCGACGCGGAGGGCCGGACGGACCGGCGCCTGTTCACGCTGGGCTCGCCGCGCCGGGGCGAGCTGTGGGAGACGACGGCGATCCCCGAGATCCGCGTCCAGGCGAAGGCGGTCGCCGAGGCCGTCCTGACCACGCTCCCCCATCCCTCGCGTCCGACGGCCCGTCGCCGCCCGACGGACCAGTTCGGCCTGCCGCTCTCGACCCACGCCGCCGCGGCGGCCGCGTACCGCGGCGGGCTCGGCCGGGTGATCACCGTACGGGCGAAGGCGGCCGAGGCGTTCACGCGCGCCGTCGAGCTCGATCCGGGCTTCGCGCTCGGCCACGCGGCCCTCGCGCTGCTCGGCCACGAGGGCGGCGCGGACGTCGACGTGGCCCGGGCGCTCGCCGACGCCCAGCGGAGCGTGCGCGAGCGGGCGGACGAGCGGGAGCGCTCGTTCGTCGACGTCGTGACCCGCCGGATCGCGGGCCACGCCACCCCCGGGGCGGCGGACGGCGACACGGCGCTCGTCGACCACCTGTCCCGCTTCCCCGGCGACGCCTTCGCGCTCGGCATCGCGGTCCCGACCATCGCCTTCGCGGGCGTCGGCGACCTCGACGGCAGCCTCGCCCTCCGGCTCGTCGAGAGCACCGCGCCGGCCTACGACGGCCACTGGTTCCACACCTCCCTCCTCTCCTTCGTACGGCAGGAGGAGGGCCGGATCGACGAGGCGGGCGACCTCGCGAGGGCGGCGCTCGCCGCCGAGTCCACCTCGGGGCACGCCGTCCACGCCCTCGCCCACGTCCACTACGAGTCCGGGGACCACCACGCGGGCCGCGCGTGGCTCGACGGCTGGATCGGCGGCCGGGGCCGGGGCGCGGTGCACCGGGCCCACTTCTCCTGGCACGTGGCCCTGCACGAACTGGCCCTCGACGACACCGCGGCGGTCCGCCGCCGCTGGTTCGCCCAGCTCGCCCCGGGCCAGGTGAACGGCGTACGGGCCCTGGTCGACTCGGGCTCCCTCCTGTGGCGGGCCCGGATGTCGAAGAACTGGTCGGGCCGCGTCCCGGTCGAAGGCGTCCTCGACGCCGTCGCCCGCGACCTGGTGGAGCGCCCGGCGACCGCCTTCACTGCCCTGCACAGCGCCGTCGCCCTCACGGCGGCCGGCGACCTCCCGGCCCTCCGCCGCCTCCGGACCCACGCGTCCGGCGCGGACCCGGTCCAGCGCGAGGTCGTCGTCCCCCTGTGCAGCGCCCTGGAAGCCGTACTCGAGGAGGAGTGGTCCACGGCCGCGACCGGCCTGCGCGCCCTCCTCCCCGACCTCCGCCGCGTCGGCGGCAGCGCGGCCCAACGCGAGGTCGTGGAGGAGACCCTCCTCTACGCCCTGCTGGAAGCGGGCCAGAGCGACACGGCCCGCCACCTCCTGGAACAACGCCTAGACCGCCGGGCCTCCCCCCTCGACACCCGCCGCCTGGCGGGCCTCGACGCCTGACCGGGCACCCGGTCCGAGGAATCACGCAAGAAGCGAGGGCCGTGACCCACAGGTCACGGCCCTCGCTCGCCGGTGTCCGAGGGGGGACTTGAACCCCCACGCCCGATAAAGGGCACTAGCACCTCAAGCTAGCGCGTCTGCCATTCCGCCACCCGGACAAGGTGTCTGTCGTTTCGCGGGGTTTCCCTCGCGGCGACAGAGGTAAATCTACCAGGCCTTCGGGGTGTTGTTCGACCACGTTTCCCGTGGTCAGGGCGGTTGAGGGGCGCATATGGAGAGGGATCGGGGCGAATCGGGGCGAAGGAAGGGGTTCGCTGGTTCACTTCCCGCATGCCTTTCGACCACTACGGCGTGCTGGTGGGGACGCTCTACCGGCACTACCGCGACGAGCCCGACGACCAGGGGCGCTGGTTCCACGTCAATCTGGAGGTCGACGCGCCGCTGGGGCGGTACCACTGCGCGGTCGACGTCGACAGCCACAAGTCGAACGTGGGGGTGCGGTGGAAGTCCTTCACCGTGGACGCGCGCGCCCTCGGGCCCGTGGCCGGGTTCGGGGCCGGGTATCACGAGCTGGATTCCACGGCGTTCTCCGGCGCCCTGGACTACCTGCGCCATCCCGAGCTCGTGGACCACGCCGGCGTCCTGTTCGAGCGGAGGCCCCCGTCGTGGCTGCGGGAGCTGCTCGAACTGCTCGGGTCGCGGCCGTGGGAGGCCGGGTCGAACGTCGACGCGGCCGCCGCACTGGAGGCCGTCCTCGTGCCGGGGCAGCGGGTGCTCGTCTACGGGGAGCCGTTCACGGACGATCCCGAGGGCGATCTCGGCATGCACAACGTGCACCAGAACCAGGGCGACCCGGTCGGCTCCCAGTGGTGGCCGGAGAACGGGATCTGGCAGGACGGGGCGACCCTCGCGCGGCGCGACGACGGGCGGTACGACGTCTTCCTGAACAGGTTCTCCAGTCAGGCGGCGACCACCGACCCCGACGGCCACCCCGTGTGAGGCGCGTTCCTACAGCCCCCGGCGGGTCGGGGTGCTGTCGCGGACGACCTGCTCCGCCGGCAGCAGGAGGCCGCTCGTGGGGGCCGAGGCCGGCTCCTCGATCGCGGTGGTCAGGCGGTCGACCAGGGCGTGGGCGATGTCGGCGAGCGGCAGTCGCACGCTGGTGAGCGTGGGCTGGAGGACCGTGCAGACCGGCGAGTCGTTGAAGCCCGTGACGGCGACGTCGGCGCCGACGGTGAGACCGGCCGCCCGGACGGCCTGGTAGGCGGTCAGGGCGAGCCAGTCGTCGACGCAGACCAGTGCGGTCGGGCGGTCGGGTCCGGCGAGGAGGCGGCCGATCGCGTCGGCGAGGGCGGCCGGATCGTCCTCGGGTACGCCGATCTCGAAGGCCCCGTCGGGCGCGGCGGCCGCCGCGCGCAGGAAGCCGGCCCGGCGGTCGGCGAGCCAGGGCAGGGTGGCGGCGGAGTTGACGAAGCAGATCCGGCGGTGGCCCTGGTCGAGGAGTCGGGCGACGAGGGTCGCGGTGGCCTCGGCGGAGTCGATGTCGACCCAGTTCTGCGGGCGGCCGGGGGCGGTGCGGCCGAACGCGGCGAAGGGGACGCCCGCCTCGGTGAGGGCGTCGACCCGGGCGTCGTCGTGGACGACGTCCGAGAGGACGAAGCCGTCGACCTGGCGGGCGGCGATGAGCCCGTTGAAGGACTTGGCCACCGCGCCCGCGCCCCGCGCCGGGTCGCAGCGGAAGAGCAGGATGCGGTGGTCGACGGCGTCGGCGGCGCTCACCAGGGCCTGGAGGAAGCCGCCCATCAGCGGGTTGGGGTCGGCGGGGTTGTCGGCGGGGGCCGGGTAGCCGAGGACCTTGCGGGTGCCGGTGCGCAGGCTGCGGGCGGACTGGTCGGGCTGGTAGCCGAGCTCGTCGATGGCGGCCGTGACCCGGGCGAGGGTGGTGGCGCGCAGGCGGTGGGGGGCGTTGAGGGCGTTCGAGACGGTCTGGCGGGAGACTCCCGCCGTGCGTGCGACGTCCTCGATGGTCACCTGTCGAGCGGTCATCGTTCCTCTGGATGCGGTGGTCGGCGGGCTGCGGGCGGTGGACGGCCCGCCCGCGGCCCGCCGTCGGTCAGCGCTCGCGGGTCAGGGTGAGCAGTCCGCCGGTCGGAACGGTCACCGGGGTCACGCCGGCGACGAGGTCGAGCTCGGTCTCGGACAGGATCTCACCACGGCAGTCCTGGACGCGGGCGAGGGCCCGTTCCGGCCGTTCGGCGGCGAGGAGGACCGTGCTGTCGTGGTCCGCGTTCGCGACGAGGAGGAGGTCCCCCTCGACCGGTACGGCCACGGGCAGCGGCGCGTAGCGCGCGACGATCGTCGTGCGGCGGTCGGCGGCGTGGGTGACGACCTGCGGGTAGCCGAGCTCCGGGCGCGCGGGTTCCAGGGCGCCGGTCTGCAGGACGTCGGCGTGCTCGCGGAAGACGCCCAGCCAGAAGCGGAGGACGGCGAGCTGCTCCGAGGTCTGCGTGCCGAGGTCGACGGAGATCTGCGGCACCGAGAAGAGCGCGTTGACGAGGTGGACGGCGATCGCCTCGGGCGTCTCGGCCGCGTGCCACATGATCATGTCGGCGTGGACGGCGAGCGGTCCCCCGACGAGCCGGCAGTCGACGGTGCGCTGGCGGTTCTCGGAGGGGCTGAGCGGGCAGTCGGTGGCGCGGACCATGGTGGCGTACGGCCACAGGCCGGGGCTGACGTACGGCTGGCGGTGCTCGACGATGACGTCGGGCTTCGTGCGGCGCAGCCGCGCGTCGAGGTCGGCGAGCAGCGCGCGTACGCCCTCGGGGACGGTGGCGTGGTCGGCGCCCCCGGGGGCCGGCGGGGGTTCGGCGACGGCGAAGAGGTCGATGAAGTCGAGCTTCACGCCGTCCATGTCCCATTCCTCGACGGCGCGGGAGATCTTCTCGATCAGGTGGTCGCGGACGTCCGGGTGGCGCGGGTCGAGGACGGCCGCGTCCAGCTGCGGGACCTGGCGGAGCGTCAGCCCCGCGAAGCGGTCCCAGGCCTCGTTGTGGCGGCCGATGAAGGGGACCGCGTACCAGAGGAGGTAGGCGAGGCCTAGGCGGTGGACCTCGGCGACGTGCTCGCGGAAGTCGGGGAACGCCTCCGTGTTGGCGTCCCAGTCGCCGCAGTGGCCGTAGCCGCGCGTGCGGTCGGCGGTCTGCCAGCCGTCGTCGACGATGATGCTGTCGCAGCCGATCCCGGCGGCCAGGGCCGCCTGGCGCTCGACGGTGGCGGCGTCGACGTTCTGGTGGAGGCTGTACCAGGTGGAGTAGGCGGGCATGCGGGCGGCGGGGGCGACGCCGGGGTGCCCGGCGCCCCCGGCCCACCAGTCGGCGACGTCCCCGAGGGTGGTCGCGAAGTGCCGGCCGCTCAGGTCGATCCGTATCCGCAGCGGCGGACCGTCCGGGGTGAGGTCCTGCTCGACGGTGAAGGCGAACTCGCCGCTCTCCTCGACCACTCCGGCGCCGACGCGGACGGGCGCGCTCGTCTCGCCCGCGGCCGCGGTGCACAGGGCGCGGTCGCCGGTGCCGACGAGGCTGGCGACGGGGGCGCCGAGGGCGAGGGAGACGGTCCTGGGGACGATCCAGGACGGCGGGAGCCAGCGCGTGCCGTCGGTGTTCGGGGTCCAGTAGGCGGTGGCCCCGAGGCACGGGATCCGCCATTCGGCGCGGAGGGTGAGTTCTTCCTTGGCGCTGATCTCGACGAGGGCCACGCCGTCGGCGACGGTGACGGCGGACGACTGCCAGGCCTCGCCGCCGAGTCCGGTGAGGTGGAGGGTGAGGGGGGTGCCCTCGGCGAGCGTCAGGCCGGTCGTGAGCTGTCGTTCGACGACGATGTCGGGGGTGGCGTCCGCCGGGTGGTTCGGGCGCCATGCCGGAACGGGCTGCGGGGCGGTGGTCACGGGGTCACTCCTTGGTGGCGCCGGCCAGCAGGCCGGAGATGAACTGGCGCTGCAGGACGAGGAAGAGGGCCATCACGGGGATGGCGGCGATCGCGCTGGCGAGCAGCACCTGCGCGTAGTTGGTGGTGGCGAGGCCCTGGAGGGTGGCCGTCGCGACGGGGAGCGTGTACATCTCCGGGCTGCGCAGTGCGATCAGCGGCCAGACGAACTGGTTCCAGCCGCCGAGGAAGACGAAGAGCGCGAGGGCGGCGATGATCGGCCGGTTGACCGGCAGGACGATCCGCCAGAGCACCCGCAGCTCGCCGGCGCCGTCGACGCGGGCCGCGTCGAGGAGCTCGTCCGGCATGGACTTGAGCGCCTGGCGCATGAGGAAGATGCCGAACGGGGTGACGAGGCCGGGCAGGATGATCGACTGGTACG
This sequence comes from Streptomyces sp. NPDC020807, assembly GCF_040641575.1. NCBI lineage: Bacteria > Bacillati > Actinomycetota > Actinomycetes > Kitasatosporales > Streptomycetaceae > Streptomyces > Streptomyces sp. NPDC020807. Next base: position 95,854 of record NZ_JBFADU010000022.1, read on the forward strand.
AGTCGATCAGGCCGATCTCCATCATCATCTGGAAGATCGGGATGAGCATCACCGTGTCGGGGATGACGAGGGTGCTGAGCAGCAGGACGAAGAAGAGGTTCCGTCCGCGGAACTCGAACTTGGCGAAGGCGTACCCGGCGAGGACCGAGACGGTGACGGCGCCTATCGTCTGGACGCCGGCCACGATCAGGGTGTTCAGGAGGACGCGGTCGAGGCCGACGGCCTCCTGGAGGCCCCGGAGGTTGTCCATGAGGTGTCCGCCGGGGAGCAGCTTCGGCGGCCACGAGAAGACGTCCTCGTTGGCCTGGGTCGCGGCCATGGCGAGCCAGTAGAAGGGGCCGACGCAGAGCCCGAAGGCGGCGGCGAGGAGGAGGGTGAGGATCACGCCCCGGGGCTTCCTCGGCCCGGCCGGGCGCCCCCTCCGTGCCGTGGGTGCGGTCTTCTCGACGGTCGTGGTGCTCATCGGCGCTCCCCCATCATCCGGACCTGGACGATGCCGAGGACGGAGACGATCAGCGCGAGCGCGTACGCGAGCGCCGAGGCGTAGCCGAAGTCGAAGTACTTGAAGCCGTTGTTGTAGAGGTACATGGTCACCGTGAGGGTGGAGTTGTCGGGGCCGCCGCCGGTGAGGACGTACGGCTCGTCGAAGAGCTGGAGCGTCCCGATGGTGGAGAGCACCACGGTGAGCAGGAGGATCGGCCGCATCTGGGGCAGCGTGATCGAGAAGAAGCGGCGGACCGGTCCGGCGCCGTCGACCATGGCGGCCTCGTACAGCTCCTTGGGGATGCCCTGGAGCGCGGCGAGGTACATGACGGCGTTGTAGCCGGTGTAGTGCCAGGTGATGACGAGGACGACGGCGACGCGGGCCCAGGCGGGGCTGCCGAGCCAGTTCACCGGGTCGATGCCGACGAGCGACAGCACCCAGTTCATGAGGCCGGCGTCGCGGTTGAGGATCACGGAGAACATCACGCCGGCGGCGACCAGGCCGGTGAGGGACGGGACGAAGACGCCGAGCCGCCACAGGGGCCGCAGCCACACCTTGGCGGAGTTGAGGCCGAGGGCGACGAGCAGGGCGAGGCCGAGCATCAGCGGCACCTGGACGACCAGGATGAGCGCCGTGTTCTTCAGCGCGGTCCAGAACAGCGGATCGGCCACGAGCCGCCGGTAGTTGGCGAGCCCGGAGAACGTCGTCCCGTCGCCGTTGCCGGTGGTGAGGCTGATCCAGAAGGAGGCCGCGATGGGGTACGCCTTGAAGACGGCGAAGCCCAGGACGGCGGGCATGATCAGGAGGTACGGGAAGGACGTACGGGTCAGGAGGGCGCGCCGCGCGGGGCGGGGGGCCTCCCGGCGGGCTCCGCGGGCCCCGGACGCGCGGTGTTCCGCGGGGCCCGAGGGGCCGGTGGTGACACCGGCGCCCCGGGCGGTCGCGGTCCCGCCCTCGGAAGCTCGTTCGGACGGTGCGAGGGACATGGTCAGGCCGCCTGCTGCCGGCCGGTCTGCTGGGCGAGCTGCTTGGCCGCGGCCTTGAGCGCGTCGGCCGGTTCGGCGCCCTTGACGAGCACCTGGCTCTGGGCGTCGCTGGCGAGCTTGAGGGCGCGGCTGTAGTCGCCGGTGAAGTTGGTGGCGTCCGAGCCGAGGGCGAGCGAGTCGGTGAAGGAGCGCAGGACCTTCTGGCCGCCGTAGAAGGGGTTCGGCGCGTCGAACTTCGGGTCGTCGTAGGCCGCCTTGAGGGCGGGGAAGACGCCGCCGGCGGCGAACATCTTGTTGATCTGGGCGGGCTGCGTGAGTGCGTACTCGATGAAGCGCCAGGCGGCCTTGCGGCGCGGGCTCGTCGCGGAGACGGTGAGGAAGGTGGAGTTGACGATGACGCTGCGCTTGCCGCCGGGGACGGCGGCCGGCGGCTGCATGACGCGCCACTTGCCGCTCTGCTGGGCGTAGTTGGTGGAGAGGTACTCGATCGCCCAGGCCGGGTACGGGGCGCAGGCGAGCTTGCCCTGGCTGAGCAGGCGCTTGCCGGTGCCGGTGCCGGCGGTGTCGGCCATGAGACCGGCGTCGTTGAGGCGCTTGATGATGGTCATGGCCTTGACCGCCTCGTCGGAGGCGAGGGTGACCTTGCCCTCGTGGTCGAAGTAGAAGGCGCCCTGGAGCTGCATCAGGTTCTGGAAGAAGTCCATGTCCTGGGTGGTGCCGGGCTTGTCGAGGCCGATGAGCTGGGCACCGGTGGCGGCGCGGATCTTCGGTCCGGCGGCTATGAGGTCGTCCCAGCTGGTGATGGAGGCGGGGTCGACCTCGGCCTTCTCGAAGTAGTCGTTGCGGTAGAAGAGCCCGAGCGGGTTGACCTCCCACGGCAGGGCGTGGACGGCCTTGTCCTTGCCGAGGGTGGTGGGCCAGAGGCCCTCCGCGAAGGCGTCCTCGTACTTGTCGGCGCCGAGCTTGGAGAGGTCGGCGAAGGCCTTGGGGAACTTCTCCATGTAGCCGGGCAGGTAGTCGACGCCGATGTGGAGGACGTCGCCGACGCCCTTGCCGCCGGACGCGAGACCGACGGTGATCTTGTCCCAGATGGCCGGGTTGCCGAGGTCCTGGACGTCGACCTTGATGCCGGGGTTGTCCCGCTCGAAGTCGGGCACGACGCCGCGGAGCGCCTGGGCGGCGGTGGTCCAGCTCCAGACGGTGATCTTGCCGCTGTCGCCGTCGGCGCCGGCGTCGTCGCCCCCCGTGCCGCCGTTGTTGCCGCAGGCGGCCAGGCCGAGTCCGGCCGCCGCGGCGGTGGCGAGGTGAAGCATCTGTCGACGGCTCAGGTGGTGGGACATGACGGCTCCTGGGTGAGGGTGGTGTCGCTGGTGGGCGGGACGAGGGTGCGGGCGGTGTCGCCCGCGGCCGGGGCGGTGGTGCTGGTGTCGCCCTCGGCCGGGACCGTGGGACGAGTGGCGTCGCCCGTGGCCGGGACCGTAGTGCGGGTGGTGCGGGTGGTGCGGGTGGTGCGGGTGGTGCGGGTGGTGCGGGTGTGGCCGGTGAGCGTGTGCAGCGCGTCGGCGAGCAGGTCCGCCGCGACGGCCGGGGTGGAGAGGTGGGGCGAGAGACGGATCCACTCGCCGCGGCGCGTGGTGATCACACCCGCTGCCTCCAGGGCCCGGTGCACGGTCACGGAGTCGTGGCCGGGGAGGCGGAACGTGCCGATGCCGGCCCGTTCCCCGTACGCGAGTCCGTCGAGCAGGACCTCGGCCCCGGCCCGGCGGGCGCGGTCGAGCAGCTCGGCGAGGGTGGCCCGGACGCGGTTCCCCACGGCGGCCGGGCCACCCCGGCCGAGCAGCTCGTCCACGGCCGCGCCGATCGCCGCGGCGGCCGGGAAGTCCGGGTTGGTCGCCAGGTGGGCGGCGGCGCCCGGCAGCGGCGGCGCGGGATGCCGTACGGCGAAGGGGTCCTCGACCCCCGCCCAGCCGCCCAGCCCGGGGACGAGGCGCTCGGCGCACCGGTCGCGGATCATCAGCAGCGCGGCGCCCCAGCCGGCCCGCAGCCACTTCTGGCCGCCGCTGACGAGGACGTCGACGGCGTCCGTGTCGAGCGGTACGGCCCCGAGGCCCTGGATCGCGTCGACGACGAGCAGCCGGTCCGGGCCGAGGACCTCCTTGAGCTCGGCGAGCGGAGCGACGTACCCGGTGAGGGAGTCCACGGCGCTCACCGTCAGGGCGGTGACCTGGGGGGTGAGGTGGCGGCGCAACTGGTCGGGGGTGATGTGGCGCCACCCGACCGGGTCGACGAGACGGACGTCGGGGCCGCCGCGGCCGGCGAAGCGGAGCCAGGGGTAGATGTTGGCGGGGAACTCGCCCCGGGGTACGAGGACGGTGCCGGGTCCCCGGAGCGCGGCGGCCACGGTGAAGAGGCCGTTGCTGGTGGACGGGGCGAGGGCGATCTCGTGCGGTGCGGCGTGGAGGAGCGTGGCCGCCGAGGCGCGGGCCGCGTCGCTGAGGGCGAAGAGCCGGTCGACGTCGGCGGGGGCGGCGCGGGTGGCCAGGGCGGTCGCGGCGGCGGAGGCGGCGACGGCCGCGTGGGAGACCGGACCGATCCGGGCATGGTCGAGATAGCCCGGGGCCGGCCCCGGCGGAGCGAGGTGGCCAGGAATTTGATCGTTCAAAATATGTTCCTCAACAGGCCAGGTGCGTGGCACTCCCTGGATTTGAAGGTTCACATTAGGGAGAACGGACCACCCCGACAAGAGGTCCGGCGGAGAGATTTCCCGGACGATGGGAAGAGGTGACGGCGCCGAGCCCGCGTCGCCCCGACCGGAAGGTGGGAGTTCCGTGGCCGTACAGCCCATCCCCAAGGAGTACCCGCGCATCACGCCGTACCTCTGTGTCGACGGGGCGGCGGACGCGATCGACTTCTACGTCTCGGTGTTCGGCGCGGTCGAGCGCATGCGGATGCCGGCGCCCGACGGCACGCTCGGCCACGCCGAACTGGCCCTCGGCAACTCGGTCGTGATGCTCGCGGACGAGTTCCCCGGCATGGACTTCCGCTCCCCCGGGTCGGTCGGCGGCACGCCCGTCACGCTGCACGTGTACGTGGCGGACGTCGACGCGGTGTTCGCCAGGGCACTCGCCCGGGGAGCCCGCGAACTCCAGCCGGTCAAGGACCAGTTCTACGGCGACCGCACCGGGCAGCTGGAGGACCCCTTCGGCCACCGGTGGAACGTGGCGACACACGTGGAGGACGTCCCCGACGAGGAGATGGAACGCCGGGCGGCGGAGGCGATGAGCGCGCCGGGCGGGGACGTGACCGGGAGCGGGTGAGCCCCCTCGGTCCTGCGGGAATGACCGCGGCACCGTGCCGCGCCGGGAGGCGTCGCACGGTGCCGCGGGAGGAAGAGGGAGGAAGAGGGAGGACGGAGGGTCAGGAGATCTCGGGGAGCAGGCCGGTGGCGAAGGAGGCCTGGTCGGTGAGCTGGGTGAGCTGGCCCAGTTCGTTGACGCGGCTCAGGCCGCCCAGCTGCTCGGCGATGCCGGGGAACTCCCCTCGCGACTCCTCGGGGATGCCCATCGTGGTGACGGCGTCGAGCTCGGTCACCGGGTTGATCGGCGGCCCGAGCGGGCTGGTCGGGGCGGCGGTCGCCGCGGTCGCGCCGAGGGCCGAGAAGGCGGCGGCGACGGCGAGGACGGTGGAGATGCGTCGTGTCGAAATCACACCCACACAACGGGACTGCGTCCCGACGGACACGGCCACCGCCCGCTCCTGACGGCCGAACAGGGGACCCCCGCGGCGCGGGGGCCCTGCCTACAGCGGTCGCAGCCTCGCGCTCCACGGCCCGTCCGCGCTCTCGACCTGCACGACGAGCGGCCCCGCCGGCAAGGGCACCGTCTCGCGCCGGCTGCCGGTCTCGCAGACCACGTCCTCCATCTCGGGCAGGGTGGTGTGGTCGTGGTGTCCGCGGAGTTCGTAGAGGTTGACGAACAGGGCGTCGTCGCCCCGGTAGTCGATTACGAGGTCGGCCGTTCCGCCGGTGTGCAGCAGGACGTCCGGGCCCTGGTGCGGCACTTCCGCCTCCGTCAGCACGAGCGCCGAGGCCAGCGGCGCCACCTCCACGCGCCAGGGGCCCTCCGCTTCCAGGCGCAGGCGCAGGTTTCCGTTGGCGGGGACCGTGGCGAGCATCCTTCCTCGGAAGTCCTCCTCGGTGCTGGAGACCAGGTCTCCGTCCTCGGCCTCCTTGTTGCGGTGGTCGAGGACGTACAGGCCGGTGTAGCCGTCGCCCTCCACCTCCAGCTGGACCACGACCGGACCCGGCGGCAGTCCGGGCACGGAGATCACGTCGTTGTGCCGCCCGGTCAGGACGTGCGGGGCGAAGACGGGACCGTACGACCACGGGACCTGGGCAGGAAACGGTCCCGGTACCGCGCCGGGGGCCGGGCCCGTCGCGGGCGGCCCGAAGGACGGCGCGGCCTGCGGCGGAGGCGGGAGGTGGCCGGGCGGACCGTACCCCGGCGGGGTGGACGTCGGGGGCCCGTACGTCGGCGGTGCGTACGCGCCCGGCGGCGGACCGTACCCCGGCGGGGACTGGGGCGCGGGCGGCGGCGGGGCCGCGAACCCCGGCGCGTACGGCGCGGCGGGCGGCGGCCCGAATCCCGGCGCGGGCTCCGGTGCCGGCGCCGGCACCGGGGGCGGGGGCGGTGCGAAGGACGGAGCGGGCGACGGCGCCGGCGCGGACCCCGTCCCGTACGGTGTCGCGGGCGGCGGCGTCTGCGCGGCGGCGACGGGGGCGACCGCCGGTGCCTCCTGGGCCACGTCCACGCCGTGGTCCGTCGCCAGCCCCGCGAGCCCGCTCGCCCAGCCCTGGCCGACGGCGCGGAACTTCCATCCGCCGTCCCGCCGGTACAGCTCGGCCAGGACCATCGCCGTCTCCCCGGCGCCGTCCGTCACCTCGTACCGCGCGACCGAGCCGCCGTCGGGGGCGTACGCCTCCACGGCCAGCCCGTCCACGTCCCGCATCGCGCCCCGCTCGGTCGAGCCGACGACGAGGACGCGGGCGATCTGCGCCTCGACCGTCGGGAGGCCGACCTCCAGCCAGGACGTGCCCGTGGCCGCGTCCCCCTCGGTCAGCCGGACCGCGCCGGCCGGGTGCGCGGGCGCGCCGTGGAAGACGACGTCCGCGTCGCCCCGGACGGTGCCGCGCTCCGTGAGCAGCAGCGCCATGGCGTCCAGGCCCCTGCCCCGGACGGCGATCCGCAGCGGTACGGACGGCACCCAGCCGTTGTTCCCTTTGATCATGGTCCCCACCCCCACCAGGTGCGCTTCCGCGCACGCCTACCCAACGATCTTGCAACCGTGGGACGTCCCGGACAAGGGCGGCGGGGGAAAAGAAGAAGGGCGGAGGGAACAAGCACCTCTCGCCACTCTTAACTTATAGCGCACAGGGGGGCTTGCGGCAAGGCCCCCCGCGGAGCGGAGAATCTCGGACCATGACCCCCCTGAGCACCAGCGCGTTCGCCCTGCCCGACCGACTTTCCGACAAGGCCGACCCCGATCTGATCGCCGCCGACGAGCGGCACTTCGCGGACATCGCGGAGAGCCTGGAGCAGGTGATCGCGGAGCTGTCCGACCGTCTGGACGCCGTCCTCAGGGCTCCGGGCGGGGTCGGGCGCGAGGCGATGGAGCGGGACATGGAGGTGCACCGGCTGTCGGCGCGGCTGCGCGCGCTGCGCCGGTTCGGGCTCGACCTGTGTCTCGGGCACATGGTCGCGGGCGACGGTTCCGAGCCGCTGTACGTCGGCAGGCTCGGGCTCACGGACACCTCGGGCCGCCGGCTCCTCGTCGACTGGCGGTCCCCCGCCGCCGAACCGTTCTTCGGCGCGACCCACGCCAACCCGATGGGGCTGACGAGCCGGCGCCGGTACCGGTGGACCCGCGGCCGGATCAGCGACTACTGGGACGAGGTCTTCGCCCCGGAGGGCTTCGCCGGCCGCGCCGCCGCCCTCGACGACCAGTCGGCGTTCCTCGCGAGCCTCGGGAGCAACCGGTCGTCGCGCATGCGGGACGTGCTGGGCACCATCCAGGCCGACCAGGACGCGATCATCCGGGCGGGCTCCCGGGGCGCGCTGGTCGTGGACGGCGGCCCGGGTACGGGCAAGACGGTCGTCGCGCTGCACCGCTCCGCGTACCTGCTCCACTCCGACCCCCGGCTCGGGCACAGGCGCGGCGGCGTCCTCTTCGTCGGCCCCCACGACCCGTACCTCGCCTACGTGGCCGACGTGCTGCCGAGCCTCGGCGAGGAGGGGGTGCGGACCTGCACGCTGCGCGACCTCGTGCCGGAGGGGGCGGGGGCGCCGGACGAGACGGACGCGGAGGTGGCGCGGCTGAAGTCGTCGGCGGACATGGTCCGGGCGGTGGAGAAGGCCGTCCGGTTCTACGAGGACCCGCCGGCCGAGGGCATGACCGTCTCCACGCCGTGGTGCGACCTCTGGCTGAGCCCGGAGGAATGGGTCGAGGCGTTCGAGGCGCCGGGGCCGAGCACGCCGCACAACGAGGCGCGGGACCTCGTCTGGGACGAGCTCGTCACGATCCTGTGGGACAGGTTCGAGAGCGAGGGGAACGGCGAGGACGACGAGGACGCCGTCTCCCGGGAGCAGTTCCGGCGCGCGCTCTCGCACGACAAGGAGCTCGTCGGCGCGCTCCACCGCGCGTGGCCGCTGCTCGAACCGGGCGACGTCGTCGGGGACCTGTGGTCCGTACCGGCCTATCTGCGGATGTGCGCGCCCTGGCTCGACCGGGACGAGGTGCGGCTGCTCCAGCGGGCGGAGCCGCAGGCGTGGACGGCGTCCGACCTGCCGGTGCTCGACGCGGCACGGCAGCGGCTCGGCGACCCGAAGGCGTCGGCTCGCAGGCGGCTGCACGACGCCGCGGTGGCGGTGGCGCGGGAGCGGATGGCGGGGGTCATCGACGACATCGTGGCGGCGGACGCGGACGGCGAGGGCGCGGTGACGATGCTGCGCGGGCGGGACCTCCAGGAGAGTCTGGTGGACGACTCGGCGCTGCCGGAGGGCGGCGCGGATCCGCTGGCCGGGCCGTTCGCGCACGTCGTGGTGGACGAGGCGCAGGAGCTGACGGACGCGGAGTGGCAGATGCTGCTCGTGCGGTGCCCCTCGCGGAGTTTCACGATCGTCGGCGACCGGGCGCAGGCGCGGCAGGGCTTCACGGAGTCGTGGGAGGAGCGGCTCGCGCGGATCGGTCTCGACCGGGTGGAGGTGGCGCGCCTCGGCGTCAACTACCGCACGCCGGAGGAGGTCATGGCGGAGGCGGAGCCGGTGATCCGGGCGGTCCTGCCGGACGCGAACGTGCCGACGTCGATCCGGAGCAGCGGCATCCCCGTGGTCCGCGGTCCGGTCGGCGGTCTCGACGCCGTCGTGGAGTCGTGGCTCGCGGAGAACGCGGACGGTGTGGCCTGTGTCATCGGCGCCCCGGACTTCCCGGAGTCGGCGCGCGTCCGCTCGCTGACGCCGAGCCTGTCGAAGGGCCTGGAGTTCGACCTGGTGGTCCTCGTCGACCCAGCGTCGTACGGGGAGGGCATCGCGGGCGCGGTCGACCGCTACGTGGCGATGACGCGGGCGACGCAGCGGCTCGTGATCCTGACGTGAGGCGGGCCGGGGGGCCCCCCGCAACACCGCGCGGGGCCGCCCCGGGGGGGGGGGCCGCCCCCCCCCCCCCCCCCCCCCCCCCACACCCCAAATGGTTGGGGGCGCCCACCGCCGGGGCCGGCCCGCCCCCCAAAAAAAAGCAG
>NZ_JBFADU010000023.1:0-99659 GCF_040641575.1 Streptomyces sp. NPDC020807
CCCTATGACGGTGGGTCCGCCCCCCCCGGGTGTTGTCACCCCGGCCGGGGGGCCCGCGCGGGGGAGCCGGGGCACCCGGGCACACGGGGCGGGCGCCGCGGGTTTGTCCCGGCCCCCCCCCTCAGGGGGTCGACCCCCGATGTCAGACCGTGATCAGCGCCGTCAGCGCGGCGCCGTCAAGGGCGGGTTCCAGCCGGGTGCGGCCCGGGAGGAAGCTCAGCTCCATGAGGACCGCGACACCGGCTACCTCGGCGCCGGCGCGGCGGATGAGCTCGATCGAGGCCTCGGCCGTGCCGCCGGTGGCGAGGACGTCGTCGATGACCATGACGCGGTCGCCCGCGGCCAGGTCCTCGGCGTGCACCTCGATCTCGGCGGTGCCGTACTCCAGCTCGTACGCCTGGCGGAGCGTGGCCCCGGGGAGCTTGCCGGCCTTGCGGACCGGGATGAAGCCCAGGCCCGCGCGGACGGCCACCGGGGCGGCCAGGATGAAGCCGCGGGCCTCGAGGCCGACGATCTTCGTCGCGCCGTGCTTGACGCACAGCTCGGCCAGCTCGTCGGTGAGGGCCGTGAACGCCTCGGGGTCCGCGAGCAGCGGCGTGATGTCCTTGAACAGCACGCCCGGCTTCGGGTAGTCGGGGACGTCACGGATGCGGCTGAGCAGGAGTCCGGTGACGTCCTGGGCCTCGGCGGTCATCCGAGGTGCTCCGACGCGCCGCGGTGGCCCGCGCGCTGGCCCACGACGGCGGTCTCGGCGTCGGCCGCGAAGTCGTCGAGGGGCTCGCCCTTGGCGGCGGCGGAGGCCCGCTTGGCCAGGATGCGCTTCTTGAGGGCCTTCATCGCCGGCTCGCGCTCCTTGAGGTCGGCGACGAGCGGGGTGGCGATGAAGATCGAGGAGTACGCACCGGCGGCGAGACCCACGAACAGCGACAGCGAGATGTCGTTGAGCATGCCGGCGCCGAGGACGCCGCCACCGATGAAGAGCAGGCCGGCGACCGGCAGCAGCGCGACGACGGTGGTGTTGATCGAACGGACCAGGGTGCCGTTGATCGAGCGGTTGGCGAGCTCGCTGTAGGTGAAGCGGGTCTGCTTCGTGATGTCCTTCGTCTGCTCCTTGAGGGAGTCGAAGACGACGACGGTGTCGTACAGCGAGTAGCCGAGGATCGTCAGCAGACCGATGACGGTACCGACGGTGACCTCGAAGCCGACCAGCGAGTAGATGCCGACCGTGATCGTGAGGTCGTGGATGAGCGCGATCAGTGCCGCGACCGCCATCCGCCACTCGAAGGCGATGGCGAGGTAGATCACCACGAGGATCATGAAGACCCCGAGGCCCGTCCAGGCCTTGGTGGCGATCTGCTCACCCCAGCTGGGGCCGACGAGCTCGGCCGCGATCTTGTCCTCGGGGACCTTGAGGTCCTCGGCGAGCTCCGCGCGGACCTGGTCGGACTGGGCCGTGTCGAGGCCGCCGACCTGGATGCGCAGGGAGCCGTTGCCGAGCTGCTGGACGATCGCGTCGTGGCCGGAGGCCTCTTCCGCGTACTCCTGGGCCTGGCTGACGGACACGTCCGTCTTGGGGGTGGTGAAGACCGCGCCGCCCTGGAACTCGATGCCCATGTTGAGGCCGCGGACGGCCAGGGCCACGATGGCGGTGATCGTGATCAGGATGGAGATGCTGTACCAGATCTTGCGGTTGCCGATGAAGTCGTAACCGACCTCACCACGGTGCAGCCGGGCGCCGAGATCGCCGAGCTTCGACATCTCACGCCTCCTTCGGGTCGACGGTGGCGGAGGAGACACGGCGCGAGCGGCGCAGCGGCGGCTTGGCACCGAGGCGCTTCGGGTCCAGGCCGGACCACGGGTGACCGTTGCCGAAGAACTTCGTGCGGGCGAGCAGCGTCATGAGCGGCTTCGTGAAGAGGAAGACCACGACGATGTCGAGCAGGGTGGTGAGGCCGAGCGTGAACGCGAAGCCCTGGACCTTGCCGACGGTGACGATGAAGAGCACGGCCGCGGCCAGGAACGACACGAAGTCGGAGACCAGGATGGTGCGGCGGGCGCGCGGCCAGGCGCGCTCGACGGCCGGGCGGAGCGTGCGGCCTTCGCGGAGCTCGTCGCGGACGCGTTCGAAGTACACGATGAACGAGTCGGCCGTGATGCCGATGGCGACGATGGCGCCGCAGACGGCCGGCAGGTTCAGCGCGAAGCCGATGGCCGGGCCGAGGAGGGCCATGAGCACGTAGGTGAGCAGCGCGGAGACACCGAGGCTGGCGATCGCGATGAGCGACAGGCCGCGGTAGTAGACGACCAGGTAGATGATGACCAGGCCGAGACCGATGGCGCCCGCGATGAGGCCGGCCTCCAGCTGGTCGCCGCCGAGGGCGGCGGTGACGGTGTCGACGCTCTGGGTCTCGAAGGCGAGCGGCAGGGCGCCGTACGACAGGATGTTGCCGAGGTCCTGGGCCGACTGCTGGTTGAAGCTGCCGGAGATCTGGGCGTTGGCGCTCAGCGTCTGGCGGACCGACGGGGCCGAGACGACCTCGCCGTCCAGGACGATCGCGAAGCGGTTCTGCGGGTCGGTCTGCTGCGCGAGCTTGCCGGTGATCGACTGGAACTTCTTGGAGCCCGAGTCGGTGAACTCCATGTCGACGACCCACTGGCCGGTCTGCTGGTCGAGGCCGGCCTTGGCGTTGTCGACGTCACGGCCGTCGACCTCGGCCGGGCCGAGGAGGTACTTGGCCCACTGGCCCGGGGCCTCCTCGCCGCAGGCCACGGTGGGCTCGGTCGGCTTGACGCGCTCACCGGCGGCGGTGCGCTGCTTCGGGTCCAGGCAGTTCAGCTTGCTGAACTTCTCCTGGAGGGCGAGGGTGGAGGCGTCGGCGGAAGGAGTCGCCGTGGGGGTGCCGGTCGCCTTGGGCGTGGCGGACGCCTTCGGGGTCGCGGAGGAGCTCGCGGTGGGCGTGGGGTTCGTGGCCTTGAGGGCCTCGCTGACCACGCGGCCCTGCGAGGTGGCCGTGGCCGTCGGCGTGGCCGACTTCGTCCCCGCGGACGCGGAGGAGGACGGCTTGGCGGAGGGAGTGCCCGAGGGCTTGGCGGCGGGCGCCTGGGGCGCGCCGTCCGCGACGGTGAGAACGGGGCGGAAGTAGAGCTGGGCGGTGGTGCCGACCTGCTCGCGCGCCTGCTTCTCGTTCGTCCCGCGAGGGATGTTGACGATGATGTTCTCGCGGCCCTGGGTCTGGACCTCGGCCTCGGAGACACCCAGACCGTTGACACGGCGCTCGATGATGCCGACCGCGGTGTTCATGTTGGTCTCGTTGACCGCGGACTCCTGGCCGGGGTCGGCCTTCGCCTTGAGCGTGATCGACGTACCGCCGGCGAGGTCGATGCCGAGGCGCGGGGTGGTGTGCCCCGACGCGAACATCCCGCCGGTCAGCGCGACCATGGCGATCAGGATGAGTGCCAGGGCGCGGCCGGGACGGCTCTGTCCCCCGGCCGGCCTTCGGCCCTTCTTCGGTGCTGCCACCTGTCGTATCTCCCTGTCCAACCGCCCCGCGCCGGGTATGCGCGGGACGGCCACGAAGTGTGTGTGGGGACCATCCCCCGCAGACGTGGAACCGTTCCGGGGCCGCGCACGCCGTGGGCGTGCGCGGAATCCCGGCCGCGACTACTTCGCGTCGGTCTCGCCGTCGGCCTTGCCGTCCTTCTGAACCTCGGCGTCGGCCTCGGCCGCGTCCGACTTCTTCGTCAGGTCGGCCTTCGGCGCGTCCGTCTCCGTGGCCTCGGTCAGCGAGGAGGCGTCGTCGGGGACGACGGTGTCGGTCGTCTCCGACTCCGGCTCGTCGCCGTGGACGATGCGGTTGTACTCCGCGTCGTCGAGGACCGCGCCGATCGCGTTCTTCGCGTAGACCGCGTGGACGCCGGGGGCGACCTCGAGGAGGACGGTCTCGTCGCCGATCTCCTTGACGGTGGCGTACATCCCCCCGATCGTGCGCACGCCGGTGCCGGGCTGCATCTCGTCACGCATCTGCGCAGCCGCCTGCTGCTTCTTCTTCGCAGAGCGGGTCATCAGGAACATGGCCCCGATGAGGACGATGAAGGGGAGGAGGGTCACGATGCTCACGGGACGGGTTTCCTTCGCACGGTCGCGGAGAACCCGCGGCCTGATCTTCGGGGGTGGGCGCGCCGACCGGAAAGGGCGGCATCGGCGGAGTCTAGGCGAGTCCGCATCGACTGAACAACGTCCAGCATCGCACCCCGGTTCCGGTCCGGGCGAGTGTCACCACCGTCACGCCCCGAAGAGCCCCTGTTGTCCCGATCCCTGTGTGGTACCCGGGCCACCCGGGCCCGCCACCTGCGGCGGAACGAGACCGAGGTGGGCCCACGCCGCGGGAGTGGCGACGCGGCCACGGGGTGTGCGCGCGAGGAGTCCCTCCCGTACGAGGAAGGGCTCGGCGACCTCCTCGACGGTCTCGCGCTCCTCCCCCACGGCCACGGCGAGCGTGGACAGACCGACCGGTCCGCCGCCGAAGAGCTTGAGGAGGGCCTCCAGGACGGCGCGGTCGAGGCGGTCGAGGCCTCGGCTGTCGACCTCGTACACCTGGAGGGCAGCCTCGGAGACCTCGCGGGTGATCACTCCGTCCGCTCTGACCTGCGCGTAGTCCCTGACCCGGCGCAGGAGGCGGTTGGCGATGCGCGGGGTGCCGCGGGAGCGCCCGGCGATCTCGGCGGCGCCCGCGGGGTCGATCTCGACGTCGAGGAGCCCGGCCGAGCGATGAATCACACGCTGGAGCTCGCCCGCCTCGTAGAACTCCATGTGGCCGGTGAAGCCGAAGCGGTCGCGGAGCGGGGGCGGCAGGAGTCCGGCGCGGGTGGTGGCGCCGACCAGGGTGAAGGGCGGGAGCTCCAGGGGGATGGCGGTGGCGCCGGGGCCCTTGCCGACGATGACGTCGACGCGGAAGTCCTCCATCGCCATGTAGAGCATCTCCTCGGCGGGCCGGGACATGCGGTGGATCTCGTCGAGGAAGAGGATCTCCCCCTCCTGGAGGGAGGAGAGGATCGCGGCGAGGTCTCCGGCGTGCTGGATGGCGGGGCCCGAGGTGATGCGGATCGGCGCGCCCATCTCCGCCGCGATGATCATCGACAGGGTGGTCTTGCCGAGGCCGGGGGCGCCGGAGAGCAGGACGTGGTCGGCGGTGGCGCCGCGCTGGCGGGCGGCCTTGAGGACGAGGTCGAGCTGCTGGCGGACCTTCTCCTGGCCGACGAACTCGCTGAGGTCCTTGGGGCGCAGGGCGGCTTCGACGGCCTGGTCGTCCCCCTCGGCGGTGGCGCCGACGATGCGCTCGTCGGGGGCCGGTGGCGTCTCGTCGTCCCAGTTCACGGTGGTTGCCTTTTCGTTCGTACGGGCCTGGCGGCGGATGCGTCGGGTCAGCGGGCCCGGCTGAGGGTCTGGAGGGCGGCGCGCAGCAGCTGCGACACGGGCGCCGTGCCGGTCTCGGCGAGGGCGGCCTCGGCCTGCGGGGTGACGGCGCTGACCGCTTCCTCGGCCTCGCGGCTCGCGTAGCCCAGGCCGATGAGGGCGGCGGAGAGCTGCTCGGTCCAGGGGGCGGGCCCCGCGGCGGCGGCGCGCTGGGCGCCGACCATGCCGCTGCTGCCGAGGGGTGCGCCGAGCTTGTCCTTCAATTCGAGGAGGAGCTTCTGCGCGCCCTTCTTGCCGATGCCGGGGACCGCGGTGAGGGCCTTCTCGTCGCCGGTGGAGACGGCGAGGCGGAGGGCGTCGGGGCTGTGGACGCCGAGCATGGCCTGGGCGAGGCGGGGGCCGACGCCGCTGGCGGTCTGGAGGAGCTCGAAGACCTGCCGCTCGTCGTCGTCCGCGAAGCCGTACAGGGTGAGGGAGTCCTCGCGGACGACCAGGGAGGTCGCGAGCCGGGCCTCCTGGCCGATCCGCAGCGTGGAGAGGGTGTTCGGGGTGCACTGGACGGCCATGCCGACACCGCCGACCTCGATCACGGCGGTGGAGGGGGCGAGGGCGGCGACCGGGCCGCTGACGAAGGCGATCATCGGGTTCGGCCTTTCAGGGCGCTGGTCGGGGTCGTGGCGGTGGCCGCGTGCCGGGCGGCCGCCTGCTGGAGGCGGTTCTGCGCGGCGACGGCCTGCTGGAGTCGGTTCTGGGCGGGGGCCCGCCAGATGTGGCAGATGGCGAGGGCGAGGGCGTCGGCGGCGTCGGCCGGCTTGGGCGGCGCGGAGAGCCGCAGCAGCCGGGTCACCATGGCGCCGACCTGGGCCTTGTCCGCGCGCCCGCTGCCGGTGACGGCGGCCTTGACCTCGCTGGGGGTGTGCAGGGCCACGGGGATGCCGCGGCGGGACGCGCACAGCATGGCGACCGCGCTGGCCTGGGCCGTACCCATGACCGTCCGCACGTTGTGCTGGCTGAACACGCGCTCCACGGCGACCAGTTCGGGCGAGAAGCGGTCGAGCCACTCCTCGATGCCGCGCTCGATGCCGACCAGGCGCACACCGATGTCCGCGTCGGCGGCCGTCCGGACGACGCCCACGCCGAGCATGGTCAGCGGCCGGCCCGCGACGCCCTCGACGACGCCGACGCCGCACCGGGTCAGTCCGGGGTCCACCCCGAGAACGCGCACTGTGCCCCTCCCTGGACCGCTTTCGCTCACCTGTTTGTGCAGGCTATCGGCTGCCACTGACAACGCAGCGGGCCGACGGGGGTGTGTCCCCGTCGGCC
The DNA here is from genome assembly GCF_040641575.1 of Streptomyces sp. NPDC020807. Taxonomy (NCBI): domain Bacteria; kingdom Bacillati; phylum Actinomycetota; class Actinomycetes; order Kitasatosporales; family Streptomycetaceae; genus Streptomyces; species Streptomyces sp. NPDC020807. The sequence continues at coordinate 6,737 of NZ_JBFADU010000023.1, forward strand.
CGCTGCGAAACGGCCGTGATCAGGCGCGATCAGTGAGATCGGACGCGATCAGGCGTCGACCTTGGCCATGACCTCGTCGCTGACGTCGAAGTTGGCGAAGACGTTCTGCACGTCGTCGCTGTCCTCCAGCGCGTCGATCAGCTTGAACATCTTGCGCGCGCCCTCCTCGTCCAGCTCGACCTGCATGGTCGGGACGAACTGGGACTCGGCCGAGTCGTAGTCGATGCCCGCGCCCTGGAGGGCGGATCGGACCGCGACCAGGTCGGTGGACTCGCTGATGATCTCGAAGGAGTCGCCGAGGTCGTTGACCTCCTCGGCGCCCGCGTCGAGCACGACCTCGAGGACGTCGTCCTCGGTCTGGTCGCCCTTGGGGAGCACGACGACGCCCTTGCGGTTGAACAGGTACGAGACCGAGCCCGGGTCCGCCATGGAGCCGCCGTTGCGCGTCATGGCGACACGCACGTCGGACGCGGCGCGGTTGCGGTTGTCGGTGAGGCACTCGATGAGCACCGCGACACCGTTCGGGCCGTAGCCCTCGTACATGATCGTGTCGTAGTCGACACCGCCGGCCTCCAGGCCGCCGCCGCGCTTCACCGCGGAATCGATGTTCTTGTTCGGGACCGAGCTCTTCTTCGCCTTCTGGATGGCGTCGAACAGCGTCGGGTTGCCCTCGGGGTCGGCACCGCCGGTGCGGGCCGCGACCTCGATGTTCTTGATCAGCTTCGCGAAGAGCTTGCCGCGCTTGGCGTCGATCACGGCCTTCTTGTGCTTCGTCGTAGCCCATTTAGAGTGGCCGGACATCTGCCTGTCTCCTTCGCGTAACCCATTTCTGAACGAACCCGAGAGATCCTACCGGGATCGAGTCACCGCGCCGCGCGCACCATGTCGACGAACAGGCCGTGAATGCGGTGATCACCCGTGAGCTCGGGGTGGAACGAGGTCGCCAGGGCGTTCCCCTGCCGTACGGCGACGATGTGTCCGCCGTGCTCGGCGAGCACCTCGACCTCGGCGCCGACGGACTCGACCCACGGGGCGCGGATGAAGACGCCCTCGACGGGACCGTCCTCGATGCCCCTGACCGAGACGCCGGCCTCGAAGGACTCGTTCTGGCGGCCGAAGGCGTTGCGGCGGACGATCATGTCGATGCCGCCGAAGGTCTCCTGGCCCGAGCGCGGGTCGAGGATCTTGTCGGCGAGCATGATCAGGCCCGCGCAGGTGCCGTAGACCGGCATCCCCGCGGCGATCCGCTCCCGCAGGGGCTCCATCAGGCCGAAGAGCGCGGCCAGCTTGGAGATGGTGGTGGACTCGCCGCCGGGGAGGACGATGCCGTCGACCTCGGCGAGCTCCTCGGGGCGCCGGACCGGCCTGGCCACGGCGTCAGCCGAGGCCAGGGCGATCAGGTGCTCCCGTACGTCGCCCTGGAGAGCCAGGACACCGATGACGGGGGTGCTCATGGGTGCTTACCAGCCCCGGTTCGCGTAGCGCTCGGACTCGGGGAGGGTGTCGCAGTTGATGCCGACCATGGCCTCGCCCAGGTTGCGGGAGGCGTCCGCGATGACCTTCGGGTCGTCGTAGAAGGTGGTGGCCTTCACGATGGCGGCGGCGCGCTTCGCCGGGTCGCCCGACTTGAAGATGCCGGAGCCGACGAAGACGCCCTCGGCGCCGAGCTGGCGCATGAGCGCGGCGTCGGCCGGGGTGGCGACGCCACCGGCGGAGAACAGCACGACCGGCAGCTTGCCGAGCTCGGCGACCTCCTTGACGAGCTCGTACGGGGCGCGCAGCTCCTTGGCGGCGGCGAAGAGCTCGTTGTTGTCGAAGCCGCGCAGCTTGGCGATCTCGTTCTTGATCTGGCGCAGGTGTCGGACGGCCTCGACGACGTTGCCGGTGCCGGCCTCGCCCTTGGAGCGGATCATGGCCGCGCCCTCGGCGATGCGGCGGAGGGCCTCGCCCAGGTTGGTGGCGCCACAGACGAAGGGGGTCGTGAAGGCCCACTTGTCGGAGTGGTTGATCTCGTCGGCCGGGGTCAGGACCTCGGACTCGTCGATGTAGTCGACGCCGAGGGACTGCAGGACCTGCGCCTCGACGAAGTGGCCGATGCGGGACTTGGCCATGACCGGGATGGAGACCGCGCCGATGATCTCCTCGATCATGTTCGGGTCCGACATGCGGGCCACGCCGCCGTCCTTGCGGATGTCCGCGGGGACCCGCTCCAGGGCCATGACGGCCACGGCGCCGGCGTCCTCGGCGATCTTCGCCTGCTCGGCGTTGACCACGTCCATGATCACGCCGCCCTTGAGCTGCTCGGCCATGCCGCGCTTGACGCGCGCGGTGCCGGTCTCGGGGGACTGGAAGGTGGTGGAAGGCGTGGTGGACACGGATACCTCACTCGTGACAACAGGGGTTGACGACAAGAAGAGGAAACAGGCCACCTGCGCCTCACATCAAGGGCCAATGTGGACCCGGTGGATCGTTTTCGCTGGCTAGGGGGGTCAGGCAGGGCGATCGGCAAGGGCCACCGGCGGTTCGTCGTCCATTTCGAAGGCCAGCGGGAACGGGGCGTGGCCCGCGAGCCGGAACCAGCGGACCTTGCGGTGGCGGCGCAGGGCGCGGGCCGCCCGCACGGCGTCGTTGTGGAACCGGCGGGCCATCGGCACCCGGCGCACGGCCTGGGCGAGCTCCCCTGCCGCCTCCTCGCCGCCCGGCGCCTCCCTCACGAGCTCCACCTGCTCGGGCTCGCCGAAGACCGCCCGCAGCGCCTGGCTGAGCTCGCTCTCGGCGACCTCCCGGTGGTCCTCCTCCGCCTGCCGCGCCGCGTGCGCGGCCTCGTACAGCACGATCGACGCGGCGGGGTCGAGCACCCCCGAGGTGGCCAGCTCCTGCGCGACCGAGGCCCGGCGCAGCAGCTGCGCGTCGAGCGCGGCACGGGCGGCGTCGATGCGCGTGTGCAGCCGGTCGAGCCGCCCGGCGGTCCAGCTGAGATAGACGCCGATGAGAATCAGCCCGACAACGGTCCAGATCAGGGTTTCGGTCACGGGCGCACAGGCTACCGGGGCGGCGGCAGCACGCCTTCCCAAAGGTCGCGGTCATGGGCGAACAGGACACGGGCCGGGCGTCCGTCGGCGAGCTCGGCGAGGCGGTCGAGCCAGGGGCGGTACGGCGTCCCGAACTCGGCCGCGACGTCGTACGCCTGGCCCGCGAGGACCGTCACGCGGTCGCCCTCGTCGAGAACGAGCGACTGGTGGCCTTCCGTGTGTCCCGGCGTCGGGACGACGAGGACGCCCGGAGCGATCTCGTGTTCGCCGTCGAGCTCCCGGTACCGGACGCCGGTCAGGAGCGAGTCGATCGTGTGGCCACCGGCGCGGGCGGTCGCCAGCTCGACGCGCTGGACGAGGACGGGCGTGTCGGGGAAGCGCTGGTTGCCGCCGATGTGGTCGAAGTGGAGGTGGCAGTTCACGACGAGGTCGATGTCGCCGGGCCCGACGGGGAGGGGGTGCCGGACCGGGCGGTAGTGGGCGTCGGTCTCGGGCGATCCCGTGCCCATGCCGGTGTCGAAGAGCAGGCGCACGGCGGGGTGGCGCACGAGGTAGGCGAGGGTGGGTTCGAGGCGGGGGGCGGGGCCGTGCCATTCCTCTGCGGGGCGGGTGAAGTGACCGAGGTCGAGCCGCTCGACGGAAACCATCCCCGTACCCTGCCCGCTACGGGACGAACCAACCCTGCGGGTCCAGCGACGGTCCCGCAGGGCGCGCGCACCGCCCAGCCGGACGACCCCGTCCACGCACGGTGGGGGCGACGGGCGCCGGCCCCGGGGCTGGGGCCCTCCCGCGCGCGTGGGAGGGCGCCCCTGGCCGGCAGGGAGCCGGGGCGGAGCCCCAGGTGGGGCTACAGGCCCAGTCTCGCGCGGAGGCCCACTCGTTCGTCGGTGTCCACCGCCGCCGCCCCGTCCGTCACCGTCTCGTAGACCGCGAGGATGTCCGCCCCCACCGTCGACCAGTCGAAGCGCCGCACATGCGCGGAGCCGCGCTCGGACAGTTCGGTGCGCCGCTTCTCGTCGGCCAGGAGCCGGATCGCCGCGTTCGCGAGCGCCTCCGCGTCCTCGTTGGCGAAGAGTTCGCCCGCCGCCCCCTGGTCGAGGACCTGCGCGAACGCGTCGAGGTCGGCGGCGAGCACCGGCGCGCCCGCCGACAGCGCCTCGACGAGGATGATGCCGAAGCTCTCGCCGCCGGTGTTCGGCGCCACGTACACGTCGACGCTGCGCAGCAGCCGCGCCTTGTCCTCGTCGCTGATCATCCCGAGGAACTCCACCCGGGACCGCATCTCGGCCGGCAGCGAGGCCACCGCCTCCTCCTCGTCCCCGCGCCCGGCGACGAGGAGCCGAGCCCCCGGCCGCTCGGCGAGGATCCTGGGCAGGGCCTTCATGAGGACCGGCAGGCCCTTGCGCGGCTCGTCGATGCGTCCGATGAAGCCGAGCGTCTCGCCCTGCCACTCCGCCTTCGGCTCGGCGCGGGCGAAGAAGTCCACGTCGACGCCGTTGGGGATGACGACCGCGTCGCCGCCGAGGTGCTCGACGAGCGTGCGCCGGGCGTACTCGCTGACCGCGATCCGGGCGCTGATCTTCTCCAGGGCCGGCTGGAGGATCGGGTACGCGGCGATCATCGCGCGCGACCGGGGGTTGGAGGTGTGGAAGGTGGCGACGATGGGCCCCTGCGCGGCCCAGCAGGTCAGCAGCCCGAGCGACGGGGAGGTCGGCTCGTGGATGTGGACGACGTCGAAGGTGCCGTCGTGCAGCCACCGCCGTACGCGCGCGGCGGACAGGAAGCCGAAGCTGAGCCGGGCCACCGAGCCGTTGTACGAGACGGGGACGGCCCGGCCCGCCGAGACGACGTACGGCGGGAGGGGCGTGTCGTCGTCGGCCGGCGCGAGGACGGAGACCTCGTGACCGAGCCGGATGAGGTGTTCGGCGAGGTCCCTGATGTGGAACTGGACGCCGCCCGGCACGTCCCAGGAGTACGGGCAGACGATCCCGATCTTCACGTGCTCGGCCCCTCCCGCTCCTCCAGGTCCGCGAGCCACAGTCGTTGCAGCATGTGCCAGTCCTCCGGGTGGTCGGCGATACCGCCGGCGAAGGCGTCGGCGAGTGCCTGCGTCATCTGGGACGTCTTCTCGGCCCGCGTGCCTGACTCGGGTACGTCGATGGGCGGGTGGATCCGTCCGTGCATGGTCGACCCGTCCTCGTACCAGAGCGTCACGGGGAGCAGCAGCGCACCCGTCTGCTGCGCCAGGATCGCGGGGCCGGCCGGCATCCGCGCCGTGTCCCCGAAGAACGAGACCTCGACCCCGGAGGCCGACAGGTCGCGGTCGGCGACCAGGCACACCAGGCCGCCGGCCCGCAGCCGCCGCGCGAGCGTCCCGAAGGCGGATCCGCCGGTGTGCGGCAGGACCTCCATGCCGAGCGACTCGCGGTAGGCGACGAAGCGGTCGAACAGCGACTCGGGCTTGAGCCGCTCGGCGACCGTCGTGAACGGCACGCCCTGCGCGCGGGTCACCCAGACGCCCGCCAGGTCCCAGTTGGCCAGGTGCGGCAGGGCGAGCACGACGCCCCGCCCGGAGGCGAGCCCCTCGTGCAGGTAGTGGGCGTCCTTGATGTCGACGTCGGCGGCGACCCGCTCCCTGCTCCACGTCGGCAGCCGGAAGGACTCCATCCAGTACCGCATGTACGAGCGCATGCCGGCCTTCGACAGCTCGGCGAGCCGTTCGGGCGTGGCGTCCGGCACCACGCGCGCGAGGTTCGATTCGAGGCGCAGGACGCTCTTGCCGCGGCGCTTCCACGCGGTGTCGGCGATCTTCCGGCCGAGCGCCGTCGCCACCGGCTCCGGCAGCTTCTTCACGGTCGCCCACCCGAGGCCGTACAGCCCGTCGGTCAGCCGGTCCTTGAGGGTGCTCACGAGGCCGCCTCGCTCCCCCGGGCCGCGGCGTCCGCCTCGGCGGACTCCCGCCGCACGGTCACGACCCGCTGGCCGAGGGTCACCGCGGAGCCGACCGCGACGATCCACAGGGCGATCGGCAGCAGCACCTGGACGCCCGGCACACCGAAGGCGTGCAGGCCGGCGAGACCGGCGGCCACCAGCGAGATGACGAGCCGCTCGGCGCGCTCGACGAGGCCGTTGACGGCGACCGGCAGGCCAATCGATTCGCCACGGGCCTTGGTGTACGAGACGACCTGGCCGCTCGCGAGGCAGAAGATCGCGACGGCGCACATCACGTTGTCGTCGCCCTTGCCCGCGTACCAGAGCGCGAAGCCTCCGAAGATCGCACCGTCCGCGACCCGGTCGAGCGTCGAGTCGAGGAAGGCGCCCCAGCGGCTGGTGGTCCCCGCCTGCCGGGCCATGTTCCCGTCGACGAGGTCGGAGAAGACGAAGAGGGTGATGACGATCGTGCCCCAGAAGAACTCGCCCCTGGGGAAGAAGACCAGCGCACCGGCCATCACTCCCGCCGTGCCGATGAGCGTGACCGCGTCGGGGCTGACACCCCGGCGGAGCAGAAACGCGGCGAACGGTGTGAGGACACGCGTAAAAAATGCACGCGCGTACTTGTTCAGCATGGCCTTCCCGAGGTTCGTCGGGCCGGGCGGCCCTTATGACCACCGGCTCACCCATCGTAGCCACGCCCGCCCCGCCGACGTGGCGGGCACCCGCTCCCGCCGCGTCGCCGTCCCCCGCCGGGGCCGGTCCGCGTACGACGGACGGCCCTGCCGGTGTACGACGTATGGACGCGTTCCGACGCCGGTGCAAAGCTCGAAGGACCACCGCGGGCACCCGAGGAGCCGCACCGCGACACGCCACTCCCCCGCGCCCGCGTTCCGCCGCACCGCGTGAGCAGTCGGGAGGAACAGACCATGGGTGACAAGGCGAACACGGCCGCCGGAGCCGCCGGCAGGGCCTTGGCGGCCGACCGGCCCGCGTCCGTGAGGAACGTGGTCCTGGTCGGCCACAGCGGATCCGGCAAGACCACCCTCGTCGAGGCCCTCGCGCAGACCGCGGGGGCGCTCAACCGGGCCGGGCGCGTCGAGGACGGCGGGACGGTCTCCGACTACGACGAGATCGAGCACCGCCGGCAGCGCTCCGTGCAGCTCTCCCTCGTCCCCGTCGGCTGGGACGGCTACAAGATCAACCTGCTCGACACCCCCGGCTACGCCGACTTCGTCGGCGAGCTCCGGGCCGGCCTGCGCGCGGCGGACGCGGCCCTCTTCGTCGTCTCGGCGGCCCAGGAGGCCGACGCCGTCGCCGCCTCGACCCGCATGATCTGGGAGGAGTGCGCCGCCGTCGGGATGCCCCGCGCGATCGTCGTCACCCACCTCGACACCGCCCGCACCGACTTCACCGAGCTCACCGCCGTCTGCGCCGACCTCTTCGGCCACGACGACCTCGACGCCGTCCTCCCCCTCTACCTGCCCGTGCGCGGCTCCGAGGGAGCCGACGGCCACGCCCCCGCCACCGGTCTCGTCGGGCTCCTCTCGGGCAAGGTCTTCGACTACGCGACGGGCGTACGGAAGGAGCGGGAACCCACGGACGACCAGCGCCGGACGATAGCCGGGGCCCGCGCCCGGCTCATCGAGGGGATCATCGCCGAGAGCGAGGACGAGACCCTCATGGACCGCTACCTCGGCGGTGAGGAGATCGACGTCGAGACCCTCGTCGACGACCTGGAGAAGGCCGTCGCCCGCGGCGCCTTCCACCCCGTCCTCGCCGCCGCCCCCGCCGCCGACGGCGGCACCCAGGGCCTCGGCACCCTCGAACTCCTCGAACTCGTCACCGGCGGCTTCCCCTCGCCCCTCGAACACGAACCCCGGGCCGTCACCACCCCCGACGGCCGGCCACGGCCGCCGGTCAGCTGCGACCCCGACGGCCCCCTCGTCGCCGAGGTCGTCAAGACCACCGCCGACCCGTACGTCGGCCGTGTCTCCCTGGTCCGCGTCTTCTCCGGCACCCTCCGCCCCGACCAGACCGTCCACGTCTCGGGCCACGGCCTCGCGGACAGGGGCCACGAGGACCATGACGTCGACGAACGCGTCGGCGGGCTCACCTCCCCCTTCGGCAGACAGCAGCGCCCCCTCCCCGCCTGCATCGCCGGAGACCTCGCCTGCGTCGCCCGCCTCGGCCGCGCCGAGACCGGCGACACCCTCTCCGCCAAGGACGACCCGCTCCTCATCGAGCCCTGGACCATGCCCGAGCCCCTGCTCCCCCTCGCCGTCGAGGCCCACGGCAAGGCCGACGAGGACCGCCTGTCCCAGGGACTCGCCCGGCTCGTCGCCGAGGACCCGACCCTGCGCCTCGAACACAACCAGGACACCGGCCAGGTGGTCCTGTGGTGCCTGGGCGAGGCCCACCAGGACGTCGTCCTCGAACGGCTCCGCGGCCGGTACGGGGTCCAGGTCGACGCCGTCCCCCACCAGGTGGCCCTGCGCGAGACCTTCGGCGCCGCCGCCACCGGCAAGGGGCGGCACGTCAAGCAGTCCGGCGGCCACGGCCAGTACGCCGTCTGCGAGATCGACGTCGAGCCCCTCCCGGTCGGCAGCGGCATCGAGTTCGTCGACAAGGTCGTCGGCGGCGCGGTCCCCCGCCAGTTCGTCTCCTCGGTCGAGAAGGGCGTACGGGCCCAGGCGTCCCGCGGTGTCACCGGCGGCCACCCCCTCGTCGACGTCCGGATCACCCTCCGCGACGGCAAGGCCCACTCCGTCGACTCCTCCGACGCCGCCTTCCAGACGGCCGGGGCGCTCGCCCTGCGCGAGGCCGCCGCCGACGCCCCCGTCCACCTCCTCGAACCGGTCGCCGAGGTCCGGGTCCTCGTCCCCGACGAGTACGTCGGCCCGGTCATGAGCGACCTGTCCGGCCGCCGGGGCCGGGTCGTCGGCACCGAACAGGCGGGCCCGGGACGGACCCTCGTCCGCGCCGAGGTCCCCGAGCTGGAGATCGGCCGGTACGCCGTCGACCTCCGGTCCGTCTCCCACGGCACCGGCCGCTTCGACCGCTCCTACGCCCGGCACGAGCCGATGCCCCCGCAGCTCGCCGACAGGAAGCTCCGTGAACAGGCCGGTAAGGGCGGCTGACTGACGGGCCGACAAGGGAAAGGCCAATCGAATCGGCAAGGGGACGGCGGGGGGCGGCCCCGCGCGGAACCGGGCGCGAGACGGGCGTGCGCCCCGCGCGCCGGGCGGCATTCGGCCGGGTTGTCCACAGCCGGTGACGCATCGGGCGCCACCCGGTTACGCTGTGGTGCCCAGCTCAGAAGGTGTGCGGGGCACGGCAGTTGGGAAACAGCCCGCACAGGTACTCGCGCGCGATGGGGGCGGCAGTGGCGATCAGCGGTTTCGGACCCGGGGCACAGATCCCCGTCCAGGGCTCCGGCGGTGGCACGGGAGCGACGAACTCCCTCGCCTCGATGGCGTACCGGGACAGCCCTGTCACCGACATCACGAAGGCGGACAACGAGCACTACAAGACGGCGGTCAAGGAAGGGAAGTGGCGGTTCTTCCGCCCCGACCTCGGCGAGGCGTTCTCGCGCGCCGTCCAGGTGCGCGCCCTCGGCGGCGCCCGCAAGCCCCTCATCCAGTCCTTCGGCGCCGACCCCCAGCCGGTCGTCGAGCACTGCCTCGCCGCCACGCACATCCGCAGGCAGCGGGACATCAAGCTCACCCTCGTCACCTTCTTCTGCGGTGTCCTCTTCCTGCCCGGTCTGCTCCTCTGGCTCGCCGTCATCCAGCTCCGCCGGGCCGTCGCGGGCTCCGAGAACAAGCGCAACAGCGCCATCGGCACCACCGTCCTGATCGCGGCCGGGCTCCTCGCCGCCATCGCAGTCGTCCGGCTGCCGTTCGACGGCCTCCTGCCCAACTACATCCGCGCGATGATCGTCGCGCCCGTCGTGGGCTGGTTCCTCGCCCAGCGGATCTGCCTCAGCTCCGCCGTCGACCTCCGCGAGCGCTGGGCCGGCCTGCTCGGCGGCGGGGGCATCGGCCCCCACGTCCCCAAGTCCGCCCCCCAGGACCCGAGCGACAAGGCGGCGGAGGAGCTCCGGGTCAACCTGGAGAAGCTCTCCGCCGAGCAGCAGTCCAACGTCGTCTTCTACGCCGGCACGAAGGGCATCCTCGGCCTCGGCACGCGGTGGGGCAGCTGGACCCTCGCCGAGAACCTGGTCGCCAAGCCCGGCCTGGAGATCCACGACTTCCGCGCCTGGGACGTCATACGGAAGATCCACGAGCAGCTCACGCTGCTCGACCGCGGCTCCCTCAAGTCCGGCTTCCCCAAGCCGACCGTCAAGCACTGGGTCGTCTCGCCGGTCGGCGAAGGCGCCGACGAGGTGGCGCGCCCCGAGGGCGACAACGTCGTCCACTACCAGGTCAAGCCGCACGAGATACAGCGCATCTGCAACGAGCAGCAGTTCGACGAGGGCAACCGCCACTACCTCGGCGTGCAGTTCACGCTCTGGCAGGGCAACCTCGTCCTCACCATGCTCGTGACCGTGACCTCGCTCCACCACACGCTGCGCGTCGAGGTCACCGGCCACGCCCTCGGCCCCCTGGTCGGCCCCTTCGGCGACAAGCCGAAGGCCAAGACCAAGGAGGTCTCCAAGTCCGTCCGCTTCTGGGAGACCAGGGAGATCCAGCAGCCCCTGCTGGAGACGGACGACGTCGTACGGCTCGCCGTGCGCGCCCCGCTCACCTGGTACCCGCCCGTCCTCGACTACCTCGGCGGCAAGATCGCCCTCCCCGAGCCCTTCGGCCTCCGGCACGTCTGGGCCGGCCCGCCGTGGAAGAACCGCTTCATGGCCGACGACGCGATCCGCATGGCGACCCCGGTCGTCCGCGCGGTCCAGGCGGCGACGATCGCGATGCTCGACGAGCACAACGTGGACACGGAGCGCTTCACCACCCGCTCGGTGGTCGTCAGCGGCCTGATCCAGGACACCGCACCGAGGAAGGCCGACGTCTACGAGGCGTAGACGCCGGCCGGGGCCGCCGTGGTCGGAGGCGTACGGATCAGATGCCGGCCGGCCAGGCGTCGGCCAGCATCTTCCGTGTGTCGGCCAGGAGCTGCGGCAGCACCTTCGTGTGCCCGACGACCGGCATGAAGTTGGTGTCGCCGCCCCAGCGCGGCACCACGTGCTGGTGCAGGTGCGCGGCGATCCCGGCACCCGCGACGGCGCCCTGGTTCATGCCGATGTTGAAGCCGTGCGCCCCGGAGGCGGTCCGCAGCGCGACCATCGCCCGCTTGGTGAAGTCCGCGAGCTCCACCGTCTCCGCCGCGTCCAGGTCCGTGTAGTCCGCGACGTGCCGGTACGGGACGACCATCAGGTGTCCGCCGTTGTACGGGTACAGGTTGAGCACCGCGTACACGCTCTCGCCGCGGGCGATCACCAGGCCGTCCTCGTCCGACTTCGCCGGGATCGAGCAGAACGGACAGCCGTCGTCGGCCCCCGGCCCGGTCGGCTTGTTCTCGCCCTGGATGTACGCCATCCGGTGAGGCGTCCACAGTCGCTGGAACGCGTCCGGCGTCCCGACCCCGATCTGCTGCTCCGGCTCAGTCGTCATGCCGAGCAGCATATTGCGTCGTCCGTTCGGAACGTGTCGTCGGGGCGGAAGATCACTCCAGCCGCCATGCTGATCCGATGAACGACAGGCCACCGAAACCGCCCCGCCTGGAACGCTGGGACCATCGCATGGAGAACCCGCTCGCCGTGGCCTCCCTCGTCTATCTGGCGGGGTACGCGATCCGGGTCCTCGGCCGCGGCAACCTCCCCCAGGCCTGGCTGGACCTGTGCCTCGCCATGACCATCGCCTCCTGGTCCCTCTTCGTCGTGGACTACCTGGTACGGCTCCGCCTCAGCGGCCTCGGCCCGCTCCGCTTCCTCCGGACCCACCTCCTGGACACGGTGGTCGTGGCCATGCCACTGCTCCGGCCGGTGCGGATGGTCGCCATCGCCGACCGGGTCCAGCGCCGCCGCGACCAGCCCCGGCTCAGCCTGTACGCGCGCGTGATGGTCTACGCCGGCCTCACGGTCACGCTCCTCGGGTTCGCCGGGGCGCTCGCGGTCTACCAGCAGGAGGTGGACGCTCCCGGCGCCACGATCCTCACCTTCGGCGACTCGGTGTGGTGGACCTGCGCCACGCTGGCGACCGTCGGGTACGGGGACGTGGCTCCGGTGACCCCGATCGGCCGCCTGGTGGCGGTGGGCCTGATGGCCTGCGGCCTGGCGCTGCTCGGCGCGGTGACGGGTTCCTTCTCTTCCTGGCTGATCCAGGCGTTCACCAGGGAGGACGAGAAGGAAGGGGCGCCCGGGGACGCGAAGAGGCCCCCGGAGGATTCCCCGGGGGCCTGATCACGCGTACGCCGGTCAGACCTGGACTCGGCGCTCCACGACGTCGACGAGCTTCGCCAGCGCCTCGTCGCGGGCGATGCCGTTCTCCTGCGAACCGTCGCGGTAGCGGAAGGAGACGGTGCCGGCCGCCATGTCGTCGTCGCCGACGATGATCATGAACGGCACCTTCAGCTTCTGCTGGGTGCGGATCTTCTTCTGCATCCGGTCCGAGGACGCGTCCACGTCGACCCGCAGGCCCAGCTTCTTCGCGTCGGCCGCGAACTCCTGCAGGTACTCGACGTGCGAGTCGCCGATCGGGATGCCGACCGCCTGGACCGGGGCCAGCCACGGAGGCATGGCGCCCGCGTAGTGCTCCAGGAGCACCGCGAAGAACCGCTCGATGGAGCCGAACAGCGCGCGGTGGATCATGACCGGGCGCTGCTTGGTGCCGTCCGGGGCGGTGTACTCCAGGTCGAAGCGCTCCGGCAGGTTGAAGTCGAGCTGCACGGTCGACATCTGCCAGGTGCGGCCGATGGCGTCGCGCGCCTGCACCGAGATCTTCGGGCCGTAGAACGCGGCGCCGCCCGGGTCGGGGGTGAGCGGGAGGCCCTGCTTCTCGGCGACCTGCTGGAGGACGGCGGTGGCCTCCTCCCAGACCTCGTCCGAGCCGACGAACTTCTCCGGGTCCTTGGTGGACAGCTCCAGGTAGAAGTCGGTCAGACCGTAGTCACGGAGCAGGTTGAGGACGAAGGTGAGGGTCTTGTCGAGCTCCTCCGCCATCTGCTCGCGGGTGCAGTAGATGTGCGCGTCGTCCTGGGTGAAGCCACGGGCGCGGGTCAGACCGTGGACGACGCCGGACTTCTCGTACCGGTACACGGTGCCGAACTCGAAGAACCGCAGGGGCAGCTCACGGTAGGAGCGCCCGCGGGCATCGAAGATCAGGTTGTGCATCGGGCAGTTCATGGGCTTGAGGTAGTAGTCGGTACCACCGTCGAGCTGCATGGGGGGGTACATGCCCTCCGCGTACCAGTCGAGGTGGCCGCTCTTCTCGAAGAGGGCGCCCTTGGTGGCGTGCGGCGAGTAGACGAACTCGTAGCCCTCCTCCTCGTGGCGCTTGCGCGAGTAGTCCTCCATGACCCGGCGGATGATGCCGCCCTTGGGGTGGAAGACCGCGAGGCCGGAGCCGATCTCGTCCGGGATGGAGAAGAGGTCGAGCTCGTTGCCGAGCTTGCGGTGGTCGCGCTTCTCGGCCTCGGCGAGGAAGTCGAGGTGGGCCTTGAGCTCGTCCTTCGACGGCCACGCGGTGCCGTAGATGCGCTGGAGCATCGGGTTCTTCTCGCTGCCGCGCCAGTAGGCGGCCGCGTTGCGCATGAGCTTGAACGCCGGGATGTTCCGGGTGGTCGGCAGGTGGGGACCGCGGCAGAGGTCCTTCCAGCACAGCTCGCCGGTCTTGGCGTCGAGGTTGTCGTAGATGGTCAGCTCGGCGCCGCCCACCTCGACGTCCGCGCCGTCGTCGGTGGACGCGGCGCCCTTGATGCCGATGAGCTCCAGCTTGTACGGCTCGTCGGCGAGCTCCTCGCGGGCGGCCTCGTCGGTCACCACGCGGCGGGCGAAGCGCTGGCCGCGCTTCTGGATCTCCTGCATCTTCTTCTCGATGACCTTGAGGTCCTCGGGAGTGAAGGGCTTCTCGACGTCGAAGTCGTAGTAGAAGCCGTCCCGGACCGGCGGGCCGATGCCCAGCTTGGCCTCGGGGAAGAGCTCCTGCACGGCCTGGGCCATGACGTGCGCGGTGGAGTGGCGCAGGATGTCGAGGCCGTCCGGGGAGGAGATCTCGACGCCCTCGACGACGTCGCCTTCGGCGAGCTCGTACGAGAGGTCCTTCAGCTCGCCGCCGACGCGGGCGGCGATGACGGTGCGGTCGTCGGCGAAGAGGGCACCGGCGGTGGTGCCCGCGCTCACCGCCCTCTCCTCTGCTTCGGAGCCGGACTGGACGGTCACACGGACTTCGGACACGGTGTTCTTCTTCCTTTGGGGCACGGGCAGACACGAGGTGCCGGTGCCGATGACGCGCGGCAGAGACGAGGTGCCGCGTCGCCGCCGATCTTACCGACCGGTCGGGTCCGCCCGCGAAACGGTTTCCCCGCCTCCGGCCCCCGCCTCCGCCGTACGCCCCCGGTCAGTCCTCGTCCGGCCCGCGGCCCTCCTCGAAGAAGTCGATCTCCTCGGCGTTCCCGTGGATCCACTTCATGAGCCGGTCCCGCTCCGCCTCGTCCACCTGCACGGGGACGACGTCGGAGGCGTCGGTCAGCCGCCGGAAGCCGCCCCGGCTCTGCAGGCGGCCCACGAGCCGGATCGGGAGCCCGACGAGGTGGGCGTGGACGGCCGTGCGGTACGCCTCCTCGTCGAGGGTGACGCGGACGTGCGGGACCTCCGCGCCGCCGAGCACCCGGAGCCGTACGGTGCCGTCCCCGCGCGGCCCGGAGCGGCGCATCCGCACCACGGTCCCGGTGATCCGCACCGGTACGGAGGGCTCGTCCGTCAGGTAGCGGGCGCTCGCCTCGCGCAGGGCGGGCAGGTCGCCCGGCGAGAACTCGACGGGCTCGGGCCGGGCGGCGCAGCCCTCGGGGGTACCGGCGGCCGGGGCCCATTCGAGCGCGATCCGGGCGCCCTCGGTGCCCCGGACCAGGGCGACGAGTGCTTCGGTGAGCTCGCGGCTGACACCTGCCCGGACGGCGGCGTCGAAGGCCTCCGTGCCGCCGGTGGCCCGCTGGTAGTCGGTGGCCTCCCGGGCCGCGTACAGGGCGTGGTAGAGCAGGACGGCGACGGGGCGGCCGGGGTCGACGGGCAGGAAGGCGGTCAGGCCGCGGCCGCCGGAGGCCGTGCCGACGACCGCCGCCTCCAGGAGCCCCCGGGCGGAGCGGCGGTGCCGGGACCCGTGGTAGCCGGCGCGGCCGCGCACGGCGAGGGCCCCGGCGAGCAGGAGCTGCCGGGCCGCCGAGGCGAGCTGTTCCCCCACGGCCCACGGGACGGTGCCGGACGGTCCCGTCGGGACGTCGCGCCACCAGCGGATCTCGTCGCTGGGGACGGTGAGGCCGGTGAGGACCTCGCGGGCGGAGGGCGTACCGCTGTGGGCGAGGGCGGCGAGCGCCTCGCCGAGCAGGTCCTCGCAGTCCGGGAAGGCACGGCTCTCGGGTACGAGGAGGCTCGTCCCGCCGGTGCCGGAGGAGGCGGGCGGGGTCCAGCGGGTGTAGCGGCCGGCCGCGCCGCCCCGGCGCCGCCAGCCGTGGCGGGCGAGCAGGGCGCCGAGGACGCGCGGGTCGACGCGCCCCGGGTCGGGGGTGTCGCCCGGCGTGGGGTGGGGCCGGTAGGGCGGCGGCACGGAGCCGTGGCCGGGCCCGCTTCCGGGCCTGGCTCCGTGTCCGCCACCCGAGCCGTCGAAGGGGCCGTCGGATCCGTCGAAGGGGCCGTCGGTCGGGTCGTCGGTCGGTCGGTGCATCAAGGTCTCCCTCCCACGCCGACCCGCGTCATGATCTCGCAGAGCGCCCGGTCGTCGAAGATCCGTGCCGTCGGAACGCGGACGGTGGTCCGGCGGCGTCCCGTGACCGGGTGGCCGGCCAGGTTGATCCAGTAGCAGCAGTGCCGCAGGTCGAGCCGGTCGTGCCCGGCCCGCAGCCAGTCCTCGGGCGACCTCGGGACGAGCATCACCACGAGGATCTTGTGCACGGACACGGGGGTCCGGGCGAGCTTCACCAGGTGGTCGTTGTCGAGCGTGAACGAGAACGCGTCGCCCGGCGGGCGCGGCGGTATCTGGTAGGTGCACTTGAGCTGCACCTTGATGGTCACCTCGTCGTCCACGGTGTGGGCCGGAGAGCCGTGGCTGACGTGCCAGTCGATGCCGTTGTCCGGAAAGGGCTGGGACAACGAGCAGCCGGCCGCCGCGGCGACCGCGTGGAGGTAGCCCACCTGGAGGGTCTCCATGCAGGCGGTGGTGGCGAGTGAGCCGCGCGTCGAAGCTGCCCGCTGAGGCGGCAGCCCTCCCGACTCGGGCTGGGCGAGCGCCATGTGAGTGTCCTTCCCCGTCCCTGGTGTTGTGACCGGTCCGCGTACGGCGCAAACAGTGCGGGTATCACCGTCTCGGCAGGGGGGTTGGCCATCTGCCGTCGGCGCGCGAGGAGTTCGGGGATGACGACGCACTGGTACGAAGGGCCCCTGGCCGCTTTCGACACGGAGACCACGGGAGTTGACGTCGAGGAGGACCGGATCGTGTCGGCCGCCCTCGTCGTGCAGGACGCGGCCGGGGCGCGGCCGCGGGTGACGCGCTGGCTGGTCAACCCGGGCATACCGGTGCCGGAGGGCGCGACCGCGATCCACGGCCTGACGGACGATCACCTCCAGCGCAACGGCCGGTGGCCGGCGCCGGTGATGGAGGAGGTGGCGCGGGCGCTCGCCGAGCAGACGGCGTCGGGGCGGCCGCTGGTGGTGATGAACGCGCCGTTCGACCTGACGCTCCTGGACCGGGAGTTGCGGCGGCACCGGGCGTCCTCCCTGGGGACGTACCTGGCGGCTTCGCCGCTGTGCGTGCTCGACCCGCGGGTCCTGGACAAGCACCTCGACCGGTACCGCAAGGGCCGCCGGACGCTGACGGACCTGTGCGCGCACTACGAGGTGGAGCTGGCGGGGGCACACGACGCGGCGGCGGACGCGACGGCGGCGATGGAGGTCGTCCGGGCGGTGGCGCGGCGCTTCTCGTCCCGTCTGGAGCGGTTGACGCCCGGGGAGCTGCACACGCTCCAGGCGGTGTGGCACGCGGCGCAGGCGCGCGGCCTCCAGGCCTGGTTCACGCGGCAGGGGACGCCGGAGACGGTGGATCCGTCGTGGCCGCTGCGGCCGGAGCTGCGGACGGCGGCGTGAGCCTCGGCGGCATGTGCGTCGGCGGCGTGAGCCTCGGCGGCGTGTGCGTCGGCAGCAGGACAAAGGCCGGTCCGTCTTTCGACGGACCGGCCTTTCCCGGTGGGCGATACTGGGATCGAACCAGTGACCCCTTCGGTGTGAACGAAGTGCTCTCCCGCTGAGCTAATCGCCCGGGAACGGGTTGAACCATACAGGCCTTCCCGCCGTTCCTTCAAACCGATCGCAGGTGGGCGGCGAGCCCCCTCCTCCCGCCGCGCATCATCAGGGCGTGGTTGGCGCGGAAGACCGGCCGTCCGGGCACGGCGAGGAGGCGCAGGAGCCGGGCGTGGACCACGACCTCCTGCTCGTACACGGCGCGGGTGCCGCCCCCTTCCGGGACGAGGGTCCAGCGGCCCCGGCCCTCCAGGTCGCCTTCGAGGCCGATCTCCAGGACCCTCGCCGCCGGATCGCGGCGCAGGGCGCGGGCGGTGACGACGAGGTCGTACGGAAGGAGGGAGCGGAAGCGGGCGGTGCCGGTGGAGTCGTCGAGGGGGCGGACCTCGCGGACCTGGGGCCACCAGCGGGGGTACTCCTCGGGGCGGGCGAGGACGGCGTAGACGGTGTCGGGCGGCGCGGCGAGCCGCCAGACGCTGCGGAATCGGTAGCGGCACCAGTCCATGTCCCCAGTGTGCGTACTCAGTCCCGGATCTGAGTACGACGACGCATTCCCGCCGCGTGTGGCCGGGGCCACACTCCCGGTATGGACACTTCCCTGCCGCCCGCCGAAGAGCTGGTGCTCGTCGACCGCGAGCTGGCGCAACTCGACGCGCGCCGCACCCAGTTGCTGGCACGACGGGCCTGGCTGGTCCGGGCGCTGTACCCGCCGGTGCCGGTGGCCGCGCCGTACGGTCCCGGCCCCGCGCCGGCCGACTCGACCCCGCGGAGCGCGCAGAACGTGCTGCTGACGCTCGGCGGGACGCTGCTGACGATCGCGGCGATCGCCTTCACCCTGGTCAGCTGGGGCTCGATGGGCATCGGCGGTCGTGCGGCGGTGCTGTCCGTGGTGACCTCGGCGGCGCTCGCGGTGCCGGTGGCGCTGCTGCGCAAGGGCCTGGTCTCGACGGGCGAGTCGGTGGCGGCGCTGGGTCTGGTGCTGATGGTGCTCGACGCGTACGCGCTCCACCGGGCGGCGCTGGAGGGGACGGGCGGGCTCGGGTACACGGCGGTGGCCTCGGCGGTCCTCGCGGGCGCGTGGACGGCGTACGGCTCCGCGCTGTCCCGGCTGCGGATCCCGCTGCCGGCGGCCGTGGTCGCGGCCCAGCTGCCGTTGCCGCTGGGCGTGCTGGCGGCGGACGGCGGGCCGACCGCGTTCGCCTGGGCGGCGCTGGTGACGGCGGCCGGGGACGTGGCGGTGGCGCTGTGGGCCCGCCCGGCGGCGGTCCGGGTCACGGCGGTCGTCGGCGCGGTGACGCTGGGCGGCTGGGCGCTGGTGACCGGCGGCTGGCTCTCGCTGGTCGCCCCGTGGCGCGGTGCGCCGCTCCTCCTGACGGGCGCGGCGCTGGTCCTGTACGCGGCCTGGCGCCGGCCCGCGCTCGCGGTTCCGGCCGGGGCCCTCGCGGGTCTCGCGGCGACGGCGTCCCTCGGCGGCCTGCTCCGCGCGGCCGTGCCCTCGGACTGGGCGGTCCCGGGTTACGTGCTCTGCGGCCTCGCGCTGGCCGCCGTGTGGCACCTGACGGCGCCGGGAGCCCCGGAGGCGGTCCCCTCCCCCGCCGACGACGGGACGGACGCGGCCGGCGGTCGCGCGTGGCCGCCGCGCGGGGTGCGGCTCGGGCTGGGCGTCGCGGGTGCCGGGATCGTGGGCCTCGGCGTCGTGTGGGCGCTCCCGCCCGTCGCCGCCGGGCTGCTCGGGCCTATGGCCCGGACGACGGCCGTGTGGTCCGGCGAGCACACGGACGGCGCCCTGGCGTCCTTCCCGGGGACGGCCGCCCTGGTGCTCCTGGTGGCCGCCGCCGCGCTCGCGGCCGTTCCCCGGCTCCGGGCCCGCTGCGGCGCGCTCGTGCTGGCCTGGGCGCTGCTGACGGCGCTGCCGGTCTCGCTGGAGCTGCCGTACGGGGTGACGCTCGCCCTGCAGCTGGTCACGACGGCGGCCGCCATGGCGGTGGCCGTGCGTCCCGGCGTCCTGGTCCGGGGCCTGCCGCCCCGTCCCGAGGCGCCCGCGCCCGCTCCCGCCCCGGCGGCTCCCGTGCCGGGCACCTGGGGTCCGCGGCCGCCGGCGGCTCCGGCGAAGGCCGTGGAGCCGGGCACGGTGCTCGGGTGGAGCGCGTACGCGGTGGGGCTCGCGTCCGCCGGGAGCGCGCTCGCGCTCTCCCTGGACGTCCGCGCGGCGACGTTCACCGTGCTCGGGGCGGTCCTCGCCCTGCTCGCCGCCGTCGCGGTTGCCGGCGAGGGCGGGCGCAGGGTGGCCTCTGGCTGCCTGGCGGTGCTCGCGGCGACCGGGCTCGTCCTCGCGGCGGCGGCCGCCGCCGAGCTGGAGGACCAGTGGACGGCCCTGGCCGTGCTCGGGATCCCGGCGGCGACGGCGGCCGTCGGCGCCCGGGTGCGCCGGGGCCCGGCGGTCCTGGCGGTCGAGGTGACCGGCGCGTCGGTGGGGTTGCTCGCCCTGGGGTTCACGGAGGCCCGGCCGGAGTTCCTTGCGCTGGTGCTCGCCCTGGGCGGGGTGATCGCGGCGGCGACGGCGGTGCGGCCCGAGCGACGCCGGTTCGCCTCCTGGACGGCGGCGGTCCTGTTCCTGCTGGCGACGTGGGTGCGGCTCGGTGCCTCGGAGGTGTCGGCCCCGGAGGCGTACAGCCTGCCGGTGACGGTGCCCGCGCTCGTGGTCGGGTACCTGCGGCGGCGCCGCGACCCGGAGACCTCGTCCTGGACGGCGTACGGCCCGGGCCTCGCCGCGACGCTGCTGCCGAGCCTGGTGGCGGCCTGGACGGACCCGGACTGGGTGCGCCCGCTCCTCCTGGGGGCGGCCGCGCTGGTCGTGACGCTGCTCGGGGCGCGGTTCCGGCTCCAGGCGCTCCTGGTGCTCGGCGGCGTGACGCTGGCCCTGGACGGGCTGCACGAGCTGGCGCCGTACGTGGTGCAGGTCGTGGGCGCGCTGCCGCGCTGGCTGCCGCCGGCGGTGGCCGGGCTGCTGCTGCTCGCGGTGGGGGCCACGTACGAGCAGCGGCTGCGGGACGCCCGGAGGCTGCGGGAGCGGCTGGCCCGGATGCGGTGACGGGGTGGGAACGCCGAAGGCCCGGAGACGGTGTTCGTCTCCGGGCCTTCGGGCCGGGTGGTGGGCGATACTGGGTTCGAACCAGTGACCCCTTCGGTGTGAACGAAGTGCTCTCCCACTGAGCTAATCGCCCGGCGCACCGCAAACATTACCCCATGTCAGCGGGGCTTCCGAACCATCGCGGGGTCCCGCGGTCCGCTACTCGTCGATCTTCCACGGCATGACGAGGCCGAACTTCCAGAGGTAGACGCCGAGCAGGACACCGATGATCACCAGGCCGACGGTGGTGAGGATGATGTTCCTGCGACGGACCTTGGGGTCGAGGGCGCGCTGGGCGGCCTCGGTGACCTTCCGCTTGGTCCAGCGCAGCACCAGCTGCGCCCAGACGAACTCGGTGGCCCAGATCGCCATGCCGGCGAAGATGACCAGCCAGCCGGGTCCGGGCAGCGGCAGCATCACGACGCCCGCGCCGACCACGGCGAGTCCGACGATGAACACACCGACCTGCCAGCTCAGGTGCAGGCTCCGTCGGGACTTGATGAACTGCGGCGCGCGGGATCCCAGTTCGGCGTCCTGGCCGCTCGCCGAGTCCCCTGCGCGCTCGTCACTCTCCGCATGCATGACCCCAACCTACCGGACACAGGGGCCCCACTGGTATGGCGGTATTACCCGTGGTCACACGCGGCCGTTCGAGCTACCTGGACGATCACAAAACGGACAGAGGGGTTTACAACGGCCACGGAGGTGGCATGTCGATTTCGCCGACGTGCGAATCCCCGAGCGCACACTGAGCGAAAGGCCCTGGCGCTTATGAACACCACGGTCAGCTGCGAGCTGCACCTGCGCCTCGTTGTGTCGAGCGAGTCCTCACTGCCTGTACCCGCGGGCCTGCGGTATGACACGGCCGATCCGTATGCCGTGCACGCCACCTTCCACACCGGAGCCGAAGAGACGGTCGAATGGGTCTTCGCCCGCGACCTTCTCGCCGAGGGGCTGCACCGGCCCACCGGCACGGGCGACGTCCGCGTCTGGCCATCCCGTAGTCACGGCCAGGGAGTCGTCTGCATCGCACTGAGCTCCCCCGAGGGAGAAGCCCTGCTCGAGGCCCCGGCGAGGGCCCTGGAGTCGTTCCTGAAGCGGACCGACGCGGCCGTGCCACCGGGCACCGAGCACCGGCACTTCGACCTCGATACGGAGCTCTCCCACATCCTGGCGGACAGCTGAGCCAGGCCGAGAGCCACACGGCGCCGTCCGACTCGGGGCGACGGCGCC
The DNA here is from genome assembly GCF_040641575.1 of Streptomyces sp. NPDC020807. NCBI lineage: Bacteria > Bacillati > Actinomycetota > Actinomycetes > Kitasatosporales > Streptomycetaceae > Streptomyces > Streptomyces sp. NPDC020807. The sequence continues at coordinate 28,512 of NZ_JBFADU010000023.1, forward strand.
GCGTGGGCGACCACCCAGCCAGGACAACGGCGCTCTCCACCGCGCAGCCGGCGCGGTGGTGGGCGCCGTTGTCCCGTTCCGGGCCGCGCTAGAGTCAGCGCCGTTCCGCGGGCGCCCGCCCGCGGCTGGCCAGGGAGCGAATCGTGCTGATCCCCCACGACACCCGGATCGCCCTCGACATCGTCGTCGATCTGATGAACACCGCCCCCCAGGGCGACCGCCCGGACGGGCTCGCCGACCTCGACGCGCTGCGGTCCTTCGTGCGCACCCACAAGTTCAGCGACGTGGGCGAGCTCGGGCCCGACGACCTGAAGGCCGTGCGGGAGGTACGGGAGAAGTTCGCGGCGATCTTCTCGGCCCCCGACTCCCGGATCGCGGCCCCCCTGATCAACCGGCTCGTGGCGGCGGCGGGCACCACCCCGCAGCTCACCGACCACGACGGTTACGACCTGCACGTGCACTACTTCGCACCGGGCGCCTCGGCGGCCGACCACCTCGGCGCCGACTGCGGCATGGCCCTCGCCTTCATCGTCGTGGCCGGCGAGCAGGAGCGGCTGCGGCGCTGCGAGGCACCCGACTGCGGCCGGGCCTTCGTCGACCTGTCCCGCAACCGCTCGCGCCGCTACTGCGACAGCCGCACCTGCGGCAACCGCCTGCACGTGGCGGCCTACCGGGCGCGCCGCAAGGAAGCCACGGGCTGAGGAGCGCCCTCGGGCCGGCCCGCCGGCCGCCCGGTCACAGCAGGAACAGGTCGTGCACGGCGGCCATGAGGAGCAGGCAGCCGATCACCGCCAGGAAGATCATGAGCGGCGGCTGCGAGAGCGCGTACAGGCAGCCTCGTGGCTCTTCGGCGGCGGGGGCATCGGCGGCGGGGGCGGACTCCCGCGAGGTATCGAGCATCTCGGGGGGATGATGACGCACACTCCCCCGGAGAATCCCGCAACACGCCACGCCGTAAAGGCTGTTCACTCCTTCCCGTGATGTGCGGAAACGAGAAGCGCCAGAAGCGGTCAGATTCCGTGCTTCTTCAGAATCGCCTCGATGTCGCTGAAGTCGTCGGCAGCCGGCTTCGGGGTGGCGGCGGCACGGGGCGCGGACGCGGTGGGCGCCACGGCCGCCCGCTCGGCTCTGCCGACGGCCTCCGCTCCCCCGCCCCCGTCCGTCCGGCCGCCGCGGCGCCGCTCGATCGCCCGGGTCGACGAGAGGAGCAGCCAGGCGCCGCCGAGGACGCCGAAGCCGGCCCAGGCCACCGGGCTGAAGGCCGTGTCCGCGATCCACTCCACGGCGCCGGTCATCACGAGCCCGAGCGGCACGAGCGCGTAGGCCGCGATCCGGGCGGCGGACAGGTAGCGCTTCCGGTACGCCGCGACGGCGGCGATGCCCAGGCCCGCCGCGGCGGCCGCGGAACAGATGGTCTCGGCCAGCATGCGATCCTCCTGGTTCCGGCTGTTACGTCCCTTCCATCCTGCACCGCCGAGGACGCCCGGGGCCACGCCGCGTGGCGCATCTCAGGGAGATCTCCGGGTCTCCCCTACCGGCATCTCCTCCGCGGGTGCCGGTAGGGGAGACTGCTGTCATGAGCGACACCACCACCGCACCCGCCTCCCCCGTCGTCCTGGAGGCCTGGTTCGACCTCCAGTGCCCCGACTGCTTCGCGGCCCTCGACGACGTCCGCGCGCTGCGCGACCACTTCGGCGACCGGCTCGACGTACAGCTGCGCCACTTCCCGCTGGCGAAGCACAAGCACGCGTACGCCGCCGCCCAGGCCGCCGAGGAGGCCTTCGCGCAGGGTCGGGGCTGGCCGTACGTGGAGGCGCTCCTCGCCAGGACCGACGAGCTCGGCGAGGGGGGCGAGCAGCTCCTCCTCGACGTCGCGACCGGGCTCGGCCTGGACGCCGAGGAGATCGACACGGCCCTGATCGACGGCCGTCACCTGCTGACCGTCGACGCCGACGAGGCCGAGGGCAAGGCGATCAAGGTCACCGGCACCCCGACCTACGTGATCGGCGGCGAGCGTCTGGACGGCGGCCAGAGCCAGGAGGGCCTGCGGGAGCGGATCACGGAGATCGCCGAGAGCCTCCTGAAGGCCTGAGCCGTAAGCCCCCGCAGGCCGCGGAGCCGAGAGCCCGCGCGCCCCGCGTGCGGTCCGTCTACAGCAGCGTCTTGGCGCTGTTGACGTACGTGGTGCGGAAGCCGAGGGACTCGTAGAGCCGGATGGCCGGGGTGTTGCCCGCGAAGACGTGGAGGCCGAGCCGGTCGTCCCCGGCCTCCAGGGCGACCCGCTCGGCGAGCAGCATGAGCGTGCGGCCGTGGCCGCGCCCGCGGTGGGCCTCGTCGACCTCGATGTCGTACACGAAGGCGGCCCACCGCCCCGGTTCGAGCTCGATGCGTCCGGTCCAGACGTGGCCGGCGACCTCGCCGTCCTCGACGATCACGTGGATGGCGACGCCGGGGCTGGCCAGACCCTGCGGGAGGTACCGGCGGTGGCTGTCCTCGGCCTTGGCCCTGGCCTGGTCCTCGGGGACGCCGCGGTCGATCCAGCTCTGCGCGTACAGCGCCTTGGCCCGCTCGTCCCAGACCGTGAACTCGGCCTCGGTCATGGGCCGTACCTCGGCGCCCCCGGGCAGGGCGGGCGGTTCGGCGCCGAGCTCCTTCACCATGTTCCGACTGCGCTCGGTGTAGCCGAGCGCCACGGCCATGCGCAGCGCCGCCTCGGCGTCCGCGGGCACCGATATCTGCACCTCGGCGCAGCCCCAGCCGCGCAGTACCTCCTCGGAGGCGAGCGCGGCGACGGTGCCGCGGCCCCGTCGCCGGTCGCGCTCGTCGATTCCGAGTCCCTCGATCACGCCGGAGGCGGCTCCGAAGCCGGGATCGGTCGAAAGGCGGACGGAGCCGACGCGGCGGCTGTTCACGCACACGTCGTAGGCACGGGAACGGCCGCCGTCGGGCGTCTGCTGAAGCGGCTCGGCCGGCCGCAGGGTGGTGGTCATCAGGGTGGTTCTACCCATCGGCGACCCGTCCGTCATCCGGTTTTCCGCGTCCGGTGCGTCAGACGCGCGGATCCCGGTCCTGCGCCGCGCGCTCGTCGAAGATCCGCATGGCCTTGGCGGTGACCGGTCCGGGGGCGGCGAGCTCGCGGCCGTCGACCCGGTGCACGCCCTGGATGTCGCGGAGGGTCGAGGTCAGGAAGACCTCGTCGGCGGTCTCCAGGACGTCGAGCGGGAGGTCGGTCTCCTCGGCGCCGGTCCACTCGACCGCGAGGGCGCGGGTGATGCCCGCCAGGCAGCCGGAGGCGACGGGCGGGGTGTGGACGCGGCCGTCGAGCACGACGAAGACGTTGGAGCCGGTGCCCTCGCACAGCTGCCCCACCGTGTTCCCGAAGAGCGCCTCGCTGGCCCCGGCGGCGTGCGCCCTGGCGAGGGCGACGACGTTCTCCGCGTACGAGGTGGTCTTCAGTCCCGTCAGCGCGCCGCGCTCGTTGCGGGTCCAGGGCACGGTGATCACGGCGGTGGAGTCGGCGCGGCGGCTCGTCTCGCCGAGGCCGACGACGAGGCTCGTCCCGGCGTCGCCGCGCTCCGAACCGAGCGGGGAGAGTCCGCCGGTGTACGTGATCCTCAGCCGGCCGAGTTCCATCGGGTTGGCGTCCAGGACGGCGGCGCAGGCGCGGCGGACCTCGTCGAGGTCCGGGTCCGGCAGGCCGAGGCCGCGGGCGGAGCGGGTGAGGCGCTCCAGGTGGGCGGTGAGAGCAAACGTTTCTCCACGCTCCGCCTTGACCGTCTCGAAGATGCCGTCGCCGACGGTCAGCCCGTGGTCCAGGACGGAGACCCGGGCGGCCTCCGCGTCGTGCAGCCCGCCGTTGACCCAGATTTTCATCGAGAGATGGCCTTTCCGCTCGCCTCGTGGGCGCCTGACTCGTAGGTTCCCGACGCTATCGCGACCAGGCGGGCCGCCTTCAGCTCGGTCTCCTCCCATTCGCGCTCGGGGTCCGAGCCCCAGGTGATGCCGGCGCCGGTGCCGAAGCGGAGGACGCCCTCGGGACGATCGATCCAGAAGGTGCGTATGCCGACCGCGAGCTGCGCGGTGTCCGCGTCGGCGTCGACCCAGCCGATGCCGCCGCAGTACGGGCCGCGGGGGGCCGTCTCCAGGGCCTCGATGATCCGCAGGGCGCTGGACTTGGGCGCGCCGGTGACGGAGCCGGGAGGGAAGGTGGCGGCGAGCAGCTCGGGCCAGCCTGCGTCCTCGCGCAGGAGGCCGGTGACGGTGGAGACGAGGTGGACGAGGCCGGGGTGCTCCTCGATCTCGCAGAGGCCGGGGACGGCGACCGTGCCGGTCTCGCTGACGCGGCCGAGGTCGTTGCGGACCAGGTCGACGATCATCACGTTCTCGGCGTGGTCCTTGGGAAGGAGGTCGGCCGCGGTGCGGCCGGTCCCCTTGATGGGTCCCGAGGAGATGAGGGCGCCCTCGCGGCGGAGGTAGAGCTCGGGGGAGGCGGTGGCGATCTCCACGCCGTGGGCGGGCAGCCGGATCGTTCCGGCGTAGGGGGCGGGGTTGCCCCGGGCGAGGAGCGCGGTGAGGGCGTCGACGTCGGCGCCCGCGAGGTCCGGCAGCGGCGCGCTCATGACCCGGCAGAGGTTCGCCTGGTAGACCTCGCCGCGCGCGATGTGCTCGCGCACGCGCCGTACGCCCGCGGTGTACGCGGTGCGGTCGAGGGAGGACGTCCAGTCACCGGCGGCGGGTCCGCGCCAGGCGCCCGGCACGGGCGTGGGGACCGGGTCCCGACGCACGTCGCCGAAGCGCGCGCAGGTCAGGCGGCCCTCGAAGTCCGCGCAGACGGCCCAGAAGCCGGAGGAGTCCAGTGCCTCGGGGTCGTGGGTGACGTCCCGGAGGTCGGTCGCGACGAGGCCGCCGAAGCGGGCCAGAGGAGCAAAGTCGTGCACGCATCGAGTCTAGGTCGGCCGGGGCCGGGACCTCCGGCTCGAACGGGCGGGGGCTTGCGGCCCGAGGGAGACCACGGCGAGTGAACGCCACGCGAACCCTCCGCGACGGCCCGCCGGGCGCCCTGATCGCCTCGCAGGTCAGCACGCTGCGGAAACGCGTTTTTGTACTGGCCCAGGAATCCGCTAGAGTTCAACACGTCGCCGGGACGCGCAAGCGAAACGGAAACGACAAGCGGACGTGGCTCAGTTGGTAGAGCATCACCTTGCCAAGGTGAGGGTCGCGAGTTCGAATCTCGTCGTCCGCTCGATGTGGGGGATCTTCCCGAACCCCTGTGTTGCAACACTCCTGGTGGAGTGGCCGAGAGGCGAGGCAACGGCCTGCAAAGCCGTCTACACGGGTTCAAATCCCGTCTCCACCTCCAAGGACGATTAGCTCAGCGGGAGAGCGCTTCCCTGACACGGAAGAGGTCACTGGTTCAATCCCAGTATCGTCCACTGGATCTTCGGGTCCTTGATCTTCGGATCACCCGCGCGATTAGCTCAGCGGGAGAGCGCTTCCCTGACACGGAAGAGGTCACTGGTTCAATCCCAGTATCGCGCACACAGTACGGAGCACGTCGGTCACGACGTGTGGACCCCGCGCGATTAGCTCAGCGGGAGAGCGCTTCCCTGACACGGAAGAGGTCACTGGTTCAATCCCAGTATCGCGCACGCAGTACGCGTCACCTTCGGGTGCGCGTGCACATCCCGCGCGATTAGCTCAGCGGGAGAGCGCTTCCCTGACACGGAAGAGGTCACTGGTTCAATCCCAGTATCGCGCACCACATCAAGGAGCCCCCGGCCTCGGCCGGGGGCTTCTTCGTGCTCGGGGGCTCAGGAGGAGAAGAGCATCCGGCCGAAGCCGCGCTGGCGGTAGTGACCGCCGTGGCCGCCGTGGTGACCGCCGTGCTGCGGGGCGCCCCAGGCGGGCTGGGCCGGGTAGGCGGCCGGCGGCGCGGGCGGCGGCGGGGCCTGCTGGGCCCACTGGGACTCCAGGCGGGTCAGGGCCTCCAGCTCGCCGAAGTCCAGGAATATGCCGCGGCAGCCGCTGCACTGCTCGATCTGGACACCGTTGCGGTTGTACGTGTGCATGGCCGCATGACACTTGGGACACTGCATGCTCGGCTCAACTCCCTGACTTCGCCGTTCGAATGGTGGCTTCACTGTACGTGGACGCCTTGCGGGCCCGGTCGGTTCAGGCTGCGGCGATCCGCGCGCACGTGTCGATCATCACCTCCTCGACCTCGTCGAGCGGCCGACGCTCGGCCGCGGACTTGGCGAGGGCGAGCGCCGCCGTCTGGACCGTCAGGGACCGGGCGGGGACGTCGAGTCGGGCCCATGGGTCGGCACCGACGGCGGGGCCGTCCGCCGCCTCGTACGCGCCGAGGAAGCGGGTCCACACCTCCGGCGGCAGGATGCCCGCGGCGAACCAGGCGGCGGGGCGGGCGAGATCCCAGGCCGGGTCGCCGAGGCCGAGGTCGTCGACGTCGATGAGGCGCCAGGGGCACTCCCCCGCCGGGGCGCCCACCGGTCGCGGGGCGCGGACCAGTTGGCCCAGGTGGAAGTCGCCGTGGCAGAGCAGCCGCCGGCCCGTCGTGTCGGCGCCCGCGTCGGGGACCGTCCGCCAGGCGCGCAGCACGGTCGCCGCGGCCGGATGGCCGGGCGCGGTCCGGCGCATCCGGTCCACGGCGAGGGTCACCTTGAGCGGGGCCCGCATGCCGGGGAGGCGCGCGGCGAGGCCGGGCGGGGGCGGGGTGCGGTGCAGCCGGGCGAGGAGGCGGGCCGCCTCCTCCCAGGGGGCCGCGTCCGGGTCCTCTGGGTCGACGGGCGGCCCGTACGGCCAGACGGTGACGGGCCGTCCGTCGAGCGCGCCGGCCCCGGCGGCGCCGCCCGGCGGGAGCGGCACGGGCGGCAGGAGGACGCCGTGGACGTCGGGGTGGGCGGCCAGGGCCAGGCGGGCGCGGTGCGCCTCGGGGTCGGTGCCGGGGGCATGGGCCTTGGCGACGAGGGACCCGTGACGTACGACCGTGCCGTCGTCCCGGTCGGCGAGCACGCCGATCTGGGCGCTCGCGCAGTGGCAGGGCGCGCCGGGGCGGTGGGCCGCGGCCCGCGCGACGGCGGCGAGGCGGGCGAGGGAGTCGGGGGGCGTCCGGGGTGCGGGGTCCACGTCGGGAGCGTACGCGGCGGGCCTGGACGCGCGAAGGCCGGTCAGCTCCCCAGCTGACCGGCCTCACGCTGCCGTCCGCCACACCCCCGTCCCCACGGGGTTGAACGGGACCGATGTCCCCGACCCGGGCCGCTCTCCCGGGTGCGGGCGCTGTCAGCGCCCCAACATCACGCCCACGGACGACGCCTGGGTGACCACCGCGTCCCAGCCGCCGAAGACGACGACGAGCAGGGCCGCGAGAGGGAGGACCATGGCCGTGGCCACCAGGGGGTGACGTCGGCCCGAGGGGCTGCTGGTCGACCGCGGTGCCGTGTACGCCATGGTTCCTCTCCTGTCCGGTCTGGCGCGGTGGGTGCGTGACCTCGGGGGACGAGTGCCGCACCCACCGCTGAGAACAACAGTAGGGAGCGGGCGGGGCCGGGGCGTCATGCCCGCGTACCGGCTTTCGGGCCTCCAGGAGGATGACGCCCGCCCGGGCGGCGTACTCCCCTGGGTGGAGACGACGGTCCGGAACTGGGGGTCTTCCCCCAGGGGACAGGGGGGCGCCGACGGGTCACGGGGAGTGACATGGCTCACGTCGTCCGGTGGAGCCCCCGCCTCCGCTCCCCCGGCCGCCCCCGGCGGACGGCCGCCGGCCGGCCGGGTTTCCGCACTCCCGGGTCAAGTGATGGACGGACAAGGGAGGTTGAGGGGTGGACGATGCGTCCGGACGGCTGTCGCCCGTCCCCCTCAGCACTGACAATCGATCCCGGCGAGAGGGCGCGGCCTATGAGCGCGTCCGGGCGCCACTACGTAAGCTGTGCCACGTCGAACGGACGAGGGGACGGACATGGCGATGATGCGGCTCCGGCGCGAGGATCCGCGGATCGTCGGGTCGTTCCGGCTCCACCGCAGGCTGGGAGCCGGCGGTATGGGTGTCGTGTACCTCGGGTCCGACCGGCGCGGGCAGCGCGTGGCGCTCAAGGTGATCCGGCCGGACCTGGCCGAGGACCAGGAGTTCCGCTCGCGTTTCGCCCGCGAGGTGTCGGCGGCCCGGCGGATCCGCGGCGGCTGCACGGCACGGCTGGTCGCCGCCGACCTGGAGGCCGACCGCCCCTGGTTCGCCACCCAGTACGTGCCGGGGCCCTCCCTGCACGACCGGGTCGCCGAGGAGGGCGGGCTGCGCGCCGCGGACGTGGCCGCGATCGGGGCCGCGCTCTCGGAGGGGCTCGTCGCCGTCCACGAGGCCGGCGTGGTCCACCGCGACCTGAAGCCCTCGAACATCCTGCTCTCCCCCAAGGGCCCCCGGATCATCGACTTCGGCATCGCGTGGGCGACCGGGGCCAGCACCCTCACGCACGTGGGCACGGCCGTCGGCTCGCCCGGCTTCCTCGCGCCCGAGCAGGTGCGGGGCGCTGCCGTCACCCCGGCCACGGACGTCTTCTCGCTCGGTGCCACCCTCGCGTACGCCTCGATGGCCGACTCCCCCTTCGGGCACGGCAGTTCCGAGGTCATGCTCTACCGGGTGGTGCACGAGGAGCCGCAGCTGCACGGTGTCCCCGACGCCCTCGCCCCGCTGATCAGGGCCTGTCTGGCGAAGGACCCGGAGGAACGTCCCAGCACGCTCCAGCTGTCGATGCGGCTGAAGGAGATCGCGGCACGCGAGGCGCAGGGACTGCCGGTCTCGCGTCCGCCGGTGCAGCGCGAGCGGGCCGAGGAGCGGAACACCGCACGGCCGACCGAGCGGTACACGGAGCGCGACACGCGCGGGCACGGGTCCGAGCGGGACGCGGACCGCGAGCAGCGGGGGGCGAAGCGCGGCCCCGGCCCGTCCTCGCGGCCCTCGGCGGGTCCGCGGACGGGCGGCTCGCGCACCGGCGACCCGCGGACGGGAGGCTCGCGTGCCGGGCAGTCGCGCCCGGGGACGCGTCCGGGTGCCCGGACGACGTCGACGGGGCGCCGCCCGGCCAATCCGCGGCTGCTGCGGCAGCGGCTCTTCGTCTTCGTCGTGGTGACGCTGGTGGTGGCCCTGGGGATCGCCGCCGCGCAGGCCCTGCAGGGCTGAGCCGGCCTGATCCCCCGGGGGATCAGGCCACGTCGTCGGGCCGGATCAAGGCCGGGACGGGGCGGGCCGGGACGGGTCAGGCCGGGTCAGGACTCCGGACGGCCCGTCGCCACCGCGTAGAAGGCGACGGCCGCCGCCGCGCCGACGTTGAGCGAGTCGACGCCGTGGGCCATCGGGATGCGGACCCATTCGTCGGCCGCGCGCAGCGCCTGGGTGGACAGGCCCTCGCCCTCCGCGCCGAGCATCAGCGCCACCCGCTCCAGGCGGTGCGGGGCGGCCTCGTCGATGGAGGTCGCCTTCTCGGCCGGGGTGAGCGCGAGGAGCTTGAACCCGGCCTCCCGTACGGCTTCCAGGCCCCGGGGCCAGCTGTCGAGGCGGGCGTACGGCACGGAGAAGACCGCGCCCATCGAGACCTTGACCGAGCGCCGGTACAGCGGGTCGGCGCAGTCCGGGGAGAGCAGGACGGCGTCCATGCCCAGGGCGGCGGCGCTGCGGAAGATGGCGCCGATGTTGGTGTGGTCGTTGACCGACTCCATGACGACCACCCGCCGGGCGCCCGCGAGGAGCTCCGTGGCGTCGGGGAGCGGCTTGCGCTGCATGGAGGCGAGGGCGCCGCGGTGCACGTGGTAGCCGGTGACGCGTTCGGCGAGGTCCGGCTGGACGGCGTACACCGGTGCCGGGACCTCGTCGATGACGTCGCGCATGACGTCGACCCACTTGGCGGAGAGCAGCATCGACCGCATCTCGTACCCGGCCTGCCTGGCCCGGCGGATGACCTTCTCGCCCTCGGCGATGAACAGGCCCTCGGCGGGCTCGCGTCGGCGCCGGAGCTCGACATCGGTCAGGCCGATGTAGTCGCGCAGGCGCGGGTCGTCGGGGTCGTCGATCGTGATGAGTTCGGCCACGGGGTGATACTGCCTTGTCCGGGGTGTCGTGCCAATGTGCGGGGCGGTGTGCGGCGCCGTACGCCGTGCGGTGCGGAGTCCCCCGCTACTTCACCAGCTTGTCGGGGCCCTCGGTGACGACGTCGCCGATGACGATGACGGCCGGAGGGCGGACCTCCTGGGCCTTCACGGTCTCGGCGACGGTCGCGAGGGTGGCGTCGACGCGCCGCTGGGCGGCGGTCGTGCCCTCCTGGACCAGGGCGAGCGGGGTGTCGGGCGACTTGCCGTGGGCGACGAGCGTCTCGGCGATCTTCCCGATCTTGTCGACGCCCATGAGGATGACGAGGGTGCCGGTGAGCTTGGCGAGCGAGGCCCAGTCGACGAGGGAACGCGGGTCGTCGGGGGCGACGTGGCCGCTGACCACGGTGAACTCGTGGGCGACGCCGCGGTGGGTGACCGGGATGCCGGCCGCGCCGGGGACCGAGATGGAGCTGGAGATGCCCGGGACGACCGTGCAGGCTATGCCCTCGGCGGCGAGCGCCTGGGCCTCCTCCATGCCGCGGCCGAAGACGAACGGGTCGCCGCCCTTGAGCCGGACGACGGACTTGCCCGCCTTGGCGTGCTCGACGAGCGCGTTGTTGATGGCCTCCTGGGCCATGAACCGGCCGTAGGGGATCTTGGCCGCGTCGATCACCTCGACGTGCGGCGGCAGCTCGTCGAGGAGGTCGCGGGGGCCGAGCCGGTCGGCGATGACGACGTCCGCCTCGGCGAGCAGCCGCCGGCCGCGGACGGTGATGAGGTCGGGGTCGCCGGGGCCGCCGCCGACGAGGGCGACGAAGGGGGTACGGGAGCGGTGCGCGGGCGCGGCGATGGAGCCGTCGCGCAGGCCCTCGACGATCGCGTCGCGCACGGCGGCGGAGCGGCGGGGGTCGTGGCCGGTGAGGACGGCGACGGTGACGCCCGCGTCGCGGCCGGTGGCCGGGGTCCAGGCGGTTGCGGCCTCGGCGTCGTCGGCGCGCACGCACCAGACGCGGCCGCGCTCGGCCTCGGCGGAGGCTGCGGCGTTGGCGGCCGGGTCGGTGGTCGCGACCAGGGCGTACCAGGCGTCGGCGAGGTCGCCTTCCTCGTACCGCCGCTTGATCCAGGTGATCTCGCCGGTCTCGGCCATGACGTCCACGGAGGGGGTCGCCGACGGCGAGACGAGCGTGATGTCGGCGCCCGCGGCGATCAGTGCGGGGAGGCGCCGCTGGGCGACCTGGCCGCCGCCGAGAACGACGACGCGGCGGCCGGCGAGGCGCAGTCCGACGGGGTATGCGGGGTGCTCGGCGGGCTCGGCCATGGGTGAGCGGCTCCTCGGAGGGCGGTGCGTGTGCGGGCCGCTGCTGCGGTGAAGCGGCTGAAGGGGTGGGCGGGAGGGCCCGGTGCCCACGATATCCGTGGCGGGGAGCCGCCACTCTGTGACGGATCTCCCCGTGGGGGATCCCGGCGCGTCCCCCGCTCCCGTACGGGGAGGGGGGACGCGCGGCGTGGATCCGGGGGCGTGCTGCTACTTCTCGGTGACGCCGGCCGAGTCGAACGTGGCGACCTCGTGCATCGCGCGGGCCGCGCTCTGCACGAGCGGGAGCGCGAGCAGGGCGCCCGTGCCCTCGCCGAGGCGGAGGTCGAGGTCGACCAGGGGGCGCAGGCCCAGCTTGTTGAGCGCGGCCACGTGGCCGGGCTCGGCGCTGCGGTGGCCGGCGATGCAGGCGGCGAGGGACTCGGGCGCGATGGCCCGGGCCACGAGCGCCGCCGCGCCGGTGGAGACGCCGTCGAGGATGACCGGGGTGCGCAGCGAGGACGCGCCCAGAATGAGGCCGACGAGGGCCGCGTGCTCCAGGCCGCCGATGGCCGAGAGGACGCCGACGGGGTCCGCCGGGTCCGGCTTGTGGAGGTCGAGGGCGCGCCGGACGACGTCGACCTTGCGGGCGTGCGTCTCGTCGTTGATGCCGGTGCCGCGGCCGGTGACCTCGGCGGCGTCGACGCCGGTGTAGACCGAGATGAGGGCGGCGGACGCGGTGGTGTTCGCGATGCCCATCTCGCCGGTGAGGATCGCCTTGTTGCCGGCGGCGACCAGGTCGCGGGCGGTCTCGATGCCGACCTCGATCGCGGCGAGGACCTCGTCGCGGGTCATCGCGAGACCGGTGGTGAAGTCGCCGGTGCCGGGGCGGACCTTGCGGGGCAGGAGGCCCGGGGTCGCCGGGAGCTCGGTGGCGACGCCGACGTCGATGACGCAGACCTCGGCGCCGACCTGGTTGGCGAACGCGTTGCAGACCGCTCCCCCGCCGAGGAAGTTGGCCACCATCTGGCCGGTGACCTCCTGCGGCCAGGGGGTCACGCCCTGGGCGTGGACGCCGTGGTCGCCGGCGAAGATCGCGACGGCCGCGGGCTCCGGGATCGGCGGCGGGCAGACCCGGGAGAGCCCGGAGAGCTGCGCGGAGATGATCTCCAGCATGCCGAGCGCGCCGGCCGGCTTGGTCATGCGCTTCTGCCGCTCCCAGGCCTCGCCGAGCGCCTTGGCGTCGAGCGGGCGGATGTTGGCGACGGTCTCCTGGAGCAAGTCGTGCGGCTCCTCGCCGGGAAGGGCGCGACGGCCGTACGTCTCCTCGTGGACCACCCAGGCGAGCGGGCGGCGCTTGGACCAGCCCGCCTGCGCCAGTTCGGGTTCGGCGGGGAACTCGTCGACGTAGCCGACGCAGAGGTAGGCGACCACTTCGAGGTGCTCGGGAAGGCCGAGGGTGCGGACCATCTCGCGCTCGTCGAAGAAGCTGACCCAGCCGACGCCGAGGCCCTCGGCGCGGGCGGCGAGCCAGAGGTTCTCCACGGCGAGCGCGGAGGAGTACGGGGCCATCTGCGGCTGCGTGTAGCGGCCGAGGGTGTGGCGCCCGCCCCGGGTGGGGTCGGCGGTCACGACGATGTTGACCGGGGTGTCGAGGATGGCCTCGATCTTCAGTTCCTTGAACTGCTTCGCGCGGGCCTTCGGCAGCGACTTGGCGTACGCCTCGCGCTGGCGCTGGGCGAGCTCGTGCATCGTCTGCCGGGTCTCGGCGGAGCGGATGACGACGAAGTCCCAGGGCTGCGAGTGGCCGACGCTGGGGGCCGTGTGGGCGGCCTCCAGGACGCGGAGCAGCACCTCGTGCGGGATGGGGTCGGAGCGGAAGCCGTTGCGGATGTCGCGGCGCTCGCGCATCACGCGGAGGACGGCCTCGCGCTCGGCGTCGGCGTAGCCGGGGGCCGGAGGACCGGGGACGGTCTCGGACTCGGACCCGGCGTCGCCGTCCGCGACGGGCGCCTCGGCCTCGGGGGCGGCCTGGACGGCTTCGGCGGCGGGCGCGAGCTCGGCGGCGTCCACCAGCTCGGCCGCGTCGACGAAGCCCTCGGGAGTCTCGGGAACCTCGGGCGACTCGGGGCCCTCGGTGGCCGCGAGGGCCTCGGGGGCGGCGGGAGCCTCGACCGGCTCGGCGCTCTCGGCGCCCGCGGCGTTCTCGGCGACGGGCTCGGCCTCGGGGGCGGCGGGCTCGGGCGCGGCGGCCTCGGCGGGCTCCTCCGCCTGCGGGGTCTCGACGACGGGGGCCTCCGCGACGGGAAGCTCCTCGGCGGGGATCTCCGCGACGGGCTGCGCGGGCTCCTCGACGGGCTCGACGGGCTCGGCGGCGACGGGCTCCTGCGGCTGCTCCGGGGCCTGCTCGACCGGGGCCACGGGCTCCGCGGCGACCTCCGCGGCGGCCGCGGCGGCGGGCTCCGCGAGCTCGGCCTCGGCGACCGGCTCGGCGGCCACGGCCACCGCCACCGGCTCCTGCGGCTGCTCGGGAGCCTGCTCGGCCTCGGCGGTCGTCTCGGCAGCCGTCTCGACGGCCGTCTCGGCGGCGGGCTCCGCCGCGGGCTCGGTGACCGGGACGAGAACCTCGGGCGCGGGCTCGCCCTCGCGCGGGGCGGGGACGACGGCCTGGGGCTCGGCGGCGACCGCCTCGGGGGCGGACTCCTCCGCCGTCTCGGTCGCCGCGGGCGCCTCGGCGGCCTCGACCGGCTCCTCGGCCTCGGCGACGAGCGTCGGAGCCAGGTGCGGGGCCGTCGGGAGGGAACCGTCGACGGGGACGAACTGGCCGGCCGCCGGGACGACCGTTTCTGCGGGGGCCGCGGCCTGGGGCGCCAGGGACTCCTGCGGCTGCGCGCCCCACGGCTCCGCGCCCTGCGGCGCGAGCTGGCGGTCCTGCGGGATGTCGAAGTACTCGGGGCCCGTGGTGGGCGGTCCCGGGTTCCGGACGGGCACGGGCGCGGGCCCGGTGGCGACGACCGGCGCGGGTGCGGGCGCGGGCTGCGGGACCGGCGCGGCGGCGGGGCCGCGGTCGGCGAGGGAGAGGACGACGCCACCGGTGGCGTCGGGCACCGGCGGGCCCATGTGCAGCGGGCGGCGGGACGGCGGCGGCGTGGCTCCGGCCGGCGGCGGGACGCGGACGCCGCCGAGGTCGACGGAGCCGGAGTCGCGGCCGGCGGCCTCGTGGGCGCCGGTGTCGAGGATGCCGGGCTCGTAGCCGTGGTCGGTGACGACCTGCTCCTGAGCGGCGGCGGGGACGCCGTGGGCCTCGGCGCCCGGGACGGGGGTGCCGTGCGCGGGCGTGCCGGGGAACTGGGGGCCCTCGGCCGGGGTGCCGTGCGGCGGGGTGGTGAAGCTCTGCGCGGCCGGCACGCCCTGCGGCGGGGTCTGGCCCTGAGGGGCGGTCAGCACGTCGGCGAGGACGAAGGAGTCGGGGAGCGGGCCCGTGAGGGGATCGGTCAGCGGGTCCGGCAGCGGGTCGGTGAGCGGGTCGCCCACCGGGACCTCGGCCTCCGGGGCGACCGGCTGCGGGACACCCTGGTGCGCCGCCTGGTTCGGGACCACGGGCACGGCGGGGGCCGCGGGGTGCCCGGGGGCCTCCTGCGGGGCCGGTACGGCCACCGGCGGCGCGGGCACGACACCCGGGGGGTGCTCGCTCCAGGCGCCCTGGGCGCCCGGCATGAGAAGGATGTCGTCGTCCTCGGCTGCGTGCTCGGAGGGGTCCAGGAAGGTGTACGCGCCCGGAGCGGGGATGCCCGGCTGCTCGACCATGCCTGCGTTCTCCGGCTGCCCCTCGCCCGGGACCTGGCCGGTGTCCGTCATGCGTACCCCTCGCCCATCGCTTGTGTTCCTTCGGACCTGCGCCCGTCGACAACAACGAGCGCGTGCGCCGCGCGGCACGAAGGACGCGCGGACACCCACTCATTGTCGCGGCCGTCGGCCGTCGCGGAAGGCAGATCCGCCGCGATGGGCTGTGGACTGCGCCACGTCGCGCGGTTCCCCCAGGTCTCGTACCACATCAGCGGCCATGTGGGCCGTTGACCCCGGCGCGTTCGAACGACATGCCGAACGTGCCGGTGCGGTACAACAATCGGCCAGCCTACCCGCCCTGACGCCCCGGAGGGATCACGGGGCGTGTTCCGTCCTGCGGCCGGCCAGCAGGAAGACCACCGAACGCTCGCGCTCCGACCAGTCGTCGGGGTCGAGGCCGACGGTCTGCAGGAGGAGGCTCTCCACCGCGTAGCCGCCGTCGGCGAGGGCGGTGCCGATGGCCTCCGCCTCGTCGCGGGTGGACGCGTGGGTGACGATCCGCTCCGGGCGGCGCTCCGTGCAGGCGGTGACGACGGGGACGCCACCGGCCCCGATCCGTACGACGTCGGGTTCGGGCAGGCTCTCCAGGACGTGCGGGGCGCGGCCCGGGACGGTCTGGAGGAGGACGCCGTGGCGACGGGCGGCGGCTTCGGTGCGGGCGCAGGCGGCGGGGTCGGTGTCCACGGCGATGACGGCGGCGCCGAAGCGGGCGGCCTCGACGGCGAACGCGCCGCCGGCGCAGCCGATGTCCCAGACGAGGTCGCCGACGCGCGGTCCGAGGCGGGCGAGTTGGGCGATGCGGAGCGTCGGGTCCTCGCCGGCCGTGGGGCGTTGGGCGGGGGCGGTCGCGGGCTCACCGGGCCGCCGGGCCCCGATGCCGGTTCCGGTGCTGGTGCCGTTGCCGTTGCCGTTGCCGTTGCCGTCGGAGGCGTACTCCTCCTGGGGCAGGCCCCAGCCCCGTACCGACCGAACGGCCGGGTCCTGGCCCGCGAGCCAGGGAGGGGCGGGCGTCCCGCCGCCGCCGGCGCCGCCGATGACGAGGACGACGTTGGGGTCGCTCCAGGAGTGGTCGGCGGCGCGGTCGGAGGTGAGGACGGAGACCTGTTCGCGGTCGGTGCCGAGTTCCTCGCAGACGACGAAGGTGCGGTGGACGCCGTCGAGGAGCAGGGCGAGTTCGGCGGGTCCCGCTCCCGGGGAGGTGAGGACGGCGACCTTGGGGTGGGCGCGGCAGACGTTGACGGCGCGGCGCAGGGTGCGCTGGTGGGCGACGACGGTGCGGGCGTCCTCCCAGGGCATTCCGGCGCGGGCGAAGGCGGCGGCGACGGAGGAGACGGCGGGGACGACCTCGACCTCGAGGCCGTGCTCGGGGGCGCGCAGGGTGCGGACGACGCCGAAGAAGCCGGGGTCGCCGTCGGCGAGGACGACGGCGGTGCCGCGGTGGCCGGCGATGCGGCGGGCGGCGATGTCGACGCTGCCGAGGCGGACGCGTTCGGCGGCCGGGGGGACTTCGGGGAGCGCCAGGTGGTGGGCGGCGCCGGCCACGAGGGTGGCGGCGGCGAGCGCGGACCTGGCGGCCGCGGTGAGGGGCGAGCCGTCCCAGCCGATCACCGTGACCCGGTCGGCCATCGTCGTCAGTCTCCTGTGGTGTCGTCGCAGGTCGGGGGCGTGCCGAGCGTACCCCGACGGGGGCGTCGCGGTGCGGTTCCGCGGGGCGGTTCGCGCACCTGTTCCTGGCGGGGGCCGGGCCGGCTCCGGCTCAGCTCCACTCGGTGTACGAGGAGTACCCGGCCTCGGCCATCTGGTCGGCGACGCCGTCGAGGTCCTCGGGGAGCAGGCCCCAGACGATGAAGTCGGTGCGCAGGTCGGTCCAGCCGCCGTCCTCGGTGCGGGTGCGGGCTATGCAGGCGTTGCGCAGGACGCCCTCGCTGATGCAGCCGATCTTCTGGGCGACCTGCTGGGAGGCGGTGTTGTCGGCGGCGGTGCGGAGCTCGATGCGCTCGAACTTCTGGTCGCCGAAGAGCCATTGGGCGGTGGCGAGGGCGGCTTCGGAGGCGTATCCCTCGCCGCGTGCCCAGGGGGCGACGATGTACGAGAGTTCGGTGGAGCGGACCCGCCAGTTCGTGTTGCTCAACTGGACGATGCCGACGAGGCGCTGGGTGAGGAACTCGGTCACGCCGAGGTCGAGGCCGCGGCCGGCGGCGCGCTCGGTGGGGGCGGACTCGGTGATCCAACGGCGGGCGGCGGCCTCGCTGTACGGCTGGGGGACGGCGGTCCAGGCGCCGACCTGGTCGTCGTTCATCATCTCGGCGAGGGCGGGGGCGTCCCCCTCTTCGAGCGCGCGCAGCACCAGCCGGTCCGTGTTGATGGAGATGTCCGGGAAGGTGGTAGTCATGCTCAGCTCCATGCCGTGGACCGTCCGAATCGACCGTGAACGCACAGCATGCAGCATGCGGCCGTCGGCGCGCATGGCCGGGTCGCCCGGGGGCGGAGGACGCGACGAGGGCCCCGCGCACCGGAGGCGGTGCGGGGGCCCTCGTCGAAGGGACCTGGCCGGTGCCCTACTTGGCGGCGGCGCCGAAGGCGGGGATGACCGAACCCTTGTAGGTGTCCTCGATGTACTTCTTCACCTCGGGCGAGTTGAGGAGCTCGGCGAGCTTCTGCACGCGGGCGTCCTTCTCGTTGCCCTCCTTGACGGCGAGGAAGTTGGCGTACGGGTTGCCCTCCGCCTTCTCCAGGACGAGGGCGTCCTTCGACGGGGAGAGCTTGGCCTCGATGGCGTAGTTGCCGTTGATGACGGCGGCGTCCACGTCGTTCAGGGCGCGGGGCACGGTGGCGGCCTCCAGCTCCTTGAACTCCAGGCCCTTCTTGTCGGTGATGTCGGAGAGCTTGGCGTCGGTGCCGACGCCGTCCTTGAGGGTGATGAGGCCGTTCTCGGCGAGCAGGTGGAGGGCGCGGCCCTCGTTGGTGGTGTCGTTCGGGACGGCGACGGTCTGGCCGGCCTTGATGTCCTTCACCGACTTCAGGCTCTTGGAGTAGAGGCCCAGCGGCTCCAGGTGGACGTTGACCACGGGGACGATGGTGGTCTTGTTCTTCTTGTTGAAGTCGTCGAGGTACGGCTTGTGCTGGAAGAAGTTGGCGTCGACCTGGCCGGACTGGGTGGCGGTGTTCGGCAGGACGTAGTCCGTGAACTCCTTCACCTCCAGCTTCAGGCCCGCCTTCTCGGCCAGGTTGTCCTTGACGAAGTTGAGGATGTCGGCGTGCGGCGTCGGGGACGCGGCGACGACGAGCGGCTTGGAGGTGTCGCCGGAGCCGGCGGCGTCCTTGGAGGTGGACGGGTCCGAGGAGGTGCCGCAGGCGGTGAGGCCGAGGGCGAGGGCGGCGGTGGCGGCGATACCGGCGGTGAGCTTGATGTTCTTACGCACGAAGAGTGCCTCTTTCCGGTGGTGCGGTGGACGCCTGGACAACAAGTCCGGGCTGTTTCTTCTCGACGAAGAAGTCTTGGGTGGCCGGGTGGCCGTTACGCGGTACGGCCCCGGCGGGCGAGGAGTCGTACGACCCCGTCGCCGATGAGCTGGACGACGGTCACGACGAGGACCAGGACGACGACGGTGACCAGCATGAACGTGGTGTCGAAGCGCTGGTATCCGTAGGTGACGGCCTTGGAGCCGAGGCCTTCGCCGCCGACCGCGCCGGCCATCGCGGAGTACCCGATGAGGACGATCACGGTGGTGGTGACGGCCGAGACCAGCGACGGCAGGGCCTGCGGGAGCAGGACCTTGCGGACGATGGTGGGGATGCCGCCGCCCATGGCCTGGACGGCTTCGACGAGTCCGTGGTCGACCTCGCGGATCGCGGTCTCGACGAGGCGCGCGAAGAAGGGGATGGCGCCGATGGCGAGGGGCACGATCATCGCGGTGGGGCCGATGAAGGTTCCGACGACGAAAGTGGTGAAGGGGATCAGGGCGATCAGCAGGATGATGAACGGCAGCGAACGCCCGACGTTCACGATCGCACCGACGACCTTGTTGACCGGCCGGTTCTGGAGCAGTCCGCCCTTGTCCGTGAGGACGAGGAGGATGCCGAGCGGCAGACCGCCGACGACGGTGACGACGGTGGCCCAGAGGACCATGTAGAGCGTGTCGACGGTGCCCTGCTCCAGGAGGGGCTGCATCTCCGACCAGGTCACTTGGCACCTTCCTTGACCAGTACGGGCGTGGCGCCCGGCTGTGCGTCCGCTTCCGCTTCCACGAGTTCGACCTGGAGGCCCTGCTCGCGCAGGAAGCCGACCGGGACGACGTTGTCCTCGTACCGTCCGGGGAGCTCGATCCGCATCCGGCCGATCTGCTTCCCGCCCACGGTGTCCATCGCCGCCCCGAGGATCGAGATGTCGATGTTGTAGGTGCGGGAGAGCTGGGAGATGACCGGCTGGGTCGCGGACTCGCCGTGGAAGGTGACGTCGACGACCGTGCGGTCCGGGCCCGTGGGAGCGCCGCTGACCGGGAAGAGCTCGGCGGCCAGCTGGGAGCCGGGGGTGGCGAGCAGTTCGCCGACGGTGCCGGTCTCGACGACGCGGCCGTGCTGCATGAGCGCGGCGGAGTCGCAGATCGTCTTGACGACGTCCATCTCGTGCGTGATGAGCAGGACGGTGAGGCCGAGCTGCTGGTTGAGGTCGCGCAGGAGCTGGAGGATGGAGCGGGTGGTCTCCGGGTCGAGGGCGCTGGTGGCCTCGTCGGAGAGGAGGACCTTGGGGTTTCCGGCGAGGGCGCGGGCGATGCCGACGCGCTGCTTCTGGCCGCCGGAGAGCTGGCCGGGGTAGGCCTTGGCCTTGTCGGCGAGGCCGACGAGGTCGAGGAGTTCGAGGGCGCGGCGGGAGCGCTCGGCGCCGGAGACGCCGAGGATCTCCAGGGGGAGCTCGATGTTGTCCTTCACCGTGCGGGAGGACAGCAGGTTGAAGTGCTGGAAGACCATGCCGATGCTGCTGCGGGCGCGGCGGAGGTCCTTGCCGGCGCGGCGGCTCTTCCCGGCGAGGGCGGTGAGGTCGACGCCGTCGACGGTCACGGTGCCGGAGGTGGGGCGCTCCAGGAGGTTGACGCAGCGGATGAGCGAGGACTTGCCGGCGCCGCTCTGGCCGATCACGCCGAAGACCTCGCCCTCGCGGACGTGGAGGTCGACGCCGTCCAGCGCGGTGACCTGGCGGCCGCGCGACTCGTAGACCTTGGTCAGGCCCGATGTGGTGATCACAGGATTTCCGTCACTGTCGAGTGCGCGGCGCGGGTTCCGCCGGGCACGTGGCGTTCGTCTTTCGGACAGTCGGCGCACATCAAGCCGGTCCGGCGGGTGGCCGGGGGTCAGCGGGGTGCGCGGGGCGGGCACGGTCCGCCGCCGGATGGCGGGAGGATCGGCACGGCCGTCGGGTCTCGCTTCGGGGCGCGAAACTCAGGCGGGGGCCCTCAGAAGGCGCACATTCGACACATACAACGAGCACCGGGCGTCGTGTTCGCCTCGGTCGCAAGGGTGCGGCTGCTCGTCGTGGTCATGTCTGCAAGTAAAGCATGCGCACTCGCGAACGAAAGCGGGGTGTCCGAATAGCGGACGGCGTTGAGATGCCAGTTGAGACGTCATACGGACACCTCTTCACCGGCCCCGGACGCCGCTCCCCCGCGCATGGCCTGCGCCGAACGGGTTCCGGGACGAAACGGGTGCGGCCGGTCGGCGACCCCCCGTCGGGCGTCGGGTGTGGCCAAGGCCACGTGCGCCCGGTCCGGGCGCAGGGGGGCGCGCGTCCTGGGCCCTTCGGCCCGTAATACCCTCGGGCGCATGCTCGACGCCCTGACGGTCACGGTCTCCGTGGCCGCGCTCGCCCTCGCCGCCTGGTGCGGCTTCGCCGCCTACCGCGACCAGCCGACCAAGGACTGGCACTTCATCGGCATGGCCGTGGTGACCTTCCTCGTCCTGGTCCAGCTGATCGTCGGCATCGTGCAGCTCGCGCGCGGCGAGAAGGCCGAGGAGGGCACGACGATCTTCGTCGCCTATCTGCTGGGCGCGCTGTGCGCGGTCCCGATCGCGGGCTTCATGTCGCTCGCCGAGCGGAGCCGGTGGGGTTCGGCGACGGTGGCGGCCGGAGCGGTCGTCCTCGCCGTGCTGGAAGTGCGTCTCTACGACATCTGGACGGTGGGCTGACCATGACCGCGACCGAACCCGAGACCGGCACGGGCACCGGCACCGGCACTCAGGGCAGGGCCCGGCTGGTCACGGGCCCGGGCATGCTGCTCGTCTGGCTGTACGGCGTGATGTCGGTCGGCGCGGTCTCCCGGTCGATCTACCAGATCGCCACCGAGTTCGACCGCGCGCCGCTCGCGTACAGCCTGTCGGCGGTGGCCGCGGCCGTCTACGTCTTCATCACGTACACGCTGGTACGCGGCGGGGAGAAGGCCCGCAGGGCGGCGCTGTTCTGCTGCGCCGCCGAGCTCGCGGGCGTGCTGGTCGTGGGGACCTGGACGCTGGTCGAGCCGTCCGCCTTCCCCGACGCGACGGTCTGGTCGGACTTCGGATACGGCTACGTCTTCATTCCGGTGCTGCTGCCGCTGACCGGCATCTGGTGGCTGCGGAAGGCGGCCAAGGGCGCCTAGGCGGCCTTCTCCAGGGTCACGAAGGGCGCCTAGGCGGCCTTCTCCAGGGTCACGAGCGTGAGCTTCGGGCCGAGTTCCCGGGTGCCGACCTGCTCGTACCCCCTGCTGCGGTAGAGCCGCAGGTTGACCTCGCTGCGGTGGCCGGTGAAGAGCTGGAAGCGCTTGGCCGCCGCCGTCTCCGCGGAGGAGGCGGTCTCGTCGGCCGCGGCGAAGTGCCGCTCGATGCCGTCGAGCAGCCGGCTGCCGAGGCCGTGGCGCTGCATGCGCGGGTGGACGATGAGCTTGGCGATCCGTACCGTGCCGTCCTCGTCGAGGCGGGCCCGCACGGAGGCGACGACCTCGTCGCCGAGCCGGGCCACGAGGCCGTACCCCTCGGCCAGCTCCGCGCGGAGGGCGTCGAGCGTCTGGGTGAGCGGCTCGATGGACCAGTCCCCGTACAGCTCCGCCTCGCTCTGGTAGCAGAGGTACTGCAGCTTCAGGATGTGCTCCGCGTCCCGCGCGTCCGCTGCCGAGATGGTCACGCTCAGGCCCATGTGTGCCGCCTCCCGCTCATGTGCTTCGCCGTCGGTTTATCGCACCCTTCCCCGTCGGCCGGGGACGGGAACCTCTGCAGCCAGCATTCTGCGCAGGCATCCCAGGCAACGGGAACGCATCGGCCCCAGACTGCCCTGTGAGATACCCAACTCTCCTGCGATTTCTCGGTAGGTGGGGTCCTCCGGGTCGAGCATGGCGGCGAGCACCCGGGGGCAGCGGCCGGGCGTACGGGTGACGGCCGCGCGCAGGGTGCGGTGCCGTTCGGCG
The DNA here is from genome assembly GCF_040641575.1 of Streptomyces sp. NPDC020807. Classification (NCBI taxonomy): domain Bacteria; kingdom Bacillati; phylum Actinomycetota; class Actinomycetes; order Kitasatosporales; family Streptomycetaceae; genus Streptomyces; species Streptomyces sp. NPDC020807. Next base: position 51,174 of record NZ_JBFADU010000023.1, read on the forward strand.
ACGAGGAGCGAGCCCTCCGGGGAGCCGTGCGGGACGTCGGCGTCCGGCCCCGGGGCGGGTTCGCCGGGGTACGGGCGTTCCCGGTCGGCGTTCCTGCGGGCCCTGCGGGCCTCGGCGCGGACGGCGCGGCGCAGCCAGTCGGCGGGGCGGTCGGGGGCGCCGGTGTCGCGCAGTCGCTCCAGGAGGCGGAGCCAGACGGCCTGTTCGAGGTCGCCGGGGTCGACACCGGCGGCGGGGGCCTCGGCGTCGGACTCGGCGGCGAGGAGCGGGGCGAGGGCGGCGAGGAGGCCGCGGGTGGACTCGGGGGCGGGGCGGGTTTCGGGGGTGGTCATGTCCGGCACGATGTCCGTGCTCACGGCGGCGGTTGCCGTACCGGGCCCAAACCACCCGTGAGGGGGGCGTACGAGCCCGGCGGCGGCCGGACCGTACGCCCCCTCGGCCTCTCTCAGACCCGGTCGGCGTCCAGCTCCGCCGCCGCGAGCAGGGCCGTGTCCGGGTTGTCGGAGAAGATGCCGTCGATCCCCGTCCCCAGGTACCGCCCCAGTGCGCCGAAGGCGTCGCCGTACGCCGTCGGGTCCGTGCCCCGGCGGAAGTCGGCGGGCAGGAAGGCGTTCTCGTTGCGGTGCGTGTACGGGTGGAGGACCAGGCCCTCGGCGTGCGCGTCGCGGACGAGCGCGGTCGGCGCGGTGAGGCGGCCCGACGCGTCCTTCGGGATCACCAGGTCGAGCGTGGGGCCGATGCCCTGCGCGTACGAGGCGATCCAGCGCAGGCCCTCGGGCGTGACGAGGTCGGCGACCGTGCGCGGGTCCCCCGCCTCGACGAAGTCCCAGGGGCGGGTGCCGGCGCCGGAGAGCAGGACCACGCGCGGGGAGTCGACGAGGCCGGCGAGGCGCTGGATGCTGCTCGGCTCGAAGGACTGGAGGAAGACCGGGGAGTTGGCGCGGTGGCGCCCGTACCGGCGCAGCAGCTTCGCGAGGCGCTCCTCGAGGCCGAGGCCGAGGGAGCGGAAGTAGGTGGGGTGCTTCGTCTCGACGTGGAGCCAGATCTCGCGGCCCCGGCGACGGCCCTCGTCCTCGGCCCAGCGCAGGACCTCCTCGAAGGTGGGGACGGTCCAGCGGCCGTCGTAGAGGGTGTTCTCCTGGCGGGTGGCCGGGATGCGCTCCTTGGCGCGGAGGGTCCTGAGCTCGGCGAGCGTGAAGTCCTCGGTGAACCAGCCGGTGATCGAGGTGCCGTCGACGCTCTTGGTGGTCCGCCGGGAGGCGAACTCGGGGTGGTCGGCGACGTCGGTGGTGCCGGTGATGTCGTTCTCGTGGCGGCAGACGAGGTGGCCGTCCCGGGTGGGGACGAGGTCCTGCTCGATGACGTGGGCGCCGAGGTCGAGGGCGTGGCGGTAGGAGCCGAGGGTGTGCTCGGGGCGGTAGCCGCTGGCGCCGCGGTGGGCGATGACGGTCGGGACGGGGAGGGAGCGGTAGCCGCGGCCGTGGCCGGTGCGGCGGTCGGCGGCATCCCCGGCCGCGCCCCCGGCCGCGGCGCCGCCCGCCCCGGCGGCGTGGGCGGTGCCCGTGGGGAGGGCCGTGGAGGCTCCCAGTACCGCCGCCGCTCCGGCCGCTCCGAGAACGGTCCGCCGCGCCGGGGTCCGGCCTGCGCCCTGTGTCATGTGGACTCCTCCTGTGTGATGTCCCGCACCTGTCAACGGGGGTCTCCGACGCTAGGCACGGCGCCCCTCCAGCGGCTTGACCTCCGCCGAACATGGCGGAAACACACGTCAACACTGCGTATCCACTCGATGAACCCGATGTGCGGACGACCGGGACCCGCGAGTATCGTCGCCAGCTGCACCGTCAGCTCGACAGGTCGACCGACCGCGTCCCACCGGAGGAACCGTTGTCCCGTCTCGCGATCATCAAGGCAGTGCTCGGGCCGGTCATGCGCCTGATGTTCCGCCCCCGCGTGGAGGGCGCCGAGAACATCCCGGGGACCGGTCCCGTGATCCTCGCGGGGAACCACCTCACCTTCATCGACTCGATGATCATGCCGATCTGCCTGGACCGCCCGGTCTACTTCATCGGCAAGGACGAGTACGTGACGGGCAAGGGCCTCAAGGGCTGGGCGATGGCCTGGTTCTTCACCAGCGTCGGCATGATCCCGGTGGACCGGGACGGCGGCCGCGGCGGTGTCGCGGCGCTGATGACCGGACGCCGGGTCCTGGAGGAGGGCAAGATCTTCTCGATCTACCCGGAGGGCACCCGCTCCCCCGACGGCCGCCTGTACCGGGGCCGTACGGGCATCGCCCGGCTGACGCTCATGACGGGCGCGCCGGTGGTGCCGTTCGCGATGATCGGCACGGACAAGATCCAGCCCGGCGGCGCCGGGTTCCCGCGACCGGGCAGGGTGACGGTCCGCTTCGGCGAGGCGATGGAGTTCTCGCGGTACGACGGGATGGACCGCGACCGGTACGTGCTGCGGGCGGTGACGGACTCGGTGATGGCCGAGGTGATGCGGCTGTCCGGGCAGGAGTACGTGGACATGTACGCGACGAAGGCGAAGGCCGCGTAGGGCCCGTCCGGCGGTCTCGTATACGCGTGAACGCGTGAAGGTGCCCCGTACGGCGATCGGCCGTACGGGGCACCTTCGCGTTTCCGGGTGCGTCAGTGGCTGACGCCGTCCTCCAGCTTCTGGCCCTTCAGGAGGAACCAGGCGGCGACGGCGGCCGCGAGGAGGAACGCCGCGCCGACCCCGGCGGCGATGCGCAGGCCGTCGACGAAGGCGTCCTGGGCGGCGGTCACCAGGGCGGTGGCCTCGTCCGGGGCGAGGGCGCCGGCGGCCTCCACCGCGCCGCCGAGGGACTCGTGGGCGGCCGAGGCGACACCGGAGGGGACGCCGGCCGGGGTCGCGAAGCCTCGGTAGACACCCGTCACGATCGAGCCGAGGACGGCGATGCCGAGGGCGGCGCCGAGCTCGTACGCGGTCTCGGAGACGGCGGAGGCCGCGCCGGCCTGTTCCTTCGGGACGCTGGACAGGATCACGTCGGCGGTGACGGTGAAGGCGAAGCCACTGCCCACACCGACGACGAGGAGGCTCGCGCCGAGCATCGGGTAGCCGGTGGACTGGTCGATGCTCGTCAGGACGGCGAGGGAGAGTCCGATGGCGGCGAGACCGCCCGCCACGACCGACCGCACGGAGAACCGGCGGGCGACGAGACCGGCGGCGAGACCGGCCGTGACGGCACCGATCGCGGCGGGGAGCTCGGCGAGACCGGCCTCCAGGGGCTGGCGGCCCTGGACCAGCTGGAGGAACTGGGAGAGGAAGAAGACCAGACCGGAGAGGCCGAGGATGGTCAGGAGGTCGGCGAGGACGGCGCCGGAGAAGCCGCGGTGGCGGAACAGGCGCATGTCCAGGAGCGGGATGGGCAGGGTGAGCTGCCTGCGGACGAACCCGGTCAGGGCGGCGACACCGGCGAGGGCGGCCACGACCGCGTCGAGGGAGAGGCCGTGGGAGGCCAGTTCCTTGATCGCGTAGACGACGCCGATCATGCCGACGAGGGAGAGGGCGACGCTGGGGAGGTCCCAGGGGCCCGAGTTCGGGTTCTTCGACTCGGGGATCAGCTTCGCGCCGACGACGACCAGGACGGCCATGACGGGCAGGTTGATGAGGAAGACCGAGCCCCACCAGAAGTGCTCCAGGAGGAACCCGCCGACGACCGGTCCGACGGCCATGCCGGCCGAGGCCATGGCGCCCCAGATGCCGATGGCGAGGCTGCGCTCGCGCGGGTCGTGGAAGAGGTTGCGGATGAGCGCCAGGGTGGACGGCATGAGGGTCGCGCCGGCGACGCCGAGGAGGGCGCGGGCGACGATCATCATCTCGGGGCTGGTCGCGTAGGCGTTCAGGACCGAGACGGCGCCGAAGGCGGTGGCGCCGATGAGCAGCAGCTTCTTGCGGCCGATGCGGTCGCCGAGGCTGCCCATGGAGACGAGGAGTCCGGCGATGACGAAGGAGTAGACGTCGCCGATCCAGAGGAGCTGGGTGCCGGTGGGCTTGAGGTCCTCGGAGAGGAACGGGGTCGCGAGGCCCAGGACCGTGGCGTCGACGGCCACGAGCAGGACGGCCAGGACGAGGACGGAAAGGGCGAGCCACCGGCCGGGGCGGGGTCCGCCCTCGATATGGCTCTTGGTCGTGAGGGTGCTGGTGGTCACTTCTCCACGCTCCTGCGCGCTCCGCCGAGCAGCAGCTCGACGATCATGTACTGGAAGTCCTTGGCGGCGACCCGGCCGTCCTGCACGGCCCAGGCGCCGGAACCGATGAGCCCGTAGAGGGCCTCGGTGAGCCAGGCGGGGGTCAGGTCGATCCGGAAGACGCCCTGTTCCTGGCCGCGCCGGAAGAGGTCGGAGACCCGGGTGTCGAGGCGTTCCCAGCCGTCGTTCATCTGGTCGCCCTCGAAGAGCTGGTTCTCGGTCACGAGGAACGAGAGCAGCGGAGCGACGGACTCCACCTCGGCGACGAGCCGGCGCACGGCCTCGTCGGCCGGGCCCTCGGCGGTGCGGGCCCGGTCGTGGGCCGCCTCCAGCTCCTGGATCCCGAGCTCTTCGAGCGCCCGCACGAGGGCGTCGCGCCCGGCGAAGTACCGGTGCAGCGTGGCCCGGCCGATCCCGGCGGCCCGTGCGACCTCGTCCATGGTGGCGGTCGACTTGCGGGAGAGCAGGGCGGCGGCGCTGCGGAGCACCTGGGTGCGACGGTCATCGGACATGAGACGACCATACACCGAATGAGACACTAATGTCTCACCCGAGACGTGGTTGACCAAAAAAGACAGCGCCGCCGCCCTCCCGGGGGAGAGCGGCGGCGCTGTCGGCCGAGCGGGGGGACTACTTCTTGGCGTCGGCCCAGGCGTGCTGGATGACCAGGTCGGCCTTGACCTCGACGAGCTGGACGGCGACGGCCGAGGGGGCCGTGCCCCCGCGGCCGTCGCGGGAGGCGAGGGCGCCGGGGACGTTGAGGACCGTGCGGACCTCGGGGGTGAGGTGCTCGGAGATCTTGGCGAACTGCTCGTCCGAGAGCTCGTCGAGCTCCTTGCCCTCCGACTCGGCGACCTTCACGCACTCGCCGGCCACCTCGTGCGCCACCCGGAACGGCACGCCCTGCTTCACCAGCCACTCGGCGATGTCCGTCGCGAGGGAGAATCCGGCCGGGGCCAGCTCCTCCATGCGCTCGCGGTTCACCGTGAGGGTGGCCATCATGCCGGTGAAGGCCGGAAGCAGGACCTCCAGTTGGTCGCAGGAGTCGAAGACCGGCTCCTTGTCCTCCTGGAGGTCGCGGTTGTACGCGAGCGGGAGCGCCTTCAGGGTGGCGAGGAGGCCCGTCAGGTTGCCGATGAGGCGGCCCGACTTGCCCCGCGCCAGTTCGGCGATGTCCGGGTTCTTCTTCTGCGGCATGATCGACGAGCCGGTGGAGAAGGCGTCGTGGAGGGTCACGAAGGAGAACTCCTTCGTGTTCCAGATGATGATCTCCTCCGCGATACGCGAGAGGTTCACGCCGATCATCGCCGTGATGAAGGCGAACTCGGCGACGAAGTCGCGGGAGGCCGTGCCGTCGATCGAGTTGCCGGCCGAGCCGCGCTCGAAGCCGAGGTCCTTGGCGACCGCCTCCGGGTCGAGACCGAGCGAGGAGCCCGCGAGGGCGCCGGAGCCGTACGGGGAGACGGCCGTCCGGGTGTCCCACTGGCGCAGCCGCTCGGCGTCCCGGGAGAGGGACTGGACGTGGGCCAGGACGTGGTGGGCGAAGAGCACCGGCTGGGCGTGCTGGAGGTGCGTACGGCCCGGCATGGCGACGTCCGCGTGGGCCTCGGCGAGGCCGACGAGCGCGTCCTGGAGCTCGGCGACCAGGCCGCCGATGATCCGGGCGTGGTCCCGCAGGTACATCCGGAAGAGCGTCGCGACCTGGTCGTTCCGCGAGCGGCCGGCGCGCAGCTTGCCGCCGAGGTCGGCGCCGAGGCGCTCCAGGAGGCCGCGCTCCAGGGCGGTGTGGACGTCCTCGTCGGCGATGGTGCCGACGAAGGAGCCGTCGGCGACGTCCGCCTCCAGCTGGTCGAGTCCGGCGAGCATGCGGGTCAGCTCGTCCTCGGTGAGCAGGCCCGCCTTGTGCAGCACGCGCGCGTGGGCACGGGAACCGGCGATGTCGTACGGCGCGAGGCGCCAGTCGAAGTGAACCGACGCGGACAGCTTCGCGAGGGCCTCGGCGGGACCGTCGGCGAAGCGCCCGCCCCAGAGCCGGACGTCACCGTTGTTGCTGCTCACTGCTGCTCCCGTTCGGACGTGGGCGGATGACACGAGGTCGAGCTTGATAGGCATAACTATGCGGACCGCCGTATGTTTTGTCAATTGCGGTCCGTGTGCCCCGACGAAAACCGGGAGCACGCGCGCGGGCCTCTTCTCTAGGCTCCGGCCATGGACGACACGGACACCGCCGCGGCCGACCGCCTGGCGGGCGGCCTCCCGCCGCACGCGGTGATCGACACCTCGGACGCCGCCGCCTGGACGGGGCTCGACCTCGCCGTGCGCGAGCGCGCCCGAACCAGCCCGTCCGCGCTGCCGCGCACGACCTGGGCGCCCCGCCGCCGCTTCGGCTGGGCCTGGGACGCTCCCCTGCCCGCCGTGGACCTGCGGCCCCGCGAGCCCGACGAGTCCGCCGTCGCCGTCGCGCTCTGCCACGCCGACGGCCGGATCCGCGAGGCGGCCCTCCGGCACGCGGCCCGCCTTCCCGCACCGACCCTGCGCCCGCTCCTCCCCCTCGTGGCGATCCGCTGCGCGGACTGGGCCGAGCCGGTCCGCGAGGTCGCCCGCGACCTGCTGCGCTCCACCCTGCCCTCCGTCGGGCCCGAGGCGATCGGCGTCCTGGCGGCGGTCATCCTGCGGACCTCCGCGCGCCGCTACGGCGGGGCCGCCCGCACGCATCTGGAGGACACGCTCCGGGAGAGCCCCGTGCCCGTCCTCGACGCCGTCCTCGCGAGCAGGGACCGGGCGACCCGCCGCCTGGCGCACCGCATCGCCGTCGAGCGAGGGCGCCTCTCCCCCGAGCTGTGCGCCCTGACGGCGGCCACCGACCCCGACGTGGTGATCCAGGACCTCTGCGCGACCGGCGCGGTGGCCCAGGCGACCCCTTCGAACGCGCGCGAGCTCCTCGCGCCCCTGCTGCGCTCCGCGCACGGCCGCGTCCGCGCGGCCGGCGTGACGGCACTGCGCCGGGCCGGGCTCCCGCAGGACGCCGAGGCCCACCTCGTCGACCGTTCGGCCCTGGTGCGGGCCTGCGCCCGGTACGTGCTCCGGCAGTCGGGCGTCGAGACGGCCCCGCTCTACCGGGCGCTCTGCTCGGGCGACGCGGTGCCCGCACCGGCGCCCCTCGGCCTCGCCGAGTGCGGCACGCGCGAGGACGTCGCCCTGTTGTGGCCGCTCACGGAACACCCTGTCTCCGGCGTCCGCGCCCACGCGGTGGCGGGACTGCGCGTCCTGGAGACGCCGGGCGCCCTGCGCCTGCTGCCGCTGCTCGACGACCCCTCCCCCAGGGTCGTACGGGAGACGGTGACCGCCCTCGTACCGTGGTCGGAGCGGCTGCCCGTGGACGAGCTGCGGGCACGGCTCGGAGCGGAGAACGCGAGGCACGTGCGCGTGGGGGCGTACCGGCTGCTGACCGCCACGTGCGCCGAGGCCGAGCTGCGCGAGATCTCCTGGCCGCTGCTCGACGACGCCGAGCCGAAGCTGGCGGCGCACGCCCGCGCCGTGCTCTGCCGCTGACGCGCCGGGTCCGCGCCCGCGCTTCGGGGCCAACGGGCTCGCCGAAGGGGCGACGCGGCGCCGGGGGACGTCCACGACGCCGACCGGACTCTTCCGGCTGCCGTACGCCTTCGGGGTCGCGCCCGCGCCGACGGGGAACTCGTCCCGCTACGCGCGCGTGACACGGCGGTCCCGGTGGTGGCAGGACGCGACTCGCGCGCGTACAACCGCTGCGTGGAGGGGCTGCCGAAGGACTGCCGGCCCGCCGACGCCGAGCACCTCGTCACGTACGACCCTCGGTACGCGCACGCGCTCGCCGTCGGGTTCACCTGCGGCCGGCCGGTGCGGGCGCGGGGCCGGGATCTTCCTGCACCTCAACGGGCGCGGTGCGACCGCCGGTTGCGTCTCGGTGCCGCTGGGTCCATGCGAGCGGTGCCCGCCTGGGCGGACCCGGCTCGTTCACCGCACATCGCCGTCGGGACCGGGAACGGTCCGACGGCGATCACGCGCTGTGAGGAACGTCCGCGGCTACTTCTGCGCCAGCTTCAGCAGGTGGTCGGCGAGGGCCTGACCGCCCGTCGGGTCGCGGCTGATCAGGAGCAGGGTGTCGTCGCCGGCGATCGAACCGAGGATGGCGTTCAGTTCGGCCTGGTCGATGGCCGACGCGAGGAACTGGGCCGCGCCCGGCGGGGTCCGCAGGACCACGAGGTTCGCGGACGCCTCGGCGGAGATCAGCAGTTCACCGGAGAGGCGCCGCATGCGCTCCTCCTTGGCGGACTCGCCGAGCGGCGCCTGCGGGGTGCGGAAGCCGCCCTCGCTGGGGACCGCGTAGATGAGTTCGCCGCCGGTGTTGCGGATCTTCACCGCGCCGAGCTCGTCGAGGTCACGGCTGAGCGTCGCCTGGGTGACGCTCAGTCCGTCGTCCGCGAGGAGCTTGGCGAGCTGGCTCTGCGAGCGCACCGGCTGCCGGTTGAGGATGTCGACGATCCTGCGGTGGCGTGCGGTGCGGGTCTGCGGAACGGACGGCCCGCCGTGCTCGTTCTCCTGCGCGTCGGTCATCGTCGTCTCATTCTCCGCTTCGTCCTTGCCCGTTCGCCACGTCGAGGACACCGGGCAGCGCCTCGACGAAGGCGTCCGCCTCGGCGTCGGTGAGGACCAGCGGAGGCATGATCCGCACGACGTCGGGGGCGGGCGCGTTGACCAGGAAGCCGGCGTCCTGAGCCGCCTGCTGCACCTGGGGTGCGAGGGGCTCGGTAAGCACGATACCCAGCAAGAGGCCCGCACCACGGACGTGGGAGACCAGCGGGTGGCCCAGATCCTCGATTCCCTGGCGCAGCCGCTCCCCCACCGCCTTGACGTGGTCGAGGGCGGCGTCGGCCCCGAGGACGTCGAGGACGGCGAGTCCGGCGGCGCAGGCGATCGGGTTGCCGCCGAAGGTCGTGCCGTGGTGGCCGGGGGCGAAGAGCTCCGCGGCCTCGCCGAAGGCGACGGTCGCGCCGAGCGGCAGACCGCCCCCGAGGCCCTTGGCGAGGGTGACGACGTCGGGCTCGACGCCCTCGTGGGCCTGGTACTCGAACCAGTGACCGCAGCGGCCGATGCCGGTCTGGACCTCGTCGAGGACGAGGAGCGTGCCGGTGGCGCGGGTGATCTCGCGGGCCGCCCTCAGGTAGCCGGCGGGCGGGACGACGACGCCGTTCTCGCCCTGGATCGGCTCGATGACGACGAGCGCGGTCTCCTCGGTGACGGCGGCGCGCAGGGCCTCCGCGTCCCCGTACGGGACGTGGGTGACGTCGCCGGGCAGCGGCAGGAAGGGGGCCTGCTTGCCGGGCTGGCCGGTGAGCGCGAGGGCGCCCATGGTCCGGCCGTGGAAGCCGCCCTCGGTGGCGACCATGTGGGTCCGACCGGTGAGCCGGCCGATCTTGAACGCGGCCTCGTTGGCCTCGGCGCCCGAGTTGCAGAAGAAGACCCTGCCGGGGCGGCCGAAGAGGGAGAGCAGCCGCTCGGCGAGGGCGACGGGCGGCTCGGCGACGAAGAGGTTGGAGACGTGGCCGAGGCTGCGGACCTGGCGGCTGACGGCCTCGACGACCGCCGGGTGGGCGTGGCCGAGGGCGTTGACGGCGATGCCGCCGACGAAGTCCGCGTACTCCTTGCCGTCGGCGTCCCAGACCTTGGCGCCCTCACCGCGGACGAGCGGCAGCCTGGGCGTGCCGTAGTTGTCCATGAGGGAGCCCTGCCACCGCTGGGTCAGCTCCGTGTTGCCGCCGTTGCCGCTCATTTCGCCCCCTGGTCGTCCGGCACGACCATCGTGCCGATGCCCTCGTCGGTGAAGATCTCCAGCAGGATCGAGTGCTGGACCCGGCCGTCGATCACGCGGGCCGTGGTGACCCCGTTCCGTACGGCGTGCAGGCAGCCCTCCATCTTGGGGGCCATGCCGCTGGAGAGCTCGGGCAGGAGCTTCTCCAGCTGGCTCGCCGTGAGCCGGCTGATGACCTCGTCGCTGTTCGGCCAGTCCTCGTAGAGGCCCTCGACGTCGGTCAGGACCATCAGCGTTTCGGCGCCCAGCGCCGCAGCGAGTGCCGCAGCCGCCGTATCAGCATTGACGTTGTAGACATGTCCGTCGTCCTGGGAGCGGGCGATGGAGGAGATCACCGGGATCCGGCCGTCCTCCAGGAGCGCCTCTATGGCGCCGGTGTCGATGGCGGTGATCTCGCCGACCCGGCCGATGTCGACCGTCTCGCCGTCGATGACCGGCCGGTGCTTGGTGGCGGTGATGGTGTGCGCGTCCTCGCCGGTGAGACCGACGGCGAGCGGGCCGTGCTGGTTGAGCAGCCCGACGAGCTCGCGCTGGACCTGGCCCGCGAGCACCATCCGGACGACGTCCATCGCCTCGGGGGTGGTGACCCGCAGGCCCGCCTTGAACTCGCTGACCAGGCCGGCCTGGTCCAGGGCGGCGTTGATCTGGGGGCCGCCGCCGTGCACGACGACCGGCTTCAGGCCGGCGTGGTGCAGGAAGACGATGTCCTGGGCGAACGCGGACTTGAGGTCGTCGTCGATCATCGCGTTGCCGCCGAACTTGACCACGACGGTCTTGCCGTGGTGGCGGGTGAGCCAGGGCAGCGCCTCGATGAGGATCTGGGCCTTCGGGAGGGCGGTGTGCTTCCGCGCGGTCTGCGTCATGACGAGTACGCGCTGTTCTCGTGGACGTAGTCGGCGGTGAGGTCGTTCGCCCAGATGACGGCGGACTCGGTGCCGGCGGCGAGGTCGGCGGTGATGGTGACCTCCCGGTAGCGCATGTCGACGAGGTCGCGGTCCTCGCCGACCGAGCCGTTCTTGCAGACCCAGACGCCGTTGATGGCGACGTTGAGCCGGTCGGGCTCGAAGGCGGCCCGGGTGGTGCCGATGGCGGAGAGGACACGGCCCCAGTTGGGGTCCTCGCCGTGGATGGCGCACTTGAGGAGGTTGTTGCGGGCGATGGAGCGGCCCACCTCGACGGCGTCGTCCTCGGTCGCCGCGTTCACGACCTCGATGCGGATGTCCTTGCTGGCGCCCTCGGCGTCGCCGATGAGCTGGCGGGCGAGGTCGTCGCAGACGGCCCGTACGGCCTCGGTGAAGGCGTCCTGCGCGGGCGTGACGCCGGAGGCGCCGGAGGCGAGGAGCAGGACGGTGTCGTTGGTGGACATGCAGCCGTCGGAGTCGACCCGGTCGAAGGTGACGCGGGTGGCTCCCCGGAGCGCGTCGTCGAGGCCCTTGGCGTCGACGTCGGCGTCCGTGGTGAGGACGACGAGCATGGTGGCGAGGCCGGGGGCGAGCATGCCCGCGCCCTTGGCCATCCCGCCGACGGTCCAGCCGTCCCGGGAGGCCACGGCCGTCTTGTGGACGGTGTCGGTGGTCTTGATGGCGATGGCGGCCTTGTCGCCGCCGTGCTCGGAGAGCTCGGCCGCGGCCGTCTCGACGCCGGGGAGGAGCTTGTCCATGGGGAGGAGGACGCCGATGAGGCCGGTGGAGGCGACGGCGACCTCGCCGGCGCCGACCTCGGTGCCCCGGCCGCTGAGGACCTCGGCGACCTTCTCGGCGGTGGCGTGGGTGTCCTGGAAGCCCTGCGGGCCGGTGCAGGCGTTGGCCCCGCCGGAGTTGAGGACGACGGCGGTCAGCTCGCCGTCGGCGAGGACCTGCTGGGACCAGACGACGGGGGCGGCCTTGACGCGGTTGGAGGTGAAGACTCCCGCGGCGGCGCGGCGGGGCCCGGTGTTGACCACGAGGGCCAGGTCCGGGTTGCCGTTCTGCTTGATCCCGGCGGCGATGCCCGCCGCCGTGAATCCCTTCGCTGCGGTCACGCTCACGGCGCAACTCCAATCGTGGAAAGTCCGGTGTCCTCGGGGAGGCCCAGGGCGATGTTCATGCTCTGCACCGCACCGCCGGCGGTGCCCTTGGTGAGGTTGTCGATGGCGCTGATGGCGATGATCCGGTTCGCGGCGGCGTCGTACGTGACCTGCACCTGAACGGCGTTCGAACCGTAGACGGACGCCGTCGCGGGCCACTGGCCCTCGGGCAGGAGGTGGACGAAGGGCTCGTCCGCGTACGCCTTCTCGTACGCCGCCCGTACGGCCTCGGCGGTGACGCCGGGCTTCGCGGAGGCGGTGCAGGTGGCGAGGATGCCGCGGGGCATCGGGGCCAGGGTCGGCGTGAAGGAGACGGTGACCCGCTCCCCCGCCGGACCGCTGAGGTTCTGGATCATCTCGGGGGTGTGGCGGTGGCCGCCGCCGACGCCGTACGGGGACATGTTGCCCATCACCTCGCTGCCGAGGAGGTGCGGCTTGGCGGCCTTGCCGGCGCCGGAGGTGCCGGAGGCGGCGACGATGACCGCCTCGGGCTGGGCGAGACCGCTCCCGTACGCCGGGAAGAGCGCGAGCGAGACGGCGGTCGGGTAGCAGCCGGGGACGGCGACGCGCTTGGAGCCCTCCAGGGCCGTGCGGGCGCCGGGCAGTTCGGGGAGGCCGTAGGGCCAGGTGCCGGCGTGCGGGGAGCCGTAGTACGTCTCCCAGTCGGCCGGGTCCTTGAGGCGGAAGTCGGCGCCCATGTCGACGACGAGCACGTCGTCGCCGAGCTGCTCGGCGACGGCGGCCGACTGGCCGTGCGGGAGCGCCAGGAAGACGACATCGTGCCCGGCGAGTTCCCCGGCCTCCGTCGGCGCGAGGACACGGTCGGCGAGCGGCAGCAGGTGCGGCTGGAGGGCGCCCAGCTTCTGGCCGGCGTTGGAGTGGCCGGTCAGGGTGCCGATCTCGACGTGGGGGTGGGCGAGGAGCAGACGCAGGAGTTCCCCGCCCGCGTACCCGCTCGCACCAGCGACCGCCACTCGCACCTTCATCGCTCTCGTCTCCGCTGCCATCGAAACCCTCCTCATGGATGGCATGACTATACGTGCGCCCGCAGGTTTATGCAACGAGTCGCCGACGTGCCCTCGGGAATGACCGGATGGCCGGATGGCGTGTGTGGCGCGAAGGGCCGGGGCTCGTCAACCCGGCGTGACGGGGGCGCGGCCCGGAGGGTGTGTCCGGGTCGCTTCGGGGAGAAGGGAGGGGAATCCCCGAGGCGCGGGACGGGCGGGCCCGCCTACTCTCGAGACATGATCATCAACGCGCGGAACGACCTGCTCATGGTCGGGCCGGCCGGCGGCGGCTGGCACTTCGAGCCGGCGCGGGATCCGGAGAATCCCGTCGAGCCCGCCCCGACCGTCGAGGACCTGTTCGTCGTGCATCTCGGGGCGCCCGTCGAGGAGGAGCAGGTCGAGCGCCTGATAGCCGCCGGGGGGACGCGGGTGGCCGCGCACAATCCGTACTGGGACGAGTTCGGCGTCACCGTGGTCGACCCCGACGGCTATCAGCTCGTGCTCTGCTCGCGCACCTGGGGGTGAGGGCTCAGCGCCGGTCGTCGCGGTCGGGCCGGCGCACGGCCCGCAGGACCACGAACTTCGCGTCGCTCGCGACCAGCTCGCTGTTGCCGAAGATCCGGCGCAGGGTCACGTGGTAGCCGAGGTGGCGGTTGCCGATGACCCAGAGCTCGCCGCCGGGCCGCAGGGCGCGCCGGGCGTCGCTGAACATCCGGCGGGCGGTGCGGTCGGTGGTGGCCTGGTGGCTGTGGAACGGCGGGTTGTTCAGCACCAGGTCGAAGGAGCCCGCGGGCAGGTCGGTGAGCCCGTCGCCGACGACGAACTCGACGCGGTGGTCGTCTCCGACGTGGGCGCGGAAGTTCTCGCGGGCGGAGGCCACCGCGGGGTAGGACTCGTCGGCGAGGACGAGCTCCGCGTCGGGCTCGGAGAGGGCGATGGCGAGGCCGACTACGCCGTTGCCGCAGCCGAGGTCGGCGACGCGGGCCCGGCCGAGGTCGCCGGGGAGGTTCTTGAGGAAGAACCGGGTGCCGATGTCGAGGCGGTCGGCGCAGAAGACACCGGCGTGGTTGGTGACGGTCAGACCGGGAAGGCCGGGCGCGGGGGTGTCCGCCGGCAGGTCGTACCGGTACGGCCACGGGTTCGGGCCCGGGGCGACGGCCGGGTCCGGGGTGGCGTGGATCAGCCGGGCCTTCTTCACCGCGAGGGAGGTGCGGGTCGGGCCGACGATCCGCTCGAAGAGGCGGAGCGTGGAGGTGTGGATCTCCTTGACCATGCCGGTGCCGATGACGACGGTGCCCTCGTGCACGGCGGGGGCGAGCCGGTGCAGCTGGTCCTCCAGGAGCGCGAGGCTCTTGGGGACGCGTACGAGGAGGACGTCGATCCGCTCGGGCGGCGGGTCCTGGGTGGTCAGCAGGCGTACGGCCCCGGGGGCGGCTCCGGCGCGCGCGAGGTTGGCGCGGGTGGCCTGCTGGCCGAGGTACGAGTCGGTGATCTGGACGACCTCGGCCGGGCCCGCGGCCTGCACGGCGGTGGCGAGGGCCCCCCAGCGGTCGCCGACGACGGCGACGGTGCCGGAGAGGTCGGTACCGCTCTCGGCCAGGTGGCCCAGGAGGTATTCGTCGGCCGCGTCCCAGGCGCGCAGCTGGTCGCGCGGGTCCTCGGGATAGCGGGTCAGCGTGAAGGCGCCCCATGACGTGGTCAAACGGTTCATCGTGGTCTCAGGCTAGCCGGTCGCGGTCGGATCCACCGCCGCGCGCGGCTCCCCGGGGCCCGCGGGGGCGGCCCCCCGGTGCCTGGGGGGGGCGGCTCAGCGCAGGGCCGCGTCGAGCTGGAGGTGCCAGAGGCCGGGGCGGCCGGCGAGGGTGACGGTGGAGAGCGGCCGGACGTCGACGTTCCAGTAGGTGGCCGGCGGGGCCTTGAGGGCGTAGACGAGGGCGGCGCGGACCACGGAGGGTTCGGCGACGGCGACGATGGCCCCGTCGTCGGCGGGGCGGGTGTCGAGCCAGTTCCCTATCCGGGTGATGAAGGCGAGGAGGGGTTCGCCGCCGTGCGGGGCGCTGCGGGCGTCGGTGAGCCAGGCGTCGACGGCGGCCGGTTCGAGGGCGGCGACCTCGGCGAGGGTGAGGCCGCGCCAGCGGCCCATGTCGCACTCGCGCAGCGCGGGCTGGACGAGGGGGGCGTAGCCGAGGGCGGTGCCGGTGGCGCGGGCGCGCGGAGTCGGGGAGCAGTAGCGGAGTTCGGCCGCGCCCAGCGGGATCAGCGCGGGCGCGGCGACCTGCACCTCGTACCAGCCGGCCTCGTCGAGCGGCCGGTCGTCGTCGAAGCGTTCGGCGAGCAGGGAGGAGCTGCGCGCCGCTGTGACGAGCGTCACTCGAAGACCCATGGCCGCGATCGTGAGGCCGGTGGCCCCTTCGGTCAAGAGGTCGATTCCCGGGACCGGAGGGGCGCCGGGTCACTGCTGCCCGAGAGCCATCCACTTGTCCGGGTTCTGGAGTGGCGTGAAACCGACCTTCTCGTACACGCCGTGGGCGTCGGCGGTGGCCAGCATGATCCGGCGGAGCCCGTACACCGCGAGGTGGTCGCGGACGGCGGCGACGAGGGCGGTGCCCAGGCCGGTGCCGCGTGCCGGGCGGTCGACGTAGACGTCGCAGAGCCAGGCGAAGGTGGCGTAGTCGGTGACGACGCGGGCGTAGGCGGCGATCTCGCCGGTGTCGGCGCGGTAGGCGCCGAAGTTCAGCGAGCCGGCCATGGCCGCCTCGTGCTTCGCGCGAGGTCGGCCGTGGGCCCAGTAGGAGTCGGTGGAGAGCCAGTGGTGGACGCGGTCCGCGTCGATCCGCGCGGGATCGGCTGAGATCTCGTACGCCCCGTGCATGACGGGGGCGGTGGGGTCGGCGGGGGTCGCGGTGTCGTTCATGGCGGGAGGGTCGCAGGACGGCGGGGACCGTGTCACGCGGTTTTGCCGGGGGCAGGGGCCGGCCGGTGGAGCGGCCGGCTCCCGCCCCCCGGGCGGGGCGGGGCTCAGGCGGTGAGCTCGTCGGTGGCCGCGCGCAGCCGGCGCACGCCCTCCGCGATCTCGACGGGGCCCGCGACACCCGCGAAACTCAGCCGGATGTGCCCGGCGGGGGGTTCGGCGCAGAAGTACGGGCGGCCGGGGGCCACCGAGACGCCTGCGCGCAGGGCGGTGGCGAGGAGCGCGGCCTCGGGCAGGGCGTCGGGGAGGCGCAGCCAGAGGTGGTACCCGCCGGAGGGGACGTAGGGAAGGGCGAACTCGGGGAGGTGGCGGGCGACGGCGGCGGTCATGACCTCGCGGCGGCTCCTCAGCTCCTGGGAGACGGCCCGCAGGTGGCGGGGCCAGGCCGGGGAGCCGACGAGTTCGAGCGCGGCCTCCTGGAGGGGCCGGGGCACGAAGAAGCTGTCGACGACCTGGATGGCGCGCAGCCGCTCCAGGACGGGGCCCCGGGCGGCGAGGGCGCCGACGCGCAGGCTGGGCGAGGTGGGCTTGGTGAGCGAGCAGACGTGGACGACGACGCCGTCGGGGTCCTCGGCGGCGAGCGTCGGGGGCAGCGGTCCGGCGTCCTCGTGGGCCATGCGGCGGGCGAAGTCGTCCTCGACGACGAAGGCCCCGGCGGCGCGGGCGATGCGGACGACCTCGCGGCGGCGCTCGGGCGGGAGCGCGGTGCCCGTCGGGTTCTGGAAGAGCGGCTGGCAGACGAGGACCCTGGCGCCGGTGGCCCGGAAGGCGGCTTCGAGGAGGTCGGGGCGGACGCCGTCGGCGTCGGCCGGTACGGGGACGGGGCGGCAGCCGGAGGCGCGGGCGACGGCGAGCATGCCGGGGTAGGTCGGCGACTCGACGAGGACGGGGGTGCCGGGCGGCGCGAGCGCGCGCAGGGCGGTGGTGAGGGCGGACTGCCCGCCCGCGGTGATGAGCACCTCGGCGGCGGTGACGCTGCCGCCGATCTCGCGGGCGAACCAGGCGCGCAGTTCGGGCAGGCCGTCGGCGGGCGGCCGGGTCCAGGCGCCGGGGCGGCGCCCGGCGCGGGCGAGGGCGGCGGCGAGTGCCTGCTCGGGCATGAGGGAGGGGTGCAGGTAGCCGCCGTTGAACTCGATCACCCCGGGCGGCGGCGGGGCGAGGGTGACGAGGACGCCGGAGGCGTCGACGGAGCGCGGGACGATCTCGGTGGCCGTGTCGGCGCTGAGCGCGAGCTCCTGCCAGGAGGTGTCCCCGGTGACGGGGGTGGCCGTGCGGGGTTCGGCGCGGAAGGCGCCGGCTCCGGGGCGGGTGACGACGAGGCCCTCGGCGGAGAGCTGGGCGAGGGCCCGGCTGACCGTCACCGGCGAGACGCGGAAGCGCTCGACGAGCGCCCGACTCGACGGCAGCTTTCCACCGGGAGAGTAGCGGTCGAGCTCCGCCCTCAGGGATTCCGCCAGTTCGGCCACACTGCTACGCTCATGCATGAGAGCACACGATAGCGCTACTACTCCTCGCGCGATAGCGGTCACGAGCGACACCGGCACCATGACCGGCACCGGCACCGGCACCGGCACCGGCACCGCGAGCGGGACGGGCGCCGGCACCACGACCGGAACCGGCACCGCCACCCGGACGCGCGGCACCCTGCTCGCCCTCCTCGGCGTGGTCGCCTTCTCGCTGACCTTCCCGTCCACCGTCTGGGGCCTGGAGAGCTTCGGCCCCTGGTCCCTGGTCGCCGTGCGCTCCACCCTCGCCGGGCTCGTCGCGGGCGCCTTCCTCCTCGCCGGCCGGGTGCCTCTGCCGGAGCGCCGCCACTGGGCCGGACTCGCCGTCGTCGCCGGAGGCGTGGTCGTAGGGTTCCCGCTCCTGACGACCCTGGCGCTCCAGACCTCCACCACCTCCCACGCCGCCGTCGTCGTGGGCCTGCTGCCGCTCACCACGGCGACCCTCGCCGCGGTCAGGACCGGCCGCCGCCCGTCCCGTACCTTCTGGGGCGCCGCCGTCGCCGGAGCCGCGGTGGTCATCGCCTTCACGGTCCAGCAGAGCGGTGGCGCGCTGTCCACGGGCGACCTCTACCTCTTCGGCGCGCTGCTCGTCTGCGCCGCCGGCTACACCGAGGGCGGGCGGCTCGCCGCCCTCATGCCGGGCTGGCAGGTCATCGGCTGGGCCCTGGTGTTCTGTCTGCCGCTGATGGTCGCCGCCTCGGCGGTCGCGCTGTCGGTCGAGCCGGTCCGCCTGGGCGTCCACGGCGTCATCGGCCTGATCTGGGTGGCCGCCGGATCCACCTTCTTCGGCCTGTACGTCTGGTACCGGGGGATGGCCGAGATCGGCATCCCCAAGGCGAGCCAGCTCCAGCTCGCCCAGCCGCTGCTGACCCTGTTCTGGTCGGTCTTCCTGCTCGGCGAGACCCTGCCCCTCGCCGCCCCG
This sequence comes from Streptomyces sp. NPDC020807, assembly GCF_040641575.1. NCBI lineage: Bacteria > Bacillati > Actinomycetota > Actinomycetes > Kitasatosporales > Streptomycetaceae > Streptomyces > Streptomyces sp. NPDC020807. The sequence goes on from NZ_JBFADU010000023.1 coordinate 69,721, forward strand.
CTCGCCGCCGTCGGCGTCCTGGTCTGCATCGCGGTCACCCAGCGGGCCAAGAGCTGATCCGCCGGGCGAAGGGCCGTCGCGAGGGCCACAATGGCGAAAGGGGCTCCGATCAGGACACGGCACGTTCGCGAGGAGGTCATCCCGATGCAGGCGAGCGTGGGCGACAAGCTGCTGGTGCACGGCCGGACCGTCGGTCACCACGACCGTACGGCCAAGGTCCTCCAGGTACTGGGGGACGACGGCGCTCCCCCGTACCGTGTGAAGTTCGACGACGACGGCCACGAGGCCCTGATGTCCCCGGGCCCCGACACCGTCGTCCGTCATCAGCCGGAGGCGGAGAACCGCTGATTCCGGTTCAGGCCCGCTGGGCCCTGGTCAGCGGCGGACGGACCCGGGTCGGGTAGTGGTCGGCCACCACGGCGGCCATCGCCCCGGTCGCGTCCGCCGCGACCTCGCGCGCCGCGAAGAAGCCGTGCCCGCCGACCGACTGGTAGCGGTGGGCCAGCGCCAGGTGGCGTGACAGCTCCTTCGGGTCCTGCCAGGCGGCGGGCTGCGCGGGGTCGCCCGCCTTGTAGAGCGCCTCGCCGACGTACAGGTTGACGCCGGTCCCCCGGACGACCGCGTCCCACCAGGGCAGCAGCTTCGCGTAGTCGGCGGCGGGCAGGCCGATGTTCCAGTACAGCTGGGGCACCACGTAGTCGATCCACCCCTGCCGGATCCACTTGCGCGTGTCCGCGTACAGGTCGTCGTAGGTCTGCACGCCCGCGTTCGAGTCCGAGCCCTCCGGGTCGGTGGCCCTGTTCCGCCAGACGCCGAAGGGGCTGATCCCGAAGGACACGCCCTTCCGGGTCGCCTTGATCCGGGCCGCCGTCTCGGAGACCAGCAGGTCGATGTTGTTCCGCCGCCAGGACGCCCTGTCGGGGAAGCCCGCGCCGTACGCCGCGTACGTGGCGTCGTCGTCGAAGACCTGGCCGGCGACCGGGTACGGGTAGAAGTAGTCGTCCCAGTGCACGGCGTCGATCGCGTAGCGCCGTACCGCGTCCAGCATCGCGTCCTGGACGAAGCGGCGGACCGCGGGGACGCCGGGGTCGTAGTACAGCTTCCCGCCGTAGGGCACGACCCACTCCGGGTGGAGCCGGGCCGGGTGGTTCGCGACGAGCCGGGTCGGGTCGGTGTGGTTCGCCACCCGGTACGGGTTGAACCAGGCGTGCAGTTCGAGCCCGCGCGCATGGGCCTCCGTGACGGCCGTGCCCAGCGGGTCCCAGCCCGGATCGCGGCCCTGCGTGCCGGTCAGACACTGCGCCCAGGGCTCGTACGTGGAGGGCCACAGCGCGTCGGCGCTCGGCCTGACCTGGAGGATCACCGCGTTCAGGCGCCGCTTGACGGCCGTGTCGAGGTGGGCGAGGAGCTCGGTGCGCTGCGCGGCGGCGGTCAGGCCGGGGGCGGAGGGCCAGTCGCGGTTGGCGATCGTGGCCACCCAGACGCCCCGGAAGTCGCCGTGCGGGTACGGACCCTTCCTCGGCCGGACGCGGTGGGCGCCGTTCAGCGTCCGGGCCACGGACTCGACGGCAGGGGCCTCCGCGGCCATCGCCGTAGCGGCGAGGGCCACACCCGTGGCCCCCACAACGAATCCTCTTCTCCCGATATGACCCACTTCGCGCCCTTCCCTGTCGGATACGTCACACGCACCCGGACAGCATGCACGCTCCGGACGATCGATCATCGGTTAATGAGCGGTAACGTCGTGGCGTCGAGGTGGGCGCACCGGAATCACACGGGGCCCGCCGCCAGAGAAGAGCGAAAGGCACGAGGTGACGGACTCCATGGCCGACATTGAGCGCGTCGGAGTGGTGGGCTGCGGCCAGATGGGCGCGGGCATCGCAGAGGTGTGTGCCCGGAGCGGCCTCCAGGTGAAGGTCGCCGAGACCACCGGCGAGGCCCTCGAGCTCGGTCGCACCAGGCTCTACAACTCGCTGACGAAGGCCGCCGAACGCGGCAAGATCAGCGAGGAGGAGCGGGACGCGACGCTCTCCCGCCTCAGCTTCACGACCGACCTGGGCGAGTTCGCCGACCGCGACCTCGTCATCGAGGCCGTCGTGGAGAACGAGCAGGTCAAGACCGAGATCTTCCAGGTCCTCGACCAGGTGATCACGCGGCCGGACGCCATCCTGGCCTCGAACACCTCCTCCATCCCGCTGGTGAAGCTGGCAGTGGCGACCTCCCGCCCCGACCAGGTCATCGGCATCCACTTCTTCAACCCGGCCCCGGTGCAGAAGCTCGTCGAGCTGATCCCGGCCCTCACCACCTCCGAGGGCACGATCAGCCGCGCCCAGGCCTTCGCCGAGAAGGCGCTCGGCAAGCACGCGATCCGCGCGCAGGACCGCTCGGGCTTCGTCGTCAACGCGCTGCTCGTGCCGTACCTGCTCTCCGCGATCCGGATGTTCGAGTCGGGCATCGCGAGCCGCGAGGACATCGACAACGGCATGGAGTTCGGCTGCGCCCACCCGATGGGCCCGCTGAAGCTCTCCGACCTCATCGGTCTGGACACGATCGCCTCGATCGCCGACTCGATGTACACGGAGTTCAAGGAGCCCCTGTACGCCGCTCCCCCGCTGCTCCAGCGCATGGTGGACGCCGGCCGCCTCGGCCGGAAGACGGGTTCGGGCTTCTACCCGTACTCCTGACCTCCGCCTGGTCCCTGCCGGATCCCTGATCCCTCCCCCTCTGGCCTCACGGCCACCGGACGGCCCGCACCCCCGCACAGGTACGGGCCGTCCGGCCTTTCCGCGCCCGGCTCGACGCCCGGGGCCGTGCCCGGCTCAGCCGAGGCGCAGGTGGTGGAGCATCAGCAGCCCCGCGGCCATGTTCGCGGCGGGGACCTCGCCCCTGGCGATCATCTCGGGGATCTCCTTGAGGGGGACCCAGGCCCGCCGCGAGGACTCGAAGCCGTCCTGCGGCGGTCCGGTGTACGTGGCCCGATCGGCCCAGTAGAGGTGGTGGCGGGCGTCGGTGAGGCCGTTCGAGGGCTCGACGGTGAGGAGGTGGCGCAGCGGCCCCGGCCGCCAGCCGGTCTCCTCCTCCATCTCGCGCGCGGCGGCGGTCTCGACGTCCTCCCCGTCCTCGACGACGCCGGCGGCCAGCTCCCAGCCCCAGCTGTCGGTGATGAAGCGGTGGCGCCAGAGCATCAGGACCTCGTCGGCCTCGTTCACGGCCGTCGCGACGGCGACCGGGCGGAGCCGGATCAGATAGTGGTCGAGGTGGCGGCCGTCCGGGAGTTCGACGTCCGCGAGGTTCACCTGGAACCAGCGGTTCTCATAGACCGGGTGTTCGCTTACTTTCGTCCACTGCACGTTCTTGCCACCTTCCGGCTGGTCGGTGCTTGTTTGGTGGCAATATCGCAGCAGTTGACGACTCACAGGGGAACGCGCAGAGCCCCGTCGATGAGCGCCGCCGCCTCCCGGGCGTCGGCCGATCCGCTCGCGAGAAGATCCTCCCGCACCTGACGCAGCCGGTCCCTCAGCCGCCGCGACTCCATCCCCCGGGCCCGCTCGGTCATCTCCACCGCCGTGCGCGCCGCCCCGTCGGCCTCGCCCCGCCGCAGCTCGACCTGGCACAGCATGGCGAGCCGGTGCACACGGCCCCGGTCGTGCGAGGGCGTCCCCACCGCCGCCGACGCGTGCTCGTGTGCCGCCGGAAGATCACCCAGTCTGAGCAGGGCCTCCGCGACCTGTACGTTGACGAGTCCCGGCTGCACGTACCCCGTCTCGGCGGGCTCCGCGCCCGGCGTGATCCGTTCCGCCTCGGCCTCCGCCCGCCGGATGCAGGCCAACGCGGCGGCGCCGTCGCCCAGATGGGCGTACGCCTTCGCCTGCATCGCCGTCAGGTCGGCGGCGAGCGCCGGGGTGATCCGCTGCCCGGCCGCCCGCAGCGCTGCCTCCGCGAACGCGACCGCCTGCCGGTACTCCCCCAGGAACACCGACTGGTTGACGAGCAGCGCGATCACGTAGGCGCCGAGCCCCCGGTCACCGCTGGCCTTGGCGAGCCGCAGAGCCTGGTGGAAGTAGCGCTGGGCGAGCCCGTGCGCGTCGGCGTCGTAGGCGCAGATTCCGGCCACCGCCACGAGACCGCCGGTGGCCCGGTGCAGGCTTCGGCCGAGCGCGTCGCTGTAGACGCCGCGGAGCAGCGGCGCGGTCTCCGCGGTCAGGAAACCGACGATCCGGGCGCGCGTCGCGATGCCCCCGGCCTTGCGGTACATCTGCTCGTAGTGGGTCCTGGCGGCGCCGAGGACGGCGATGTCGGCGGCCGAGACCGTCGCTCCCCGGCCCTCGCGGGAGACGTCCACGTCCTCCGGAGGGTTCTCCCACTCCCAGACCGGCATCACCGCCGGTGTGCCCGTCACGGCCTGCGCGCCGACGAGGTGCGGCCGTTGCTGCTGGTCCGAGCGCCACAGGGCGGCGGCCCGCTCGACGAATCCGGCCAGCGGCGCGCCGAAGGCGGGCGACGGCCCGCCGGGTACGCCGAGGCCGATGTCGTCCAGGGTGACCTGGCGGTGCAGCCGGGCGGCGAGCACCTCGCAGATCAGGTCGGGCACCTGGCCGCGCGGCCGCTGCCCCTTCAACCAGCGGGCCACAGCGGTGTGTTCGTACCGCAGGGCGAGCCCGCGGGCCCGGCCGGCCCGGTTCACGCGCACGGCGAGCCCGGCGTGCGAGACGCCGGCCTCGTCGAGCAGGGCGTCGAGCAGGGTGTTGGGCTGCATGCTCCCTCCTGGTGGTTCAGCCTAGGGATACCGGAAGGCGCGCGTGGCCGAATCCGAGCGGTTGATTTCGCACGGGGTGTGAACGAAGTACCCGTTCTTCCGGTGCGCGTACGCTGCCGGGCCCGGCCCGGCCCCGGTTGACTGTGCCTCTCGCCGCAAGGCGACGGCCGGGCCGCCGGCTCCCCCTCGTACAGTGCGGCCGCCCGGCCCGCGTCGCCCGCCCCGCTGATCTGCCCGACACTCCGTGGCGGGGCGGGCGGCGCCGGCCCCCGACCCCTCGTTCACCAGTGGGACGAGGGGGCGGGCCGGGGGCGGCGCAGCCCGGGTTCGGCGGGCTGCGCCGGCACCCGGACGCGGTCGTTGCGTACGGCGAGGACGGCGACGTCGTCCGCGAGGCGGCCGCGCGCGTGGTCGAGGACCGCCGCCTGGATCCGGCGGACCAGCTCCGCCGGGGGCTCGCCGACGGCTCCGGCGAGGACCGCGTCGAGCGCGAGGAACCGGCCGCGGCGGTCCCGGGCCTCCTCGGCGCCGTCGGTGTACAGGACGAGGGTCTCGCCGGGGAACAGCCGTGAGCCGGCGTACGGCACGAGCGCCGCCGGCAGGGGCAGGACACCGAGCGGCGGGAGCGGGTCCCCGAGCGACAGCCGTTCGACGCGGCGGCCGACGCGGTACGGGTTCGGGTGGCCGCAGTTGAGGACGGCGAGCCGGCCGTCGGCCGCGACCTCGACGAGCAGCAGGGTGACGAACTCCTCCGCCACCGGATGGTCCGGCGCGGTTCCGCCGAGCGCCGGGTGCTCGTCCCGCGCCCGCTCGCGCAGATGCCGTTCGAGCGCGCGCTCCAGACGGCGCAGGACACCGCCGAGTTCGGGTTCGTCGTGGGCGGCCTCGCGGAAGCTGCCGAGGACGGCGACGACGGCACCGAGCGCGGCGAGCCCGTGGCCCCGGACGTCGCCGACGACGATCCGCACCCCGTACGGGGTGGCCACCGCCTCGTACAGGTCGCCGCCCACGGACGCGTCGCGGGAGGCCGACAGCTGCCCGGCGGCGAGCGCGAGGCCGTCGAGGCGGGCCGGCGGCGGCCGGAGCAGGACCTGCTGGGCGGCGTCCGCGACCGCCCGCACCCGGGCCAGCTCGCGGGCGAGCCCGCGCCGCACCCCGAGGACGAGGCCGGTGCCCACGGTCAGGAAGACGACGCTGGTGGCGATCCGCATGGGCAGCCCCGGCTGCCGGGCCAGCGGACAGCCGAACTTCCACGCCACGGCCACCGCGCCCCACGCGGTGGGAAGAGCGAGCGGGGCCAGCCGGCGGAGCCGGGAGCCAGCGGGGACCAACGACCTGGTACGGATCATGCACGGCCCTTCCCGAGCCACCGACAGCGCCCGAGGGCCCTGCGGCCCACAGGTCCGCCCCTGCGGCCGCGTCGATTCTGCCGACCGTACGGGTCACGGGGGAACACCCCCCGGGCATCTCACCCGAAGGAGTGAGCGCCCCTGGCGCGCCGCCGTTCGCCAGCCCTCCGCCAGGCGCACAGGAACCCGACTGCCGCCCGGATGTACCCACGGGAGGCCGCCGGAACGAGGGCGTCGGCCCGGGAACGGCCGAGGGCCGCCCCGGGGTTGAACCCGGGGCGGCCCTCCTGTGGTGCTGTGCCGGCGTCGGCGCCTTCTCAGGCGCCGCGCAGGGTCGCGCCCGTGCGCTCGGCCGCCAGGGCGACGGCCGCGTCGCGGGCCGCGGTGGCCTCGTCGACCGTCAGGGTGCGGTCCGTGGCGCGGAACTTCAGCGCGTACGCCAGGGACTTGCGGCCCTCGCCGAGCTGGTCGCCCGTGTAGACGTCGAAGAGACGGATGGACTCGAGGAGTTCACCCGCGCCCTCGTGCAGCGCGGCCTCGACGTCGGCGGACGGGACGTCCCCCGCGACGACGAGGGCGACGTCCTGGGTCGCGACCGGGAAGGAGGAGATCCGGGGCGCCTTCACGGGGCCCTGGTTCGCCTGCTCCAGGAGGTCGAGGTCCAGCTCCATCGCGCAGGAGCGGGCCGGGAGGCCGTACGCCTTGACGACGCGCGGGTGGAGCTCGCCGGCGTGGCCGACGAGGACCTTCTCGCCGTCGATCTCGACGTGGAACGCGGCACAGCGGCCCGGGTGCCAGGGGGCGTGCTGGTCGGCGCTGATGATCAGCTCGACGCCCGCCTCCGCGGCCACGGTCCGGCCGGCCTCGATCGCGTCCGCCCAGTCGGACGGACGGCCCTTGCCCCACCAGCCGGCCTGCTCGCGCGCGCCGGCCAGGACGACGGCCGCGTGGCGCGGCTGCCGGGGCAGCACCGCGTTGAGCCCGGCGATCTGCTCGTCGGTCGGACGGCCGTCGGCGGGCAGGCGCGTGGCGACGCCCGGCTCGCCCTCCGGACGGAAGACCAGACCGGTCTCGAAGAGCGCCAGGTCGTGGCCGCCGCGGCTGTCGTTGCGACGGAGCGCGCCGAACAGGCCCGGGAGCAGCGTCGTACGGAGCGCGGGCTCCTCGTCGGAGAGCGGGTTGACCAGGGTCACGACCCGGCGGCGGTCGTCGTCCGCGTCGAGGCCGAGCTGGTCGAGCGCCTGGGCGCCGATGAACGGGTAGTTCAGCGCCTCGACGTAGCCGGCGCCGGCGAGGGCGCGGCCCACGCGGCGGTGGGTGCGCTGGCGCTCGGTGAGACCGCGGCCGGCCGGGGGCTTCGGCAGCGTGGAGGGCAGGTTCTCGTAGCCCTCCAGGCGGATGACCTCTTCGACCAGGTCGTTCGGCGCGGCGAGGTCGGGGCGCCATGAGGGCACCGTGACGACGAGCTCGTCCTGGCCGTAGACGTCGCAGCCGACCTCCTGGAGGCGGCGGACGACGGTCTCGCGGCCGTACGCCACACCCGCGACCTTGTCGGGGTGGTTCGCCGGCATGGTGATCGTCCGCGGGGCGGACGGGGCCGCGACCTCGGTGACGCCGGCCTCGGCCGTGCCGCCCGCGAGCAGCACGAGCAGGTCGACCGTGCGCTGCGCGGCAGCGGCGGCGGCCTGCGGGTCGACACCGCGCTCGAAGCGCTTGGACGCCTCGGAGGACAGCTTGTGACGGCGGGCGGTGCGCGCGATCGAGATCGCGTCGAAGTGCGCGGCCTCGATGACGACCTCGGAGGTGCCGGTGACGAAACCGGTCTCGGGGTCGGTCACCGGGTCGGCGATCTCCGTGTTGGCGCCGCCCATGACACCGGCGAGCCCGATGGGGCCGCGGCTGTCGGTGATGACGAGGTCCGCGGCGTCCAGGACGCGCACGGCGCCGTCGAGCGTCGTGATCTTCTCGCCGGCCTCGGCGCGGCGGACCCCGATGGGGCCGTCGAGCCGGGTGCGGTCGTAGGCGTGCAGCGGCTGGCCGAGTTCGAGCATCACGTAGTTGGTGACGTCGACGGCGAGCGAGATCGGGCGCATGCCGGCCTTCTGGAGGCGGCGCTTGAGCCAGATCGGGGAGTGCGCCTCGGGTGCCAGGCCGACGACGGTCCGCGCGGTGAAGCGGTCGCAGCCGATCGGGTCGGCGATCTGGACCGGGTAGCCGTACGAGTTCGGCACGGGCACGTCGAGGAGCGCCGGGTCGCGCAGCGGCAGCCCGTACGCGGTGGCGGTCTCGCGGGCGACACCGCGCATCGAGAGGCAGTAGCCGCGGTCCGGGGTGACGGCGATGTCGAGGACCTCGTCGTACAGCTCCAGGAGGACGGTGGCGTCGATGCCGATCTCGTGCTCCGGCGGGAGCACGATGATGCCGTGCGTGCCGTCGTCGCCCATGCCCAGCTCGTCGCCGGAGCAGATCATGCCGCGGGAGACCCGGCCGTACGTCTTGCGCTCGGCGATCCGGAAGTCACCGGGGAGGACGGCGCCGGGCAGGGCCACGACGACCTTGTCGCCGACGGCGAAGTTCCGGGCGCCGCAGATGATCTCCTGGGGCTCGCCGGTGCCGTTGGCCTGGCCGACGTCGACGGTGCAGAAGCGGATGGGCTTCTTGAACTCCGTCAGCTCCTCGATGGTGAGGACCTTGCCGACCACCAGCGGGCCGGTCAGGCCGGCGCCGAGCTGCTCGACGGCCTCGACCTCGAGGCCGGCCGAAATGAGCTTGGCCTGGACGTCTCGGCCGGTCTCCGTCGCCGGCAGGTCGACGTACTCCCGCAGCCAAGAAAGCGGGACCCGCATCAGATCTCCATCCCGAACGGCCGGGTGAACCGGACGTCACCCTCGACCATGTCTCGCATGTCTTCCACGTTGTGGCGGAACATCAGCATCCGCTCGATGCCGAACCCGAAGGCGAATCCGCTGTACTTCTCGGGGTCCACACCGCAGGCGACGAGCACCTTCGGGTTGACCATGCCGCAGCCGCCGAGCTCGATCCAGCCCTCGCTGCCGCAGGTGCGGCAGGGGCGGTCGGGGTTGCCGACGGACTCGCCGCGGCAGACGTAGCAGAGCATGTCCATCTCGGCGGACGGCTCGGTGAACGGGAAGAAGTTCGGGCGGAGCCGGGTCTTCATGTCCGGGCCGAAGAGCGCCTGGACCATGTGGTCCAGGGTGCCCTTGAGGTCGGCCATGGTGAGGCCCTCGTCGACGGCGAGCAGCTCGATCTGGTGGAAGACCGGGGTGTGCGTGGCGTCGAGCTCGTCGGTCCGGTAGACGCGGCCGGGGCACACCACGTAGACCGGGGGCTCCCGGTCGATGAGGGTGCGGGCCTGGACCGGCGAGGTGTGCGTGCGGAGCACGACACCGGACTCGTCGCCCGAGGTGACCTTGCCGTCGGCGGTGGTGCCCTGGACGAAGAAGGTGTCCTGGGTCTGGCGCGCCGGGTGGTCGGGGACGAAGTTGAGGGCGTCGAAGTTGAACCACTCCGCCTCGACCTCGGGGCCCTCGGCGATCTCGTACCCCATGGAGACGAAGACGTCGGCGACGCGCTCCATGAGCGTGGTCAGCGGGTGCCGGGCGCCGGCCGGGACGCGGTCGTACGGCAGCGTGACGTCGACGGCCTCCTCGACGAGCACGCGGGCGTCCCGCTCGGCCTCCAGCTCGGCCTGGCGGGCGGCGAGCGCCTTCGAGACCGCGCCGCGGGCCTGGCCCACGACCTTTCCGGCGGCGGCCTTGGCCTGCGGGGGCAGGGCGCCGATCTCGCGGTTGGCGAGCGCCAGCGGCGAGGTTCCGCCGGTGTGCGCGGTCTTCGCGTGCGCGAGCGCGTCGAGGTCGCCCGCGGCGGCGAAGGCGGCGATCGCCTCGTCCCGCATGCGCTCGATCTCTTCCGGTTTCAAGGCCTCGACCTCGACCGGGTCGTACGACTTATTCGGTGCCGACATCTCTTCCCGTGCTTCCGTTGGGCTGGCTGGGCGCGGCCCCGCTCGACGACAAGGGCGCAAACGTGCCAAAGGTCGAGTCTAACGGGGCGCTCGGACGGTGATGAGCCCGTGGGCCGGCCTGACGGCTCCGATCTCTTCCGGATCCGTCGTGGATCTCGTCAGATGAGATGGGCCGGGGTGCCGACGGGCAGGATAAATCGGAACTCGGCGCCGCCCCGGGGGCCGCGCCCGACGGTGATGGTGCCGCCGTGGGCCTCGACGATGCCCTTGACGATGTAGAGCCCGAGGCCGGTACCGCCGCGCTTGCTGCCCCGCCAGAAGCGGGTGAAGACGCGGCTCATCGACTCCTCGGGGATGCCGGGGCCCTCGTCGCTCACGGTGACCTCCGTCCCCTCTTCGCCGTCGCCGCACGCCGTGGTGGGTGCCACCTCAATGGTGACGGTTCCCTCGCCGTGGCGCACGGCGTTTTCCAGGAGGTTGCCGAGGATCTGGTCGATCTTGTCGGGGTCGGCCCAGAGCGCGGGCAGCTGCGGCCTGATCCGGACGAAGAACCGGTCGGGGGACTGTCCGGCGGTCGTGTGGACCTGGATGTGGCGGCCGACGGCGGCGGCGAGGTCGACGGGCTGGCGGCGCACTTCGAGCCGGCCCGAGTCGATGCGGGAGATGTCGAGGAGCTCGGCGATGAGCCGCTTGATGCGGCCCGCGTCGGCGTCGACGGTCTCCAGCATGAGCCGCTTCTGCTCGTCGTTGAACCGTTCCCACTTGTCGAGGAGCGTCTTGGTGAAGCCCTTGACGGAGGTCAGCGGGGAGCGCAGTTCGTGGGCGACGGTGGCGATGAGCTCGGCGTGGCTGCGCTCGGTGCGGCGGCGGGCCTCGGTGCCGCGCAGGGAGACCACGACCCGCCGGACGGGTCCGCCGGGGCGCTCGCGGACGTACCGGGCGGAGACGAGGACCTCGCGGCCGCCGGGGAGCAGCAGGTTGCGCTCGGGCTGTCCGCGCCGGGTGGAGAGTCCGCCGTACGGGTCGGTCAGCGGCCACCAGCGGCTGCCCTTGAGGTCCTCCAGGGGCAGTGCCCGGTCGAGCGGGAGGCCGAGGGCGCGGTCGCCGGGGACGGCGGTGATGCGGCTGGCGGCGGCGTTGAAGCAGACGACCGTGCCGGTCTCGTCTGCGATGACGAGACCGTCGGGCAGGTCGTCGGGGTGGACGCCGGCGAAGTCGTCGGGCCGGTCCGGGGCGGTGCTCCGTGCCTGTGCGGGACTGTCCGTGCCGAGCGTCATCCCCGTACCCCACCCCTCCGTGTAGCGCAGTGGGCCCCCGAGTGGGTCACTCTACTGGGCGGCGGGGCCGGAATGGACCGTTCAGCGGGAGGTCCGGGGGCGCTGGGCGCGGGCGGAGGCGTACAGGCAGACGGCGGCGGCGGTGGCGAGGTTGAGGCTCTCGGCCTTGCCGTGGATGGGCACGCGGACGACGGCGTCGGCGAGCGCCCTGGTCTCCTCGGGCAGTCCCCACGCCTCGTTGCCGAAGACCCAGGCGGTGGGTCCGCCCATGGTGCCGGCGTCGAGCTCGTCGTCCAGGTCGTCCTCGCCCGCCCCGTCGGCGGCGAGGATCCGTACGCCCGCGGCCTTGAGCCCGGCGACGGCCTGCTCCACGGGGACGCCGACGGCGACCGGCAGGTGGAAGAGGGAGCCGACGGAGGCGCGGACCGACTTGGGGTTGTAGAGGTCGACGGAGGCGTCGGTGAGGACGACGGCGTCGGCTCCGGCGGCGTCGGCGCAGCGCAGCACGGTGCCGGCGTTCCCGGGGTCCCGGACGTGGGCGAGGACGGCGACCAGCTTCGGCCTGGCCGCGACGATCTCCTCGAACGGCGAGTCCAGGAAGCGGCAGACGCCGACGATCCCCTGCGGCGTGACGGTCTGCGAGACCTCGGCGAGGACGGCGTCGGAGGCGTGGTGGACGCGCGCCCCGGAAGCGAGGGCGGCCTCGATGATGGGCGCGTAGCGCTCGGCGGCCTCGACGGTGGTGAAGAGCTCGACGAGGGTGGGCTCTCCGCCGGCCCCGCGGTGCTCGACGGCCTCGCGCACGGCCTGGGGGCCCTCGGCGATGAAGAGGCGGTCCTTGCCCCGGAAGTTGCGCTTGGCGAGTCGCCGGGCGGCGACGACACGCGGCGAACGCGGGGAGATCAGCTCGGGGGTGACCATGAGGTGCGGCGGTTCTCTCTATCGAGGGGGACGGCGGCGTCGGGGGCGGACGCACCCGGACCCGCAGGCGCACGCGCCTGCGGGTCCGGGCAGAAGACTTGCGGCCTGGGAGATCAGGCGGCGGCCTTCGGGGCGTTGACGTCGGCCGGGAGGGCCTTCTGCGCGACCTCGACCAGCGCGGCGAACGCGTTGATGTCGTTGACGGCCAGCTCGGCGAGGATCTTGCGGTCCACCTCGATGTTGGCGGCCTTCAGACCCTGGATGAGGCGGTTGTACGTCATGCCGTTCTGGCGGGCAGCGGCGTTGATGCGCTGGATCCACAGCTGACGGAAGTCGCCCTTGCGCTTCTTGCGGTCGTTGTAGTTGTAGACCAGCGAGTGGGTGACCTGCTCCTTGGCCTTGCGGTACAGGCGCGAACGCTGACCGCGGTAGCCGGAGGCCTGCTCGAGGATCGCCCGACGCTTCTTGTGGGCGTTGACTGCCCGCTTGACGCGTGCCACTTTTAACTCCTTGTAGCGGGGTCGTGGTGGTCCTCACACGACCCGAAAAACGAATGGATCCCGGTTCTCAGCCGGATGCCCTCAGTCAGCCGAGGGCGCGAGACCAACTCAGATGCCCAGCATCTTCTTGATCTTGGCGCTGTCGCCGGGGGCCATCTCGGCGTTGCCGGTGAGGCGACGCGTCAGCTTGGACGACTTGTGCTCGAGCAGGTGGCGCTTGCCGGCGCGCTCGCGCAGGATCTTGCCGGAGCCGGTGACCTTGAAGCGCTTCTTGGCACCGGAGTGCGTCTTGTTCTTCGGCATCGCGCCGTATCTCCTCGTCAGTGGCGCTCCCCGCCGGTGCGGGCACCGGACTTCCGGGAGCGTCAGTTCTTCGTTTGGTGGTTCCGGGCGGGGCCCGGGGCTGCCTGGATGGCAGCCCCTCGGGTCACGCCTCGGGGGTCTCGGCCGGAGCCTCGGCCTCGGGGGCCGGAGCCTCCGCCGCCTCGGCCTCGGGGGCCTCGTCGGAGGTGGCACCCTGGCGCTCGGCCTTGCGGGCGGCCTGCGCCTCGCGGGCCTCGGCCATGGCCTCGGTCTTCTTCTTGTGCGGGCCGAGAACCATGATCATGTTCCGGCCGTCCTGCTTCGGGTTGGACTCGATGAAGCCAAGCTCCTCGACGTCCGACGCCAGCCGCTGGAGCAGCCGGAAGCCAAGCTCGGGGCGGGACTGCTCACGACCACGGAACATGATCGTGATCTTGACCTTGTCGCCCTGCTTGAGGAACCGGACGACGTGACCCTTCTTGGTGTCATAGTCGTGCGGGTCGATCTTCGGCCGGAGCTTCATCTCCTTGATGACCGTGTGCGCCTGGTTCTTGCGCGCCTCACGGGCCTTCATGGCCGACTCGTACTTGAACTTCCCGTAGTCCATGAGCTTGCACACGGGCGGACGGGCGTTCGCCGCGACCTCGACCAGGTCGAGGTCGTACTCCTGTGCGAGCTCCAGGGCCTTGGCAAGCGGAACAATCCCGACCTGCTCGCCGCTGGGTCCGACAAGTCGCACCTCGGGAACGCGAATCCTGTCGTTGATGCGGGGCTCGGCGCTGATGGATCCTCCTCGGTAGCACCACGCGACCGCCTGGCGGACGGACGCGCAACGTTTGTTCACTGAGACCAACCGCGCCGGAAAGCAGAAAAGCCCCGGACGGGACACAGGCGGGGCTCCACGGAAATACCGGAGCACCGCCGCGGTCAACCGCGGGGCGCACATCGGGCGGCACCATCGTCCGTACGGAACGATGGTCGCCACCTGACCGGTGACCCGCCACCCGCGAGGGTGGTCAGGTGGGAGTACGGAGCCTCCACTTGTGGGCCGGGCACACAGATGTCCGGCCGGTCGTTGGTCACAGGTTAACAGGATTCGCCCCCCATACGCGAATGGGGACGGCGGCGACAGGGAGACGCGCCGATCGGCTTATCGTGTGAGGCATGAGCGAGACGCCCCAGAACGAGTCCGCGGACTCCCCCGAGAACCCCGACTTCGACGCCATGACCCGTGACATCGCGGAGGTCCCGGCCGTCGAGGTGATCGTGACGGTCGCCGTGAACCTGATGAGCGCCGCCGCGGTGAAGCTCGGGCTCACGGAGGACGGCGACAAGCACAAGGACCTCGACGAGGCCCGCAAGCTCGTGCACGCGCTCGCCGGTCTCCTCGACGCCGGCGCGACGGAGGTCTCCTCCTTCCACGCCGCTCCCCTGCGGGACGGCCTGAAGTCCCTCCAGCTCGCCTTCCGCGAGGCGTCCCTGATCCCGGACGAGCCGGGACAGGGCCCGGGCGAGAAGTACACCGGACCGGTGTACGGCTAGTCGCCCCCCGAATTCACGGCTTGACGTAGAAGGGCTCGCCCGGAGGGGTGGCCGAGGCCGGCAGCAGTGCCAGGTCGAGGCCCCGCACCAGGCGGGCCCTCAGTGTTTCGTCGGCGGCCAGGGCGCGGGCCACGCGCTGGGCGGCCCCGGCCGGGGCGGCGTCCTCGGTCAGGACCAGGGCGAGGGTGCCGTCGGCGGTGCCGGGGCCCAGGTGGGCGCGGAGGACGGCGGGCTCGGCGGCGACGGCCGCCCGTACCGCCTCCCGGACCGCCGGGTCGTCGAGCGGGTCGGTGCCGGTCCGGCCCTCGGCGAGGGCGAGCAGGGCGGAGCCGGTCACCTGGTACGGGACGGGTCCCGCCATGTCGAGGACGAGGGTGTCGGCCTTCTCGTGGACGAGCGCCGCGAGCGCCTGGTGGAGCGGGACGGCCACGGGGCGGGCCGACGGGTCCCAGAGCGCGAGCGAGGCGATCGAGGTGAAGGCGGGCAGGGCGCGCCGGTCGCCCGCGGTCAGGGTGGGGACCGCCATGTCGCTGGTCTTCTCCTGCTTGAGCCCGGTCACCGGGTCGATCTCGACCTCGCCGAGGACGGCGACGACGGGGACGAGCAGCCGGGCGTCCGCCAGGGCTTCGAGGACCGGGCCGTGCGCGGTCCTGTCCTCCGCCCAGGCCGCGAGGGCCGCGGTGAGCCGGGGGTCGGCGGTGCCGTCGTCGTCGGAGAAACCGGGGTCCGGAATGTTCTTGAGCGCCACGCGTCGAGCCTAACGGGCGGCAAGGAGTGCCCCGCCCGTCGGGTCGTCAGCGGGCGCGCCGGGTGCGGTGGAGGACGAGGGCGGTCAGGAGGAGGAGCGCGCCGAGGGCGCCCGCGGCGGGGGCGAGCAGGCCGAGGGGGCGGCTCTCCTCGACGGGCACGGTGGGGCCGGGGCCGAAGTACTGGCCCCGATAGCCGGAGGTGGCGTTCTTCGGGTCGCCGCCCTTCAGGGCCGTCCCGGCCTCGATCGCGGCGGCCGGGTCGACCGTCCCGTACCCCTTGGCGTCGCTGCGGCCGCCCTTCGGGCGGTTGCGCGCGGTGTCGACGAGGAGCCGCTTGACCTGCGCCGGGGTGAGGTCGGGGTGGGCGGAGCGGACGAGGGCGACGGCGCCGGAGACGAACGCGGCGGCGGCGCTGGTGCCCCAGCCCTCGTAGTAGCGCCGGTCGGGGTCGGCGATGGCGATGTCGACGCCGGGGGCGCTCACGGTGGCGTACCAGCGGCGGGTGGAGAAGGAGGCGTGGGTGCCGTAGCGGTCGACGGCGGTGACGGCGATGACGCCGGGGTAGGCGGCCGGGTAGGAGATGCGGTCGCCCTTCTCGCCGCCGTTGCCGGCGGAGGCGACGACGGAGACGCCCTTCGCGAGGGCGTACTGGACGGCGGCGTCCTCGCCCTCGTCCGGGTGGGCGGACTTGGAGTCGTCACCGAGGGAGAGGTTGATGACGTCGGCGCCGTGGTCGGTGGCCCAGCGGATGCCCTGCGCGAGCGCGGTGCCGCGGGTCTTGCGGGCCTTGTCGCGCGCCTTGTCGGTGCCTTCGAGGATGACGCGCACGGGGAGGACGCGGGCGCCGGGGGCGATCCCGAGGACGCCGCTCCCGTCGCCCGGGCCGTGGCCGTGCCCGGCGATGATCCCCGCCATGGCGGTGCCGTGCCGGGCCCAGGAGCGGTCGCCCGCCTCGGCGCCGAAGCCGATGAGGTCCTTGCCGGGGAGGACGGAGCCGGCGAGATCCGGGTGGTCGGCGTCGACGCCGGTGTCGAGGACGGCGACCGTGACGCCCTCGCCCTTCGTCGTGCGCCAGGCCTCCGCCGTGTGCAGGGCCTCGAGGCCCCACTGGCGTTCGCGGATGGTGTCGGCGTGGGCGGGGGCGGTGGTGGCGGGCAGGACGGAGAAGGCGGTGGCGAGGAGGACGGCGGCGGGCGCGCGGAGGGCGCGGCGCGGGCGGGCGGAGCCGGAGGGGCTGGCGGAGCCGGAGGGGCCGGTGGAGCCGGAGGGGCCGGTGGAGCCGGAGGGGCTGGTGGTGCGGGCCGGGCTGGCGGGGCGGGTCACCGGGCGGCCTCCTTCTCCGCCGCCGTGGCGGTGGCTGTCTTGCGGAGCAGCGACGTCAGGCGCTCGGTGATGCCCTTGGCCTCGTGGCCCAGGCCGGACTGGGCGACGGCGTCGGTACGGCCGGCGGCCATGGCCCGGTCGGCGGGCTGCGGGCGGTCGACGGCCCGGCCGTCGGCGAATCCGGAGACCGCGGTGACGACGACGGGGAGGTCGGCGGGGGCGTGCACCCACCAGCTCGCGCGCTGGTCGGCCCCGAACCGGGCGGCGACGGTGCCGGGGCCGGGGAGGGCCGGGGGGACGTCCGCGCCGAGGCGGCCGGCCAGGCCCGTTCCGAGGGTGGCCTGCGTGGCGGCGTCGGCGCGGGTGAACACGATCCCGACGGTGATCACGCTGCTTGCGGTGGCGTCGGTGTACGTGGCCCGCAGGACGCGCTCGCAGCCGAGCGGCGTGACGGCGGCACGCAGCCCCGGGGCCAGCGCGGCGGGCGCGCAGGGGGCGTCGGGGGCGACGACGATCCGCGTCCAGGTACGGCCGGAGGCGCCGGGGCCGGCGTCGGGGCCCGCGAGCGTACGGGGGAAGAGGGTGTCCACCGGCGCGTTGTGCCAGAGGTCCTTCGCCTCGGAGTACCCCCGCGGCTCGGCGGGCTTCTCGGGCTCGGCGGACGCCAGCCACATCCCGGTGAGCGCCCCGCCGACGAGCCCGACGCCGAGCACGACGCAGGCGGTGACGGCGAACGTCAGTCCGGCACGGCGCGCGCGTACGGGCGGGTCCGCCGTGAACCCCTCGCGGGGGAGGAAGGTCCCGGGCGCGCCCGGGGGGCCCGGGACCACGCGGAGCCGGGTGGTGGTCTCGACGGCACCGGGCTCGGCGGCGGACTCGAAGCCGGAGGCGGAGGCGGAACGTCCGCCGTCACGCGCGTGCGGGGGAAGCGCCGGTCCCCCGGACGGAGCCGGAGGCACGGCGGCGTGCCGGTGCGGGGGCGGCCCCGGCGGCGCGGGCGTCCGGGCGTCGGCGGCCGGCGGCAGCACCGCCGGGCGAACGGGCTGCGGCCGGGCCGGCGCCGGCCTCTCGGGCGAGGCCCCGGGCTGCGGTCCCGGCGGCGCGGGCGTCGGGGCGGCGGTCGCCGTCGGTGGGACGGGCCAGGACGCCGGGGCGGGCGGGGTCGGCCGCGGTGCCACCGGCCCGGGCCGGGGCGCGGGCGGCTGCGGCGTCGTGGCGGGCGGTCGGGGTGCCGTCGCGGGCGGCTGCGGTGCGCGCGTGGTGGGGCCCGGTGCGGCGGGCCGCGCGGTGGGCGGGAGGAGGGCGTCGGTGATGCGGGACGGGGGGTGTGGGTGTTCCGCGGTCATCCCCGTTCCCCCGCTCATGTCGACAATGCCCGTCACTCTACGGGCTGTTCCCCGCGTCGCGGGACCCGGGCGGAGATGGCTCGGGGGCTACCCACGCGTATACCTGTCTGGCAAGCTCGGGCCATGACTCCCCGCGCCGCTGACCGGGCCCGTTACGACCGTGCCACCGCCCACCTCGACGCCCCCGTGGCGATCGTCGATCTGCAGGCGTTCGACGACAACGCCGCGGATCTCGTACGCCGGGCCGGGGGCAAGCCGATCCGGGTCGCGAGCAAGTCCGTGCGGTGCCGTGCCCTCCTTGAGCGCGTGCTCGCGCGGGAGGGGTTCGCCGGGATCATGTCGTTCACGCTCGACGAGTCGCTGTGGCTGGCGCGGGCCGGGTTCGAGGACGTGCTCCTCGCCTATCCGTCGGCCGACCGTTCCGGCTTCGCCGAGCTCGCGCGGGACCCGAAGCTCGCCGCCGCCGTGACCGTGATGGTCGACGACGTGGCGCAGCTGGACCTGATCGACGCCGCCCGTGCCGGCGGGGCCGAGGAGGTGCGGGTCTGTCTGGAGCTCGACACCTCGCTGCAGCTCCTCGGCGGGCGGATACGGGTCGGCGCGCGCCGCTCCCCGCTGCGCGAGCCCGCCCAGCTCGCCGAACTGGCGCGTTCCGTGGCGCGGCGGCCGGGTTTCCGGCTGGTCGGGATCATGGCGTACGAGGGTCACGTCGCCGGCGTCGGCGACGCGGTCGCCGGCCGTCCGCTGCGTTCGCGCGCGATCCGGCTGATGCAGGCCGCCGCCCGCCGTGAGCTGGCCGAGCGCCGCGCGGCCGTGGTCAGGGCCGTACGGGCGGTCGCCCCGGACCTCGAGTTCGTGAACGGCGGGGGCACCGGCAGCGTGCAGCACACGGCCGCCGAGGCCTCCGTGACCGAGATCGCGGCCGGTTCGGGCCTCTTCGTGCCGCGGCTCTTCGACAACTACACGTCGTTCACCGGCCGTCCGGCCGCGCTGTTCGCGCAGCCGGTGGTCCGCCGTCCCGGGGTGGGCGTCGTGACGGTCCTCGGCGGCGGGTACCCCGCCTCCGGTGCCGCCGGCGTCGACCGGCTGCCCGTCCCGTACCTGCCGGAGGGGCTGCGGTACGACCCCCAGGAGGGGCCCGGCGAGGTGCAGACCCCGCTGCTCGGCTCCCCCGCCGACGACCTGCGGATCGGCGACAAGGTGTGGTTCCGGCACGCCAAGGCCGGTGAGCTGTGCGAGCGGTTCGAGAACCTGCACCTCGTCGAGGGCGACCGCGTCACGGCGACCGTGCCCACGTACCGGGGTGAGGGGCGGACCTTCCTCTAGAGGGGGCCCTCTGGAGCAGGTCCTCTGGAGGAAGGTCCGCCTCCGGGCCTACAGCGGGGTCACGTACGCGCCGGAGATCCCGCCGTCCACGACGAAGTCCGCCGCGTTCACGAACGAGGAGTCGTCGCTCGCCAGGAAGGCGACGGCGGCGGCGATCTCCTCGGCCTCGGCGAAGCGGCCGACCGGGATGTGGACGAGGCGGCGCGCGGCCCGTTCCGGGTCCTTCGCGAAGAGCTCCTGGAGCAGCGGCGTGTTGACCGGTCCCGGGCAGAGCGCGTTGACGCGGATGCCCTCGCGGGCGAACTGGACGCCCAGCTCGCGGGACATGGCGAGGACGCCGCCCTTGGACGCGGTGTACGAGATCTGGCTCGTGGCCGCGCCCATGAGCGCGACGAACGAGGCGGTGTTGATGATCGAGCCCTTGCCCTGGGCCCGCATGTAGGGCAGCGCGGCCTTGCAGCAGAGGTAGACCGAGGTCAGGTTGACGTCCTGGACGCGCTTCCAGGCCTCCAGACCGGTCTCCAGGATGGAGTCGTCGTCCGGCGGCGAGATGCCCGCGTTGTTGAAGGCGATGTCGACGGAGCCGTACGTCTCGAAGGCGGTGCGGAAGAGTGCCTCCACCTCTTCGGGGTCGGTGACGTCGACGCGGACGTAGGTGCCGCCGACCTCCTCCGCCGCGGCCTTTCCGGCCCGCTCGTCGATGTCGCCGCAGACGACGTTCGCCCCCTCGGAGGCGAGTCGTCGGGCGGTGGCGAGGCCGATGCCGCTGCCGGCGCCGGTGATGACGGCGGTGCGGCCGACGAGGCGGCGGCAGATGTTCTCTTCGGTGCTGGTCATGGGTGTTCAGGCCTCCGTGCTGATGAAGACGTTCTTGGTCTCGGTGAAAGCGGTGAGGGCGTCGGGGCCGAGTTCGCGGCCGAGGCCGGACTGGCGGAAGCCGCCGAACGGGGTCCAGTAGCGGACGCTGGAGTGGGAGTTGACGGAGAGGTTGCCGGCGCGGACGGAGCGGGCGGCGCGCAGGGCGCGGCCGACGTCCCGGGTCCAGATCGAGCCGGAGAGGCCGTACTCGGTGGCGTTGGCGAGGCGGATCGCGTCGGCCTCGTCCTCGAAGGGGAGGACGACGGCGACGGGGCCGAAGATCTCCTCGACGGCGCAGGGGGCGTCCTCGGGGACGTCGGTGAGGACGGTCGGCGGGAACCAGAAGCCGGGGCCTTCGGGGGCCTTGCCGCGGATGGCGGGGAGGTCCTCGGGGACGTGGGAGCGGACGCGGTCGAGCTGCGCGCGGGAGATGAGCGGGCCCATCTGGGTGCGCTCGTCGAGCGGGTCGCCGACGACGATCTCCTCGATCGCCGGGGTGAGGAGCTCCAGGAACCGGTCGTACGCGCTCCGCTGGACGAGGATGCGCGTACGGGCGCAGCAGTCCTGGCCGCTGTTGTCGAGGAAGGACATCGGCGCCGCGGCGGCGGCGGCTTCGAGGTCGGCGTCGGCGAAGACGATGTTGGGGCTCTTGCCGCCGAGTTCCAGGGTGAGCCGCTTCACCTGGTCGGCGCACTTGGCCATGATCGCCTTGCCGACGCGGGTGGAGCCGGTGAAGACGATCTTCGCGACGCCGGGGTGTTCGACGAGGGCGTTGCCCGCGACGGGCCCGGTGCCGGGGAGGACCTGGAAGAGGCCTTCGGGGAGCCCGGCTTCGAGGGCCAGTTCGGCGAGGCGCAGGGCGGTGAGCGGGGTGGTCTCGGCGGGCTTGAGCACGACGGCGTTGCCGGCGGCGAGGGCGGGTGCGGTGGCCCAGGCGGCGATCGGCAGCGGGAAGTTCCAGGGGGCGATGACGCCGACGACGCCGAGGGGTTCGAGGATCGTGACGTCGAGGCCGCCGGCGACCGGGATCTGGCGGCCGTTGAGGCGCTCGACTCCCCCGGCGGCGAAGTCGAGCAGGTCGCGGACGTTGCCGGCCTCCCAGCGGGCGTTGCCGAGGGTGTGGCCGGCCTCGCGGACCTCCAGGAGGGCGAGCTCCTCGACGTGCGCGTCGACGACGGAGGCGAAGCGGCGGAGGATCCGGGCCCGGTCGGCGGGGGCGGCGGTGGCCCAGCCGCGCTGGGCGGCCGCGGCCCGCGCCACGGCGGCGTCGACGTCGGCGGGGGTGGCGGCGGGGACGGTGGCGACGAGTTCCTCGGTCGCCGGGTTGAGTACCTGGAGCAACACGGTCCAATCGCAGTGGGTGTCAGTGGCGTTCGAAGGAGCGGCGGAGTTCCCAGTCGGTGACCGCGGCGTCGAAGGCGGCGAGCTCGACGCGGGCCATGTTCCGGTAGTGGGCGACGACCTCCGCGCCGAAGGCGGCCTTGGCGATCTCGCTGGTGTCCCAGAGCTCGGCGGCCTCGCGGAGGGTCGTGGGGACGTGGGCGTAGTCGCCGGTGTACGCGTTCCCGGTGCAGGGCTCGGGGAGTTCGAGGCGCTGCTCGATGCCGTGCAGACCGGCGGCGATCAGGCCGGCGACGGCGAGGTACGGGTTGACGTCGCCGCCGGGGAGGCGGTTCTCGAAGCGGGTGGAGCGGCCGTGGCCGACGATCCGGAGCGCGCAGGTGCGGTTGTCGTGGCCCCAGGCGACGGCGGTGGGGGCGAAGGAGCCGGGCTGGAACCGCTTGTACGAGTTGATGTTGGGCGCGTAGAGGAGGGAGAAGTCGCGGAGGGCGGCGAGCTGTCCGGCGAGGAAGTGGCGCATGGTCGCGGACATCCCGTGCGGGTCGTCGCCCGCCATCACGTTCCGCCCGTCCGCGTCCTGGAGGGAGAGGTGGATGTGGCAGGAGTTGCCCTCGCGCTCGTTGTACTTCGCCATGAAGGTGAGCGAGCAGCCCTCCTGGGCGGCGATCTCCTTGGCGCCGGTCTTGTAGACGGCGTGCTGGTCGCAGGTGACGAGGGCCTCGTCGTACTTGAAGGCGATCTCGTGCTGGCCGGGGTTGCACTCGCCCTTCGCGGACTCGACGGTGAGTCCGGCGCCGGTCATCTCGTTGCGGATGCGGCGCAGGAGGGGTTCGACGCGTGCGGAGCCGAGGACGGAGTAGTCGACGTTGTACTGGTTGGCGGGGGTGAGGCCGTGGTATCCGGCGTCCCAGGCCTGCTCGTAGCTGTCCTTGAAGACGATGAACTCGAGCTCGGTGCCGACGTGGGCGGTGAGGCCGAGCTCGGCGAGGCGGTCCAGCTGGCGGCGGAGGATCTGGCGGGGGGCGGCGACGACGGGGGTGCCGTCGCCCCAGGCGAGGTCGGCGGTCACCATGGCGGTGGCCTCGTTCCAGGGGACGCGGCGGAGGGTGGTGAGGTCGGGGTGCATGGCGAAGTCGCCGTATCCCCGCTCCCAGGAGGACATCTCGTACCCGTCGACCGTGTTCATCTCGGTGTCGACGGCGAGGAGGTAGTTGCAGCCCTCGGTGCCGTGGGCGAGGACCTCGTCCACGAAGAAGGGGGCCGCGAACCGCTTGCCCTGGAGCCGGCCCTGCATGTCGGGGAAGGCCAGGACGACGGTGTCGATCTCTCCGCTCGTGACGAGGGCGCGCAGCTCCTCGACGGTGAGCGGGGGTGTGCGGTCTGCCACGGGATTGCTCCTCTTTCGGCCTGCCGGAAGCCCTAAGGTATTGCGGAGGACCATTGCTTGGGAAGCGATCAGGGAGAGGAAAGCGGGAACGTGGCCAGTACGAGTGAATCGGCTGAACCGGCGGACCGGCTGACGCCCGTGCTGCGGCCGGTGCGGGCGGGCAACGGCTTCGAGGAGGCCCTGGAGCAGATCCTCCGGGTGATACGGCTCGGGCTCGTGCCGGGCGGCGAGCGGCTGCCGGCCGAGCGGGAGCTCGCCGAGCGGCTCGGCGTCAGCCGGGTGACGCTGCGCGAGGTGCTGAAGGTCCTGCAGGACCAGGGGCTGGTGGAGAGCAGGCGCGGGCGGTACGGCGGGACGTTCGTGCTGGCCCGCGCACAGCGGGCCGACGAGGGCGAACTGCGGCGCCGCATCGCCTCGGTCGACGTGGAGGACACCCTGCGCTTCCGGGAGGTCCTGGAGGTCGGGGCGGCCGGGCTGTGCGCGGCGCACGGGCTCGACGCCGCCGGGACGGAGCGGCTGCGGGCGGCGGTGGCGGCGACGCACGACGCGCCTCTGGCCGATTACCGCCGCCAGGACACCCTGCTCCACCTCACGCTGGCCGAGCTCTCGGGCTCGCCCACGCTGACCGCGCAGTACGCCGCCGTCCGCGCGACGGTGAACGAACTCCTGGACTGCATCCCGCTGCTCGTACGGAACCTGGAGCACTCCCAGCACCAGCACACCGCCCTCGTGGAGGCCGTGCTCGACGGGGACGCGGACGCGGCGCGCGAGGTGATGCGGGAGCACTGCGCGGGGACGGCGGCGCTGCTGCGGGGGTTCCTGGCGTGAGGCGAGGGCCGGCGCGGCGCGCCGCCGGGCGTCACCCGGGTGCGGGCCGGCACTTGCGCTCGCTTCACCTCCCGACGTAAAGGTAGGGCCTTAAAGGTATGTTTTTAATCCATTGGATCGATCCTCCGGGAGGCATCGCGTGTCCAAGCCGCTGATCGGCGTGACGACCTATCTGGACCGGGCGCGATGGGGCGTGTGGGACACGGAGGCCGCGCTGCTCCCCGCCCAGTACCCGCGGCTCGTCCGGGAGGCCGGAGGGGTCGCCGTGATGCTGCCGCCGGACGAGCCGTCGGCCGCGGCGGAGGTGGTGGCTCGGCTCGACGGGCTCGTCGTCGCGGGCGGCGCGGACGTGGAACCCGTACGGTACGGGGCCGAGCCCGACCCCCGTACCGGCCCGCCGGCCAGGGCGCGGGACTCCTGGGAGCTGGCCCTGATCGACGCGGCGATCGCCGCCGGCATCCCGCTGCTGGGGATCTGCCGGGGGATGCAGCTCCTGAACGTGGCCCTCGGCGGCACGCTGGTCCAGCACCTCGACGGGCACACGGGGGGCGCCGCCGGCGTCTTCGGGCGGCACGCGGTGAAGCCGGTGCCGGGGAGTCTGTACGCCGACCTCGTCCCCGGGCCCGCCGAGGTGCCGACCTACCACCACCAGGCCGTGGACCGGCTCGGCGCGGGGCTCACCGCCTCGGCGCACGCGGAGGACGGCACGGTGGAGGCGGTCGAACTGGCCGCCCCGGCCTGGGTCCTCGGGGTGCAGTGGCACCCGGAGATGGGCGAGGACCCGCGCGTGATGCGGGGTCTCGTCGGAGCGGCGGCGGGTCTGCTTCTGGCGGGGGCGTGACGGCGGGACGGCACCGCCAGGAGCGCCCGGCGCCTCCGGGACGGCTCCGCCAGGAACGCACGGCACCTCCGGGACGGCTCCGCCAAGAGCGCACGACGCTTCCCGAACGGCTGTGCCGGTGGCGGGCGCGACGGGACGCTACGACACCGGCGTGAGGCGCGTCCAGGTCGTCGGCCCCGCCGAGCACGGGCCGCCGGCGTGGACCGCGAGGCTGCGCGCCGCCGGGTCGACGGCGACGGTGGCGAGCGTCGCCCACCGGCTGCCGAGCCTCCCGTCGGCCGGGGCGTGACAGCACACCTCGGCCCCGTCCTCGCGGTGGGCGGCGAGCAGGCCGGCGAGCGCCTCCCGGTCGAAGGGTCCCGGGCGGTCGGCGACCCGGGCCGTCAGGAGGCGGTGCCGGTCGTACGTCTCCGGCTCCCGGCGGCCGCGCAGTTCGCCGGCGGCCAGGGCGGGGTCCAGGAAGTGGTTCGTGCGGACCAGCCGCCCCCGCTCGTCGGGGGCGACGACCGCCGAGCCGCCGGGCGCGAGTTCGACGGAGGCGGCACGGTCCGCCGTGACCACGGTGATGACGGTGGACGCCGAGACGGGCGCGCCCGTGAGGATGCCGACGGCCTCCGCGAACGACCCGGCCGTGCCGAGGACCTGACGGGCCACCAGGTGCACGGGGACGCCGGTGGCGGCGTCGTCGGCGTGGCCGAGGATGTTGAAGAGGACGCCCACGCCGGCGTCGTTCACGCCGATCTTCGCGAGGATGCCGTGTTCCGTGATGCCGGCGAAGGACCGGAGGTCGCCGGTGACGGTCTGCGGGTGCCAGGCACCGGCGAGTTCCTCGTGCCAGTCCCAGCACTGCCCGCCGAGGGCGGGCCCCGGTCCGGCGGTGTCGACGAGCGTGGAGCACTCCCCCGCCCGGGGCGCGCCGGCCTCGGCGAGGATCTCGGTACGGGCGTTGAGCGCGGCGACCGTGGCGAACGGCACCCCGGCGCCCTCGGCGACCCCTTCCATCTCCTCGACGAGAGCGGGCGCCCAGGCGCGGGTGGCCTCGACGGTGCGGAGGGTGAGGCGGTGGACGTCGGGGGTCCGGCCGTGCGCGGCGGCCACGGTCGCGAAGAGCTCCTCGTACACGCTCCAGGCGCGCCGGATCCCCTCGCGGGCCTGCCGTCCGCGGTCCTCGCCGCGCTTCCCCGGCGAGTCCCCGGCGATCCGGAGGACCGCGCGCGGGGCGCTCACGCCTCGGTCCTGGCGGCGCGGACGACGGGGTCGCGGCGCATGAGGAGGGCGTAGAGGGCCGCGGCGACCGTCATGCCGACGGGGAGGGAGAGGTCGACGCCGCCGAGGGCGGTGGCGATCGGACCCGTGTAGAGGGTGTTGACGCACAGGGCGGCCGAGGCGACGCCCGTGAGGAGGGCGAGGGCGCCGGCGAGGTTGACGCCGCCGGTGTACCAGAAGGGGCCGCCGGGGGTCTCGTCGGAGAGCGCGCGGCCGTCGTAGCGGCAGCGGCGCAGGACGATGTCGGTGACGTAGACGGCCATGAGCGGGCCGATCAGGACCACGATCACCTGGAGCGCGTTGCTGACGGTGTCGAGGAAGTTCGAGACGAAGAGGCCGTAGAGGGTGAGGGCCACGGCCACGGCCCCGTCGAAGAGGACGCTGACGGTACGGCGGATGCGCAGGCCGACGGCCTGGAGAGCCAGACCGGCGCTGTACGCGGTCAGGGCGTTGAGGGAGATCGTGCCGAGGACGAGCGCGAGCAGGAAGAACGGGGTGAACCAGCCGGGCAGGACGGTCTGCAGGGCGCTCTGCGGGTCGGTCATGTCGACGGCGGTCGCGGCGACGGCGCCGAGGGAGCAGACGACGACGCTGGGCAGGAAGGCGCCGAGGGCGGTCCATCCGGTGATGGCCCTCTTCGAGGCGGTGCGGGGAAGGTAGCGGGAGAAGTCGGCGCTCGTCGTGTACGAGAGCGGGCCCGAGGCGATCATCGTGGTGCCCGCGACGAGGACGGCCCAGAGGTCGATGCCGGTGAGCGGTTCGGCGGGGACGTACGAGAAGTCGGCGTGCTTCACGACGAAGAACCCGACGACGGTGAACACGGCCCCGAGGGCGAGGGTGATCGGCAGGTACAGCCTCATGATCAGGCCGTGCCCGTAGACGCTGATGACGAGGGTGAGCGCGGCGATGACGACGATCACGGCGATCTTGACCGGGGTGGTGGCGGTGACGCCGGTCTTCTCGACGAGCGCGAAGGCGGCGGTCGCGGCGGCGGCGAGGTTGAGCGCGAAGTAGCAGACGGAGACGAGCCAGCCGCCGATCGCGTTGTTCACGCGGTTGCCGAGGACGCCGTAGAGGGCCCGGGTGATCACCTCGCTGGGGGCGCCGGCGGCCGGGCCCGAGGTGGCGAGCAGGCCGGTGAACAGCCAGAACAGGTTGCCGATGACGATCACGGCGACGGCCTGCCAGAGGGTGAGGCCCATGAGCACGAGGGCTCCGCCGATGACGAGGCTGAGGTAGTTGACGTTGGCGGCGGCCCAGACGGAGAAGAGCTCGCGGGGACGGCCGTGGCGTTCGCTGTCGGGGATGTGGTCGATGCCGTGGGCCTCGACGCGGGTGGCGCGGTCGGCGGGGGCCTTGTCGGAGGCCGACGGGGTGGTGTGCGGGCCCTCTGCGGGCTCGGGTCCTCTGGAATGCGGCAGGGGGTCGGGAATCGTGGAAGCCATACGGCCCTCCGGGTGCGGGTTCCGGTGCGGGATCCGGGTGCGGGTGATGCCCCTCAGGTGTCCGGTCGCCGGCCGCCGTGCCCACCTGGTTGCTTATTGGTCGCACACTCAATAGCATCCGCCACATGTCGTCAAGCGTTGAGCGCAAGCGAGTTCGCAAATCCCCCGAGGCCCGGCGGGCCGAGATCGTGGAGGCCGCGGCCCGGGTCGCGCTCACCGAGGGCCTCGAATGTGTGACCCTCCGGCGGATCGCCGACGAGCTCGCCGTCAGGCCCGGTCTGATCAGCCACTACTTCCCCTCGGCGGAGGAACTCGTCGCCGAGGCGTTCGGCGTCGCCGCGACCGGCGAGCTCGACGCCCTCCTCCCGGCGGAACGCCCGTACGGCACCCCGACGCAGTACCTCGCGCGCTACTTCGCGCTGTCGGAGGGGGACGCGTACGACGACATCAGCCGCCTCTGGATCAACGCCCGGCACCTCAGCCGCTACCGTCCCGTCCTCCGCGACCGCGTCGCCGAACAGGAACGGACCAACGACGACCGCCTGGAGGACCTCATCCGCGAGGGCGTCGCACGGGGCGAGTTCCGCACGGACGACCCGCGCGCGGCCGGCATCCACATCCTCGTGGTCCTGGACGGCCTCGGCGCCCACGCGAACACGGACCACAGCAACCGGCCGGAGTCGGTCAAACGGATGGCGGTGACCATGGCGGAACGGGTGCTGGGGCTGGCGGACGGGGCGCTGACGGGGGTGGAACCGCCGGCGGTACCGGGGTCGACGGAGACACCGGGGCCGGCCCCCGCCCCTTCGGCCGACCCGTCCTAGCACCCCGGTCCACCCTCTCTGCCCGCTCTCTCCTGCTTCCTGCCTGCTCACCACCCCTGGAGCCCTCGTGCGCACCGAACTCGTCCTGCTCTCCGCCCGCCTGCTCGACCCCGGCACGGGGGCGTTCCTGCCGCACACCGCCCTGGCCGTGTCCGAGGAGGGCCGGATCGCCGCCCTCGGTGACGACGCCGGGATCCGCGCGCTCGCCGGTCCCGGCACGACGGTCGTCGACCTCAAGGGCGCCGTCGTGACCCCCGGCCTCGTCGACGGTCACATCCACCCCGTCTCCGGGGCCGAACTGAGCGCCGGTCTCGACCTGTCGGGCTGCGCGGACGTCGACGACGTACGGAAGGCGCTGGCCCGCGAGGTGCGCCGGCTCCGGCGCGGGGAGTGGCTGTTCGCGTGGGGCCTGGACCCGAACGTGTTCGGGGACCGGCCGGTGGGGACGGCGCCGTTCGACTCCGTACTCGACCGGGTGCCGGCGTTCCTGCTGCTCTTCGACGCGCACTCGGCGCTGGCCAGCCGCCGGGCGCTCGAACTGGCCGGGGTCGACGGACCGCGCACGTTCGCTCAGGCGTCGGCGGAGGTCGTCTGCGACGCCGACGGACGCCCCACGGGCCTCCTCCTGGAGGACGCGGCCTGCGAGCTCGTCGAGCGGGTCGCGCCGAAGCCGACGCCCGAGGAGCGTCGGGAGGGTCTCGCGGCGGCGCTGCGCGGGATGGCGGCGGCCGGGCTCACCGGCGGGCACGCGATGGACGCGAACGGCGAGAGCCTCGCGCTGTACGAGGAGCTGGACGCGGCCGGTGAGCTGCCCCTGCGACTGCGGGTCGCTCCGTGGTGCCAGCCGGGCACGGACGAGGACGGCGTACGGGCGCTGATCGAGCAGCAGGGCAGGGGCGGCGCGCTGTGGGGGGTCGCGGGCGTGAAGCTGTTCATGGACGGGACGATCGACAACGGGACGGCGTGGCTCGAACGGCCGGACTGCCACGGGGAGTCGACGCACGCGTTCTGGCCGGATCCCGCCGCGTACACGCACATCATCGGGGAGCTGCACCGGGCCGGGGTGCCGACGGCGACGCACGCGATCGGGGACGCGGCGGTACGGCACGTGCTCGACTCCGTCGAGAAGGCGCAGGCGGCGGGTGCGGCGGGGGTACGCCATCGGGTGGAGCACATCGAGACGGTGCCGGACGACACGCTGCGGCGGTTCGCGGAGCTCGGCGTGGTGGCGTCCATGCAGCCGACGCACTGCTGCGACTTCACGCGGGCGGACCACACGGACAACTGGTCGCGCCGGCTCGGCGAGGAGCGGGCGTCGCGGGCGTGGCGCTGCCGGGACCTGGTGGACTCCGGGGCGACGGTGGTGCTCGGCTCGGACTGGCCGATCGCGCCGTTCCCGCCGCTCGGGGTGATGGCCGGGGCGCGGCACCGGCGCCCGAGCCGCGACCTGGCGCAGGCGCCGCACGGGCCGGAACAGGCGCTGACGGCGCTCGAGGCGCTGCGGGGGATGACGACGGGGGCGGCGTACGCGGCGGGCGAGGAGGGGGAGGCGGGGCGGCTCGCGGTCGGTTACCGCGCGGACCTGACGGTCCTGGGTGCCGATCCGCTGACCACCGCGCCGACGGAGCTCCCGGACGTTCCGGTCCGTCTGACGGTGGTGGGCGGCCGGGTGACGTTCCGCGCGTCGGACGTCTGACGGGGGTGGGGGGCGGGGCGCCTGCGGCGGGCGTTCACCCCACCCCGCCCCTTCCCGAAACCGGGGGCGTGCCCCC